>CABYZQ010000001.1:0-185000 GCA_902523535.1 uncultured Pelagibacteraceae bacterium
GTGAGTATCTGAATCCTCCCCATCCATGAACATATATGGATCAGAATTTTCATTTACTTCTTCATTCATCTCTTCATTGCTTAACGAAGCTTGTACTGAGTTTGAATTTGCTGCTGGTATAGCCGCCATTGATGATACAGCAGAATTTCTTGTTATTTGTAAATCTACAATTGATTTAGTTGGCTTTGGATGTGAGTCTAATCCTGTGGCTACAACAGAAACTCTTGCCTTGCCTTCAAGTTTGTCGTCAAAAATTGATCCCACAATTACATCTGCATCAGGATGAACCTGTTCTCGAATCTCATTTGTAATTTTGTCGACTTCATGAAGAGTAAGGTCAGTTCCACCAGTTATATTAATGAGAAGTCCTTTAGCTCCATCAAGTGAATAGTCATCAAGTAATGGGTTCGTTACGGCATTATGGGCACATTCAATGGCTCTATTTTCACCAGAAGCTTCTCCTGTTCCCATCATGGCGCGCCCCATGTTATTCATGATTGTTTTTACATCTGCAAAATCTAAATTTATAAGTCCAGGAACAACCATTAAATCTGTAATACTTCTTACCCCTGCATGTAAAACATCATCCGCCATTGAAAAAGCATCTGCGAAAGTTGTTTTTTCATCAGCGACTTTGAATAAGTTTTGGTTAGGTATTACAATTGTTGTATCTACTAAATGCTCTAATTCTTTGAGGCCTTGCTCAGCGATACGCATTCTGCCAGCTCCTTCAAATTGAAATGGTTTTGTAACAACTGCAACAGTGAGGATGCCCAATTCTTTTGCTACCCGTGCAATTACTGGTGCAGCACCTGTACCAGTGCCTCCACCCATACCAGCCGTGATGAAAAGCATATTAGTTCCCTCTAAACGTTCCATGATTTCATGCTTAGTTTCATCAGCTGAAGACTTTCCAATATCAGGATGTGAACCTGCGCCAAGACCTTTTGTTACTTGAACTCCTAGTTGCATCTTAGAGTCACTTAATGATTTAGAAAGGGCCTGTGCATCTGTATTGGCTGCCACAAACTCAACACCGGATAAACCTGCTTCAATCATGTTGTTGATCGCATTGCCGCCTGCGCCTCCGACTCCAAACACAGTTATCTTAGGCTTAAGTTCTTTTAGTTCTGGAACGCTTAAATTTAAAACCATGAAATTACCCTCCTGTTTTCATTAGTTATTGATTACTCCATTTGAGATTTGCTAAATTATTCTTCGCACTATTTGATTTATCTTTTTTATAGTCTTCATACGTAGTCGGGTTCCACATTTGAAATGTTTCCCCCATGCCTACAAATGAAACTTGATCAATAATTCCTGCTGATACAATTAATTCACCAGGTATTATTACTCTACCTTCTTGATCAAAATGAATTTGATGACTGTCTGCAAATATAGAAGATGAAAAAGTATTTCTTTCTTCACTAAAAGGTCCAGCAGACTCAATCGCATCACTTATTTTCTGCATTCGATTAATTGCACAGCCTTCAATTGATTGAAGGGTTGGTGAAGGGTAACAAATCATTCCCTTAAGACCATTTTGTTCAAGTACACTTCTGAATGATGAAGGTACTGAAACACGACCTTTCTTGTCTATGCGATTAATATAAGTAGATAGAAACAATGCCATTTTATAAAAAAAGTTAGTTATTAAAATAATCAACAAATTACCTCGTTTGGGTTAAATTGGGATTATATGGGACAGTATGGGATCAAATGGGTAATGTCTATATCTTTTTTTGGATTAGTTATATTTTTCAGCAGCTTATGTGATTTTTTACTTTAAGAAAATTTTATAAGTTATTGAAAATAAATAGATATAAAATTGCCAGATAATCTATAAGCCGGGTTCTGTGATTTAATAAAAATCTATGACTATTCATCTAGTTCGAGTGTTACCACACGAATCATGCGATCAACCCAGTTACAGTCAAGACTAACTATTGTAACTCTATTTGATCTTGCTCCTGGCGGGGTTTACCATGCCTTTTTTGTTACCAAAAAAGCGGTGAGCTCTTACCTCACCTTTTCACCCTTACCTTATAAATTTCAATTAAGGCGGTTTATTTTCTGCGGCACTTTCCCTGGGGTCGCCCCCGCCGGGTATTACCCGGCACCATTGTCTTGTGGAGCCCGGACTTTCCTCTTTACAAGTAAAGCAGTCATCCAATTATCTGACAAATATCATTTACAGTCTTAGTGTTTTTTGGTCAAGCTTCTGTGTTTAAATTTTAATAAATTTCCCAGATATCCTATCAATTTACGTTTAACAGAAAATTCTTCTAATTCTTCAGGACAATAATGGCTCTCAAAAGCATGAATAACTTGAAGGGTTTCCTTGTCCATTAATCCATTAATAGAAATTTTATAACCAAAGTCACTCAATAACATTTGCAGGTTTTTTATATCTGATGGGTTTAATTCTTTATTGGAATTATTCTTTTTTGGAAGTAAGCCTATGCCTTTTTTATTTAATGCTTTCCAGGGAAACAAATAACCAGGGTCTAGTTTTCTTAATGGAGCGATATCAGAATGTCCTAAAATAAACGCATCATTGATTTGATATTTATTTTTTAAATATAATATTAACTTTGCAATAGCATTTACCTGAGACTTGTTAAATTTATGATAACCAAATTCTTGACCTTTATTCTGAATTTCTATTCCAATTGATTTTGAATTGAGATTTTTGTCTGATCCCCAGAATGAGATACCTGCATGCCATGCAATGTCATGATCTTTTACGAGCTGAATGATTTTTCCGTATTCATTTATAAAATAATGTGAACTGACTTTGGCTTTTTTTGATTGCAGTCTTTTTAAGGACTCAGCTGATGAAAGCATGCCTGTATAATGAATTATAAGATATTTTATTTTTCGATATTTTCTTTTATCAAAATTGGGAGAGTTTAAGAATTGAAATTTCATGGCGAATTTGGAACCTTTTTCTCTTCTGGTTCACGGATCATTACTATTGCAACTCCTACTAAAGTAATTAGAGCTCCAAAAATAATTTTCACAGTAATGACCTCATCAAAACCCTCATACAATGAAAATAAAGATATTATAAATGCATTTACTATAGCTAATACAGGCGCCATGAGAGTTAAAGGTGTTACTTTGGAAAGTTCATACTTCGTAATTAAATAATAAAACCCTGCATGACCTATTAATGTTGCTGCAAAAGCTGTAAATAAAACTGCATACCAACCAACTAAATTTGCATTTATTACTACTTCAATATGATTATCTTCAAAAACTAGTGAGACTGTTGCTAAGAAAATAAAGCTAATAAATGCAATCCAAGCCTGCAGATCAAATACCTTTATATTTTCTAATTTTTTCATAAATAATAGACTTACAGCTATAGAAAATGCAGCAAGAAGAGCAAAATAAACACCTCCCAAATCGGAAAAAATTGTTGGCTCGAAGACTAAAATAATTACACCTCCAAAAGATAGGGTGATACCCAATATTCTTCGCCATCGGATCACTTCTTTAAGAAATATAACTGACAATATAGTTGCAAATGGTACCCCTAGCTGGAGTACGATTGCAACAGATGAAATATATTGGGAGTTATCGAGTGCTAAATAAAAGAATGCAAAATGTATGCCCCCTCCAAGGATGGAAACAATCAAAATATTAGTCATCTGGCCTTTGTGAAACTTAAGAAATGGAATTAAAATGAGGGCTATAAGAAAAAAGCGCATTGTTGTGAAGAGAAATGGAGGAAATTCTGTTACGCCAATCTTTGCTGAAATAAATGCTAAACTAAAAGCAAAATTTATCATTAATACTAAAATGATATCTTTGGTTCTCAAAATAGTTCCATTTATTGTATAAAATGCCTCATAAATTTTAACTCAATTAAAGTATTAATTTGATTAGAAAATTTATATAGAATAGCATTAATCTAATGAATTTGAGAATACTATTAGTGGTAATTATTGGATCAACCCTTTTCTTTCAGGGTTGCGCGTCGAAAAGTACTGAGTTGAATAGCTCTTTATCTAAACAAGAGGTCTCAACAGTTAATGATCCATTTGAAAAAGTAAATAGAGTTGTATTCTCTTTTAATATTATCTTTGATAAAATTATCTTAAGACCAATTGCTGTGACTTATAAAGCGGTAGTTCCAGGCTTTGTAAGAAATAGAATTACTTATTCTTTAAATAATTTAAGCATGCCCATTACTGCTGTTAACAACCTTCTTCAAGGAGAACTAAGAAAAGCTGGAGTATCAACATCAAGGTTCATCATTAATTCAACTGTTGGATTATTGGGCTTCTTTGATCCAGCATCAAGCATCGGATTAGTGACTGAAACTGAAGATTTTGGACAAACACTATCAGTTTGGGGTGTTTCCTCAGGACCATACGTAGTATTACCTTTCTTGGGGCCATCTAATCCTCGAGACTTTGCAGGCCTTCTATCCACATCTCTTTTAGACCCAATGTATCAGATTGGAGGGGGGAGTGCTCCTGACTCACTTAGAACATATCGATTAGGAACAGGCGCTGTAGATTTTAGGTCTCAAAATGTTGAAATTCTTGATGACCTTCAAAATAATTCAATCGATTATTATGCTGCAGTCAGAAGTTTTTATTCACAAGGAAGGGAGAGTCAGGCAGCTAGTAATCTAGAAATCGATTCTTCAGAGCAAGAAAATGATATTTTTGATGACTTTGAGATTGATGAGAGCTATGTAGGACCAGATATTGAGATTACATATGACTAAAATTAGATTTCATATTTATATACTTTTACTTTTCTGCAGTTTTAACTTTACAGCTCATTCGTCTAATTTTTTAGAGGAAGAAAATTTTGTAACATCATTTGCTGACTCAGCTATTTCTATCTTAAGTAATGATACAATCTCTGATTCTGAAAGAACTTCGAGTTTTACCGAATTAGTAATGTCATCAATTGATCTTAATCTGATTTCAAAATTTGTTTTATCTAAAGCATGGAAAAATGCTTCTGATGAACAAAAGGAAAACTATTTAATTGCGTTTAAAGATTATTTTGTCAGCTCCTATGCTAACAAACTTGATCAGTATACTGGTGAAAAAGTTGATGTAATTGGATCCCAAGAAGCTGGGAAATACGTGATTGTTGAAAGTAATATAGTTAGGGAGGGAACAGATACTCTTAAAATTAATCTAAAGTGGAGACTTCTAAATAAAAACAATCAGATAAAAATTATTGACTTAAACATTGAGGGTATCAGCCTTGTAATTGCACAACGAGAAGAATTTCAGTCATTCCTGGCTAACAACGATTATGATTTGGACAAACTGATTGAAAAAATTGTTTCAGTTTCAGACTAATATTCTGCTGAAGGAAGACCTTTAGGTTTCCAGCCAAGAGTAAAACCATCTTCAACATTAAACAGGCTTTTATAGCCTTCATTCTCAATCATGTTGGCAGCTAGGTTAGAACGCATCCCTGACTTACAAATAAAATAAATATTTGAGTCCTTCGGTATATCTAGAGATTTAAATTCCTCGATAAAATTAGGGTTCTGAATTCCCTCCTCATTTCTTATAGCTAATTTAAAGAGGATGCCCTCAAAAGAATCTTCATCCGGAATGCCGTCAACATTCCACTCAGTCGGACTTCTTACATCAATTAGGTATGAATTCTGGTCTTCATTTAATTTTTTAAAGCAGTCTTCAGATGAAATAGTTTGTACTGAACTCATGTTATTATGTCTTTTGATTAGATGATTTAAAACGATCTGATATTGAACTTATTTTTGTTTTTCGTCCCCTAACTCTTTGTCTCCATTTCAGAAAAGAATTACGTTTAAGGTTATCTTTCATAATCTTTATCACTTCTTTTTCTTTAAGTCCAAATTGATTATTTATATCAGTAAACGTTGTGCGATCTTCCCAAGCCATTTCAATAATACGATCAGTATCTACCTGGGATAATTTATTCTCCATATTAGCTTGATATCTTTATAGCTTGAAAATTACCAGGGCGATGTTCACCTTTTTCAACTACACCAAGCAATTTTTCCCAAATCTCAAGCGCTCCGTCTGCTTCTTCTTTTCCGATTAGCCTTGTCACCTCATCATAAAGGGGGCCTTTTATATCTGATATTTCTGTCTTAACTTTTTCTAAGTACCATTTATTACGATCATTTAACGAGAGAACATTAAATCCTGTTTCTTTTAAAAGACTTTCGTACTTTTCGAGTGAGCACATGAACATATCTAGACCTTCTGCTGCAATATACTCCTTCATCTCCTCCGATGGTTCGTTATCATCATTACGCATCCAATCTCCAACGGAAAGAATTCCATCATCAACTAAGATATCATTTATCTCTTGGAGTAATTTTTTTTTGTCAATGATATGTAAAAAGGCTTCTTTACTAAAGACAATCTGAAAGCTTTTATCTTCAAATTGATGTTCACCAGGCTTAGTACAGATAAACTTTACTTTATCAGATATGCCTTTCTTTATAGCTAAATCATTTGCAGTTTCGATAACTAATGGTTCTGGATCTATGCCAATTGCTTCATTAGCACCATATTTTTCTACCATATGAAAAACTGCTCCTCCTGTGCCGCAGCCAATGTCCAAAACTTTTTTGCCTTTTAAGTCTAATCCTTTTAAAATTTGATCAATTTCATCAGTGCCTCCCGGTGACAAAAATCCCTCACCCCAGATGGTTTTAAGCATATTCAATTGTTTGGGACCGTAATGTCCTTCGTCGGTTAAGCTCATATTATTAATGATATGTTTTAGAAGCTCTCGTGGCTTTGTTTAAGTCAATAAAACTTAGATTGCATTTTCTTTTGATGACTAGCTTAATTATAGGAGGTAATAAATTTTTAAACTTTACCCGCCTTACTAAAATATCCTGCTGCTTCATCATATGACCTGTTTGCGTATAATTTAGAAATACACAAAAGTGTTAAATGCAATGGAATGCCAAATAACAACTCAGGTAGATCTAGATTCATATTAAGATCTTAACCTGATTTATCCATCATAATCAAGAACAACTGTACCTGAAACAGGATCAGTCACACCTAATTCAGGTGATAATTCTTCAAGGACGTGCCTCATCTTATCTAAATTTGCGATCATTGCATCTCTCTGAGCAGCAATTGCCTCTTCTGATTCCCAAATGCCGATATAGCAATAAGTTCTTTCTCCTGTTTTAAAAAGACGACTAATCTTTTGGCCAGGTAAATTTTCAAAACCTTTATTGATCTCCAAATATTCTTCTTCACAACCTTCTTTGACTTTAGCTCTCACAGCATTGCAAAATTCCATATTTTCTCCTTTATAATTAAACGATTATACTAACTCCAACATATACATAATGAAAAGAACTAAAAATTAAATGTATGTTACGTCCAACTCACCCTAGCTATTGTTCTTGTTGTGCAGTAAAAAATATCATTATTTAAACCAGGTGTTAAAAACATACCATTTGCTAACGGCGACTTAAGAGAAACTTTATCTAAAATATTGCCATTAGTTAAATCAATCACAACCAATTTATCATCATTTTCTTCAAAACTATTAATAACTAGCTCTTCGCTTTCAGGAAAAACAACAGGCTGCATTGTTGGACGGATATCATCAATTTTCCAGGAAAGATCGAGTTTTTTTGCTGTGGTATCAATGCCTGCTAGTCCCCCATTAATACTATCCCAACAAACACATACGTTATGTTCTGGTATATTTACTGGTGGGGCTATTATACCACCTCCAGATTTTTCAAATGGCTCAATATACTGAAATTCATTAGAATAGAGATCAAATTTATACAATCTCTGCTTACAGCTCCAAGGAGCGCTTCTTCTCCAACTTAGCTCCTTAGGCGCTTTATTAAACCTACCATTAGGATGGGTTGAGTATATTGCTCTCAGTGAATCTATATCACCATTATTCATTAGCCACATGGAACCATCTGAAATACACCCGTCCCAAGATAGGCCTTGATCATCATCGGTTGAGCGATAGGTTGGCGACCAACTTCCATCCACAGAAAGCTTTTCATCAACTTTTATTTTCCATATTTTTTTTATTCCAGGTATGTAGATAAATTCACCATCATCATTTTTATCTGAAGCGATTCTACCCATTGAACCTTCAGGCAATAAAAAAGGTTCATGCATTAACTCTAGTTTATCGTTCAGTCGCGTGATGGTTGACCTGCCCTGCCCCTCAAGGCGAAGATCTTTGGTTACAATAGAACCATCAGACAAGACCAATAACCCGTTATGTGCTTGATCAATTGGAAGCTTTTTTTCAATGTCGACTTCACATTGATTAGTAATACTATGCATGTAATTGCCATTAACTTTAATAATGTTGCCATTTTGATGGGCAGCAATGGCTCCGCACCAAACATGCTCACCGCAGGGAAGTCGAGGTGTCTCATTAATAACTTCAAGAGTTTGAGGGTCAATTTTTTGAACCCAACCAAAAGGAGGCGGACCAGTAAAACTTGGCATAGTGCCTCCAAGAAAAAGTTCTTCGCGCTCTCGAAAAATGGTCATAACGTTCCATCTTTCGTTACAAATGCTTTGTACTCGTGCTTGTTTATTTTTTACATCCAATCTTCCATTGGCAGCTTTTTGTCTGCGGTTTCCTCCACATTCTACTGGCCAATGGGATTTGTAATATCCCTCAAGTTTAACGTCACGATCTTTGGTCATTATTTTGGCATTAATGCCTTTATTGATCTTCTATTAAGCGCTGTTGTTATTTTTGCATACTGTCTAATTAATTTTAGAATCAAAGGGTCGTTTACTTCCTTATAAAATTCATTTTGTGAATAAAGGTCATGAAACCAATTTGATACATGTGGATATAACTTACGAAAAGGAAATCCAGATACATAGAGCCGATATGAATAAATAAACCATGCAAGGTCTAGCAACGAAAGCTTATCGCCCATTAAATATTTTTGGTTAGTTAGACGGCCTTCAAATTTGTCGTAACGGTCACAAAATTTAACCAATGACTGTTTTACAGCGTCATCAGTAATTCCTTCTTTGTCGTAGGTTTCATAAAATTCGACCTCTTTCATCTTAAGTTTATCAAGTTCAGAATTAGAAGATTTATAGTTTTTGAATACTTCGAGTCCCTTAGAGCTCTTTTTGCCTAGACCACCAAACATATAACGATAAGCAATGTTTCTAATGTCTTCATGAAGAACATCCTCATCTTTAAGAAGAGTATTCATATTTTCCTCTTCATGATCGTCGAATAAAGGATTTTGAGGGTATTTTTTTTCAAGATACATCAGTATGTCATTGCTTTCAATTTCAACATGTCCATCATCCACAAGTACTGGAATGAGCCCTTTAGGATTGATACCTAAAAACCATTCTGTATAATTTTTTCCTGCTGCGAGATTTACACTGTGCGAAGTCCAACTGATTTTTTTTAAGTTAAGGTAAATTCGAAGTTTTTGTGAACAAGAAGATGTTCTAAAATTGAGTAAATGTAAACCCTTCCAGTCTAATATTTCTTTAGTTTTAATCTGCTCACTTGGAATAGTTGCCATTTATTTCTTCCCCTTGTTATTTTGCTTAGTTACTAAATAAGCTAAAACCAATATCACAGCTGTACCTGCCATCATCGATACATCAACTGACAAACCAAAACCTATGAGTATAAAACCAATTAATGCACCAATAAAAAATACTCCAAGTATTTGCAGTACATTCTTCATAAATTAATATTACTCATTTGTTTTCAACCTTGTTCTCTGAATAATTATAACAGAAAATATTGGGACCAAAAGAGTGAGAAGTGTTACAGCAATTAATAAAATGCCCAATTCAGAGTAATCTGCAACTGAAAGAATTTCATTTGTAATCTTGTCTTTTACTTCCCTTGTGACCTCATAAATTTGATTAAGGTATTTTGTAAACAATGAACTTGCGGATAGAGCAAGATTAGTAAAAGAGGCAAATACGGCAAAAAACGTCGCTTTAAGATGAGCGGGCGCATTTCTCGCAATCCAAGCAAGCAATGGAATCATCGATACTTGCCCCAAAGGTGATTCAAGCGCGGTATTAAAAATAGCTATGAAACGCGCATCAACCACATCATTGGTTAGGGAGGCGGTCCATTGATGAAACCCATAATA
The DNA here is from genome assembly GCA_902523535.1 of uncultured Pelagibacteraceae bacterium. Classification (GTDB taxonomy): domain Bacteria; phylum Pseudomonadota; class Alphaproteobacteria; order Pelagibacterales; family AG-422-B15; genus CACNXQ01. Next base: position 10,136 of record CABYZQ010000001.1, read on the forward strand.
CATGCCCACACTTGGTAAGAATAAAACTGCGCCAGCAATAGATAAAATAACTATAATTTTTGCAATCGAGTTATTTACCATAAACGGTCTTAAAACAATTATTCCCAGCAATGTTAGAAATGAAGCGAGTAAAGAAAGGACTGAAAAAAATTGCTCATCAAAACCTAAATTGTCTATTTCAAACCAAGTCAAACCTGCCCCAGGACCTGGCATGGCTCTAAAAATAAATATTATGATTGCAGTTCCTAAAATGGTTAGTCGCATTGACTCAGGAAGCTCACGCATTAACTTAGCCATCAAGAAGAAAATAATACTTACTGATCCTACAAACACGATCTCTTGAGCATAAGGAAGATTGAAGCCACCTACAGTAAGAGTAAATATGACAAAAATAAGTGAACCCCCAAGTATCCACCAATCAACTTTTGTCTTCTCACTTGCTACCTTCTCTTCAACACCAGCATATGATAATTTATTTCTTCTTTTGTTTTTAAGGTAAATTGAGAGAAATACGCCTAGTACTGAAATTAAAGGAATGATTAATGCAAAAAGGTAAATATTTGCATATAGCAATATTTTTTCTTGTTCAGTTTCAGCTTCAACACTACTGAAAATAATTACATTAATCAGAGCGACAACAACAGTTCCTCCAATGATTGCAAATCTTCCCAAAGTTTGCATAGTGGTATGCATATTTTTTATTAACTCAGGTGAATAAAGATTGCCCTGTTCATCTTGACTTGGAACCGCTTCAACGGTCATTGCATCAGCTACGACATCTTGCACAACGTATCCGATCGGCGCTAGCAATACACTGATCACATACCAGGTTTCAATATTAAGGAATTGTGACATAAAGCTTGTGTGGGCAATAAGGCCGAACATGATGCCTAGGCTTATTGCAATTAATGACGCTCCTATGTACACAAGGTAATTTTTTTGATCCCATATCAAATCAACCAAATGACCTAAAGGCATTTTTAAGGCCCACGGAATTCCAGCCCAAAAACCAAGACCCGCCAGAAATGCAGCAGATAAATTGAGATAGTCCTTGACAAAAAAAGTTCCAACAATACCTGTCAATCCAGCAACACCAGCAGCTAAGTAAATCATGAGTGGTGGTAAGTAACTTAGTTTAAACTGTCTTCCTAAATCTATAAATGTGCTGTCTATGAAATGATATAACTTAGTCATGAAAGAATTATATATTTTAAATTTGCTCCAACAACTGGCTGTTGTTATTTTTTGGACTATTTATTTGTTTAGATATCTCATAAAAATCTACTAGATCGTCTTTTTTTCTTTCTACTTGATGTTTGCCCGAAAGCCATTCACCTATCTGTTTTTCTTCTAACAACAATGGCTGACGGTGATGAACTTGAGCAATACGTTGAGTTGATTGGCAAGTTACCACCGCGCAACCACTTGTTAAATTATAAATTCCAGCAAAATATATGAGCTCAGTTTTTATTGAATGAAAAAAAGGTTTTTTTTCATTTTCTAATCTTTGCCATTCAATCCATCCATTAGCCACAAAAACACATCGCATGGAACCTCTAAAAGATGGCTTTTCAAGTAATGTTTCATGGCGACAATTGATAAGATTCATATCCTCTTTCCATTTTGGAGAATAAGACCACTTAATCATTTCAGGGTTCGGTTTAAGCACTAAAACATTTTGTGATGGAGCAATGTTATATGATGCTGGTACTTTAGTTTTAAATTTTTTTTCAACCACTTCTGTATCTGAAAGTACGTAACGCCCACACATCAAAATAATAAATCATTAATTAATCTTAATCGGTCTTGAGATTTTTTACTTGAGGGAATAATTTCTAAAATTCGTCGATATGTTGCTGCAGCACCTAACAGATCATCTTTAATCAAGTAAATTTCTGCTAAGCCATCAAGTGCACCAAAATGACGAGGCTCTAGGTATAACGTTTTTTCAATATCTGATATAGATTTATTTAATTCACCTTTTAAAAAATAAACAGTGGCTCTCTTGTTCCACCCTTCGGCAAATTCTGGGCATTGCTCAATAACTTTTGAAAATAATTCAATTGCGTTATCTAATTCACCAACATCCATGAATTGATTTGCTTCATCAAATAAAATCTGCGTTTCTTGATTATCGGCTATAGACCATATATCCCATATATTAAACAGAAGCTTACTAGCCTCCATATTATTAGTACTTAAAAATAATTTATCAAAAAGCTCAATCAAGCGACCATCTTTTTGATCTGCATAAGCAAAATTTGAAAAGAGAATTATAAGAATGATTAATCTCTTCAATTTAGATCACTCCAATATTCTTGGTATTTTTTACTGTTGGCTGAATCTTCTCTAAAATGATCAAATAAAGCTTTTGTTAAACTAAGCTTGTTATTAACTTCTTCACCGTTAGCCATTTTTAAAATTTGTCGATAGCACCAATATACTTGAGCTGCTTTATTATTAGACCTCATCAATGCAATCGGACTGTTAAGGCCAAATATCCAAGGTCCAAATTGAAGAATATTCTCATAAAGTGTAGCTGACTTTTTTTCTCCACTTATCAATTCATTAATAATTTCAGGTTCGGAGCATAAAGGTCTTCCAAGACCTATAACATCACAGGCTCCACTATTGAGTGCGCTATTCATTCCATCAATAGTGCGAAAACCTCCGGTTACCGCGAGGGGAATTGACAGAAACTTTTTGATTTCCTCTGCATATTTTAAAAAATAAGCCTCTCTTACAACTGTACTTCTTTGAGGTTTTATTGTTTTCATTTTTTTTAGGTTAAAAGAATCAATTTCCAAGGCTGCAAAATTTTCATATGTACCTCCAGAAATCTCAAGCAAATCCAATGAGGTTAAATTAAGTAGTTTGGCAACTTCAATACTTTCCTCATGGGTAAAACCACCTTTTTGAAAATCTGATGAATTTAATTTTATAGATATGGGAAAGCTATTTCCAACTCTTGCTCTGATCCCATCAATAATACTAATCAACAATCTTGACCTATTTTCAATGCTGCCGCCCCATTGATCAGTTCTATTATTTATATTTGGTGACAAAAATTCTGATAATAAATATCCATGCGCTGAATGTAGTTGTACGCCAGTAAAACCAGTTTGTTTTGCAATTTCAGCAGCGTTAATAAATCGATCAATGATATCTAGAATTTGAGTGTGTGAGAGTTTCTCGGGTACCCCAAACTTCAAAATTCCACCTAAAGTCGGCATAGGTTTGACTGAAGGTGCTACTGATTTTTTATTGATAGAAAATGGGGTTTGACGCCCTGCGTGACTGAGCTGCATCCATAATTGTGTGTTGTTCTGTTTTCCAGCCTGAGACCAATTTGCTAAAGCTGCTAAGCTTTCATTTGTTTGTGTCCCTTCTATAACAACATTTCCAGCGCGCTCAATGTACCGATGGTCTATTTGTACATTGCCAGTAATTGAGATTCCTGTACCCCCTTTTGCCCAGCGTTCATATAGTTTTACATGACGTTCGTTTGATAATGCATCACTATTTGCAATACCTTCCGTCATTGCAGATTTTAAAAATCTATTTTTTATCTCTACACCGCAAGGAAGTTGCAATGTTTTATCAATTTTCATAATTTCTTAAGTACAACTTTATATAATTTTCTCGGAAACTTTCCCTCATTAAAATCATCAATTTTTATTAATTCGAACCCATTTAGAAGCTTCTTTATTTTTTCTATCGAAAAAAAATGTACAATAAATCCATCATTTTCATATAAATCTTCATCTCTATGAATGCCATTTTTGTAATCACCGTCCAATGTATTACGAACAGTAAAAATATTTATACCTCCCTTTTTTAATATTCTTAAAACTTCATTATTTAATGATATAATCTCATTCATCGAAAATGCCATACAGTAAAGCATGTGTGAATAACATGCTTCAAAGCATTCATTCTTATAAGGTAAGGGCAATCTCATATCATGAACCTTAGGTGTAATAAGATTTTCTAAACGATTCGTTCTACTTTTTTCACTTATGTCATTAATTGCTTTTTTACTGTAATCTAAAGAGTCAATTTTGAAACCTTGTTTAGCGAAATATAAAGTATCACGACCCTGGCCAGCTCCTATTTCTAAAACTTTATTAATTCTATGGGATTTGAATATTTTTACAGATTTGATAGCAGCTATACTGGGATCTATTCCAAACATCTCAGGCTTATTTAGGAAATTATTTTCCCAATGCTGAGATTGTTTGGATAAGAGTTTACTATCCAATTTATTTCGAAGGATCAGGTACCTTGCGTAAATAAGGTTTCACAGTTTCCCATCCATCAGGATATATTTTTTCTGCATCCTCATTTTTAACTGCTGGAAGTATTACAACATCTTCACCCTTTTTCCAGTTAGCTGGAGTTGCAACTTTATGATTAGCGGTAAGCTGCATAGAGTCAATTGCACGCAAAATTTCATGGAAATTTCTTCCTGTAGCCATTGGATATGTAAGATATAGGCCAATTCTTTTGTCTGGCCTTACAACAAATATTGTCCGAACAGTCTCGTTGTCTACGGCAGTTCTTCCCATTGATGATGTACCAGCATCACCTTCAAGCATATTGAAAAGCTTAGCAACTTTTAAATCTTCATCAGCAATTATTGGATAGGTTGGTCTGATGCCTGAAACATCTTTAATGTCATCTAACCATTTTACATGATCTTCAACACCATCCACGCTTAGTCCTATCACTTTTACATTTCTTTTATCAAATTCATCTTTCATTCCAGCCAATACACCCAGTTCAGTAGTGCAAACAGGTGTGAAATCCTTAGGGTGCGAAAACAACACTCCCCAACTATCTCCTAGCCATTCATGAAAAGATATGTCTCCTTCTGAAGTCTTAGCTTCAAAATCTGGACACATGCTATTAATTTTTAAAGTCATTGAATTCCCCTTTATTAATTTAGAATTATTATAAACAAGATTGCTTTCTGTTCAAATTTTTATAAGATGTTGATTCAAAATGATTTTTAAACAGCTTTTTGACGAGAAATCATCTACTTACACGTATATCGTTGCAAGCGATAAGGGTCGTGAAGCCTTAATTATTGATCCCGTAATAGAACATACCTCTGTTTATATTAATTTATTAGACGACTTAGATTTAAAGCTGGTAAAAGTGATCGACACTCACATACACGCTGATCATATTTCTGCTATGGCAGAATTAAAAGAGAGAACAAATTGTGAAACAGTTATGGGAGAACACACGAAATCTGAAGTAGTTAGCTTGAAGGTAAAGGACAATGAAAAGATAAATATAGACGGAATTGTTTTAGAAGCTCTTTATACTCCAGGACACACAGATGATTCATATTGTTTTACTATGAAAGATCGAATTTTCACTGGCGATACACTTTTAATCAATGGAACAGGAAGAACTGATTTCCAAAATGGCAATTCCAAAGATGCTTATAATTCACTCTTTGAACGTTTATTGATACTTCCTGAAGAGACTTTGGTTTATCCAGCGCACGACTATAAAGGCAATAAGCATTCATCTATTGGAAATGAAAGGAAAAACAACCCACGTCTTCAAGTAAGCAGTGCTGAAGAGTATGCTGAGATAATGGATAATTTAAATCTGGCTAATCCTCAAATGATGGATGTTGCTGTCCCTGCAAACTTAAATGGTCTGACGTTGAAAGAAATTTAATACTTTCATATTGAACTAATTATTTTTTATGAAAGCTTCAATATCATTTGCTAGCTGTTCAGGAATTTCCATGGGAGGCATATGCCCTACGTTCGGATATGAAATCAATTCTACATTTGGAATCTGTTCTACGAAATGGTCAATAAATTTTATATCAACTAGGTTATCTTCCTCACCATGAAGAATTAGCGATGGAATATTTATTTTTCTTAAATCTAATGGATTCGCTATGAAATTGGTCTCAAGATCTTCTGCAAGCATACCAATGGCTACCCTTGTGCCTTCCATTAATATTATATCATGAAACTGATCCACAAGTTCATCTGTCACGATAGATTGATCGTATACAGTCTGCGAAACCCCTTCTTTAACTAAAATTCGAGGTGTTAAAAATTCTAAAAATCTTATAAAGAATTTTGACTCAATCAGCTCAAATGCTAATGGTGGAGCATTAATCGATTGAAAATCATTAAATTCTTGCTCATTAGCAAAAAAAGCAGATCCAATAATAATTAATCCCTTCAATTGATCTAAATTACTTAATGCATACCTCCAAGCAATCATACCTCCCATTGAATGTCCAACTATATAGAATTTATCAATTTCTAATATTTCTATGACCTCCTCTATCACTTTTTCATATGCTTCTTGATTATATAGATCTGAATTTACTGCTCCTGTTAAGCCATGAGCTGGAAGATCTAGAGAAATTAGTCTGTATTCTTTACTTAAGTAGGGAACTAAAGGCTCGTAATTAAAAAGTGATCCATTAAATCCATGAACCATTACTAAGATATTACCAGATTGATTGCCTTCATCTCTAACATGAATTTCAGAACCATCAGCTAGTGTTAGGAATTGAGATGAACCATTTGCATGTTTTGCAATTATCTCACTTTTTGGGATATCAAAGTAGATTGAGTTGTATAATGAAAAAACAACCAAAATAGAAAAAATGATTAGAATCCAAGAGATAATTTTTTTTGTAACTGTCATTTATATATCTAAAATGTAATTATAATTTTAATATACACATTAATAAATAACTAAATCTATTATTTTTATATATCAACAAAAAAATTTAAGGAGAATGAAAATGAGTAAGAGTGAAGTGAACCCTGAGACATTAAAAAAGTTACAACTTAAAGTGATGCAGGATGTATCTGCCTCAGCAATAATTCCATTAATGAGAATTGGTGATCAACTTGGCATTTTTAAAAAACTTGGTGAATTAGGAGAAGTCAGTCCAGATGATTTAGCAAAAGCAACGGCTCTTGATGAGAGATATCTAAGAGAGTGGTTGTATGCAGTTTCAGCTGCTGGTTTTGCAACATACAATGCAGAAATAAAAAAATTTTCATTAACTCCTGAGCAAATTGCAGTTTTTGCAGATGATGATGGCCCAGCATCAATGATGGGAGCTTATGATATGCTCACTGGTGCAATACATAATGAAGGTCAAGTCAAAGAAGCCTTCAAAACTGGAGATGGCGTTGATTATAAAGATTCTTGTCCCATATGTTTTCAAGGAACTGCTCGTTTCTTTAAACCTTCTTATGAAAAAAATTTAGTGAAGAGTTGGCTGCCAAAAATTGAAAATCTTGAAGAACGAATGAACGCAGGTGCCAGTTTTGCTGATATTGGCTGTGGATATGGATTGTCAACTATGATCATCGCTCAAACTTTTCCAAACGCAAAAGTATGTGGCTATGACATTCATGAGCCTTCAATTAAAGAAGCTGAGAAATTAGCTAAAGAAGCTGGGCTAGATGAAAGAATAAAATATACGACAGCAGATGCCAAAAGCTATCACGGTAAGCATGACTATATTGCATTTTTTGACTGCTTGCATGACATGGGAGATCCTGTAGGAGCTGCAAAATATGCTTACGATCAACTTGAAGATAACGGATCTGTAATATTAATCGAGCCCACTGCAAATGATGAGCCGCAAGATAACTTTAATCTTTTTGGACAGATGTATTATTCATTCTCAACAATAGGTTGCATACCAACTTCAAAATCACAAGAAGTTGGCTTAGCTTTAGGGGCACAAGCTGGACCCTCAAAACTAATAGATGTACTAAATGAAGCCGGCTTTAAAAATTGTAAAGTAGTCAAAAAGAATGCCAGCAATATGGTGATTGAAGCAAGAAAAAATTAGATTTTTAGCTTATTCTTCATAAGCGGCAATTGTTGTTCGATGTAAGAGTCTTTCTTGGCCCTCATAACCTCCTGTTGCTCTATGTAATACACTTCTATTATCCCACATAATTAACATATCTTTTTTCCATTTGTGCCTATAGATAAACTCTTCCTGGCACTGCCACGCACTTAACTCCATAAGTAATTTCTTCGCATCTTGGTTATCCATGCCATCAATACCGATGGTGTAACCTATTGTGCCATAAATGCCTTCCCTTTTTGTTTCAGGATGCTCCTTTATTATAGGATGCAATTGTTTTGAAAACGCTTCATGGGAGGCTCGTATGTCCATACTTCGTCCCATTTCTCTATCTTTATCTCCATATCCTCCTCCAGGCGAGTAGGGTATCAAGGCTGAATGAATTGCATTTTTACCCTCAAGTTTTTTTCTAAGTGAAGATGGCATTTTTTCTAATGCCAAATGCTGATTGGCAAATAAAGTATCGCCACCTTGATTTGGAATAACCTTACCAAACAAGCAAGTACCCGCTGGTGGGGTTTCCTGAAAACTCCAGTCTGTATGCCAATTGTCTGCAAAAATTGGAACCTTCTCATCCGCTTCTCTTTTGACGGCAATAATATTTTTTCTGCCTGGAATTGGCGCTATGAAAGGATCATCTCCAAATGAACCAAAGCAAAGAGTAAAACGTTCTAGAGCATCATCATCTAATAATTGATTAGGAAAGCTCAGCACGTGATGCTCAAGCCACAAATCTCTTATATCTGAGATCTGACTCTCCAAAAGTTCTCTCGTCAAATCTATTCCTGAGATCTCAGCTCCACAAGCTTGATCAGAAACAGCTACATTGAAACTCATAATTGATTAGATTATTCAATAAACTTGATTTTGTAAATGTTCAGATCTTGGTGGGCCCACTAGGACTCGAACCTAGGACAACTCCGTTATGAGCGGAGGGCTCTAACCAACTGAGCTATGGGCCCCTTTAAGTTTGTTATATACAATAAGTAAACTTATTTACAGTCTAATAAATTAGTTTTTATCTAAAAAGCTTTTAAGCAGCTTAGCTCTTGTAGGGTGCTTTAATTTTCGTAAGGCTTTCGCTTCAATCTGCCTAATTCGCTCTCTAGTAACAGAAAATTGTTGGCCAACTTCTTCTAAAGTATGGTCTGAATTCATTCCAATACCAAACCTCATTCTTAATACACGTTCTTCTCTTGGGGTAAGCGAGGAGAGTATCTTAGTTGTTGTTTGTCTTAAGTTAGAATTTATTGCTGCATCGATTGGAATGACAGCATTGTCATCTTGTATAAAATCACCCAGGTGACTGTCTTCTTCGTCTCCCACAGGAGTTTCAAGGCTTACTGGTTCTTTTGCAATTTTTAATACTTTCCTTACTTTCTCAAGAGGCATATTTAATTTGATAGATATTTCTTCTGGAGTAGGTTCCCGGCCAATATCATTTAAGAGAAGTCTTTGCGTTCTCACAATTTTATTAATCGTTTCAATCATATGAACAGGTATTCTAATAGTACGCGCCTGATCCGCTATTGAGCGAGTAATTGCTTGCCTAATCCACCACGTAGCATAAGTTGAAAACTTGTATCCTCTCCTATACTCAAACTTATCAACAGCTTTCATAAGTCCTATATTTCCCTCTTGAATAAGATCAAGAAACTGTAGCCCTCTGTTTGTGTATTTTTTTGCAATTGAGATTACTAATCTAAGATTAGCTTCAATCATTTCTTTTTTTGCAATACTTGATTCTCTTTCGCCTTTTTGAACATTACTAACAATTCTTTTAAATTCATTTAATGTTAATCCTATATTGCTTGCTGATGCTCTAACTTCGTTCATAATGTTTTTGATACTATTTTTCTCTAACTTAACAAACTTTTCCCAGCCCGACAGTCTTGTAATTTTTCTTAACCAGTATGGATTATTTTCATTGCCTACATACTTATCTAAAAACTCTTCTCGAGTAATCTTGTGCTGCATGGCCAAGCGGAGTAATTTTCCTTCAAGTGATACAACTTCTTTATTGATTATATAGAGTTTGTTTATCAGTTCCTCAATTTTACTTGTGTTAATTTGAAGACCCTTGATCAACTCAACAACAGCAATTTTTGACAGTTGATAATTTTTTTCTGATCTTGTTGGAAATTCTTTGCCTTTTTCTTGAAAAGCAATTTTATCTTGTTGAAGTTTTTGTAACTTTTTAAAACTTTTATTTAATTTTTTAAAAGTTTCTAAAATAATAGGCTTTAGTTCCTCTTCCATAATTGCAATAGAGACATTCAACTCGTCATCAGAATCTTCATATTCCTCAACTGATTGATCTGCAGAGGTTTCTATCATCGGTTCAGTATCATCTCCATATGTTGCTGATTTTTTTTCAGCTTCTTTTCGCTTTCTAATTTCCTCCTTTTCCTCTTGTTCTTTTCTTTTTTTTGCTTCTTTAATTTTTTTACTAAGTTCTTTTTTGTTTGGAGATTCTTCAAATAAAGATTCAAGATCTATTACTTCCCTGAGTGTAATTTTTTCGTCAACAATATCGTCTCTCCAATCAAGGATTGCTTTTAATGTTAATGGACTTTCACACAATCCAGAAATCATAGCTTCCTGTCCAGCCTCAATCCTTTTAGCAATAGCTATTTCACCTTCACGTGAAAGAAGATCAACTGTACCCATTTCTCTAAGATAGAGTTTTACAGGGTCATCTGTTTTTTCTGTTCCTGTTTTACTACCAGCAGTATCTTCTTCTTTATCGTCATCATTATCAGAGTCATCTGAATCAATAATATCAAATCCTGCTTGTGACAACTTGGTTGTATACTGCTCAATTTGCTCGGAAGTAAATTTATCTTCTGGAAATGATTTTTTTATCAGTTCATTTGTTAGATACCCGTCTTTCTTGCCCTGCTTAATTAACTTCTTTATAATAGACTTTTCTAAATCTAAAACAGGTCCATCCTGATCGATTGGTTGCAATGTATTAGTTTCAAGTGATTGCTTTACCTGCTTTTTTTTTCTTCCGCGTTTTTTCATATCAATTTTTTGCCAAACTCTCTTTTTTAATCTTTAAAAAATTTTCATAACTTTCCTGATCCATATTCTGCTCTAAATCTTTGAAAGCTTGTGACAGATCTTTTTTCTCAAGTAACTGATTATGCAAGTCAAGTAATCCTAAAAAGCTTTTTTCAACTGTTTCAAAATCACTTTTTATGACTGATCTGTAAGTTTTAATCAAATTAGACTTATATATAAGTGCAATTTCTACCTTGAGCCCCTTATCTAATAAATATGACTTAAAGTCAAAATTTTCAAGATCTTTATCTGAATTTATTGATCCAAATTCAATGATTTCTGTCACTAAATTTGCCAATTTAACGTCATTAAAGCTAATTCTTCCCAGTTCCTCAATATACTTAAATAAAAGTAACGGGTTCTCAATTACGTGCATCAAAATAATTTTTTCTCTGATGACTGAGTCGTGACTAGATTTATTAACCCTATCACTATTAGTAATCTCTTTTGAAACTTTATTATCAATATAACGAGAGTATGAAGCATTCTTCTGAAAATTTGGTCTTTTGAGAACATTAATTTTATCATTAAATTCTTTAATATAATAATCTCTTACAGTTTGGTTCTCAATTTTACTAGTAATTGATTTAATTCTTTTTTCAAATCCTGCCTTTTTCTCTGGGGTTGAAATATCATTTTTTTCTAATTCTACCTTCCAAATAAATTCTGATAAAGAATATGAATTTTTTAAAACCTTTTTAAATTCATCTGGACCATTTTTTAATAAAAAATCATCGGGGTCATAATCACTTGGCAATATACAAAATCTCGCTGATAGATCTGGTGATATATTTCTTAAAGCTAAAACTGCAGCACGCTCAGCTGCTTTTTGACCAGCTTCATCCCCATCAAACATAATAATTGGGCTATTGCATACTTTCCATGCTCTTTGTAATTGGTAACTGGTGAGCGCAGTACCTAAAGGAGCAACTGTGGTCTTGAAGTTATTTTGAAATAAGGCTATGACATCCATATATCCTTCAACTACAATTAAATTATCAATTTTTCTATTCTCCTCAATTGCCAAATTAAGATTAAATAAGTTTAAACTTTTTTTAAAAATTGGACTATCAGAAGAATTTATATATTTAATATTTGAATTATCTATAGCTCTTCCTCCAAATGCAATTAAGTTTGATTTATAATCTTTAATCGGAAACATAAGTCTATTTCTGAAAAAATCGTAATATTCATTTTCTTTATGTTTTGATTTTTTTATAAGTCCTAATGATAATGCATCTTCGATATTTACTCCTATCTTATTTAAATGAAGATAAAGTTGATTGCTTTGTGATCCTGCAAAGCCCAACTCAAACTTTTCCCACACATCACGGTTGACTTGTCTTTTATCTAAATATTTCTGAATTCCCTCACTCCGTTTCAGCATTGAAGTGTACAATTTATTTGCCTCAATCATAATATTTCTCAGACTTGCATAATTATTTTCAACATAATTGGGGTCCTTTATTATTCCAGATTCAGGGTTTAGACCTGCCTGCTTAGCAAGGTACTCGATTGAATCAGGATAAGACATGTTTTTATGCTTCATAAGAAATGAAAATATATCTCCATGTTCTGCACTACTGAAACAATGAAAAAACTCTTTATCATCATTGACTGTAAATGATGGCGTCTTTTCATTTTTGAATGGGCTTAATCCAACATATTCATTTCCGCGTTGAGTTAATTTTACAAATTTACCAACAACCTCGGAAACTCTGAGTCTTGACTTGATTTCAGTAATAAATTCTTTTGAGTATCTGGGCATCAACAAAGTATAGTACCTAATTACAGGAAAAAATAGTTAGCAAATTACAACTAATTTTGGAGCTTTTCCTTTATTAATTTACTTGCAAGCGACATGTCTAATGAAGAAGAGCTGTTATCTTTAAGATATTTAATTACTTTACCGATTTCTTTTAGGTTTGAAGCTTCTGTTGCACTAATTGCTTTATCACATATTGTGGCTGTTTCTTCTTCACTTAGCTGTTTTGGCAAAAATTCATTGATAATTGTGATTTCTAATTTCTCTTTTTCCGCTAACTCGGTCCGACCTGCTTTTTCAAACATATCGATCGAATCATTTCGTTGCTTAACCATTTTTTTTAAAAGTTGTATGATTGTATCTTCTAGTATTTCTGAGTCTTCACCAGAAGAGCGACTTGCAATTTCTTTATCTTTTATTGCGGCTATTATTAACCTTAATGTATGTAATCTCTCTTTATCACCATTTTTCAGTGCCTTGGACAATTCATTTGTGATTATATCTTTCATACGAGACGAATAAGAAAACTACATCAACTAATCTTAAGTATCAATAAAAGTTAAAATAATATTTTATTATCTTACTATTGCATCGAGCATTCATTTGCCTTAAATTCCAATAAATCTAGAATCATTTTCTTATGTTAAAGACGAATAGGTTGAAAAAAGATCGTATAACCGCTCGATCTAAACCTATTTTAGGACAGCTTATTCTAGAAGACGGTACTTCCTTCGAGGGTTTAAAAATTGGATCAAATATCAATTCTATTGGCGAAGTTTGTTTCAATACTTCTATGACCGGTTATCAAGAAATTATTACTGATCCATCATACGCAGGTCAAATAATTAATTTTACATTTCCTCATATTGGAAATGTTGGGACAAATTTTGAAGATAATGAGTCATCAATTTCTTATGCAAAAGGAATAATAATTAATTGCGATATTTCTGATCCATCTAACTTTAGATCTATACAGCATTTAGATAAATGGCTTAAAAAAAAAGGTATTCCTGGATTATGCAATATAGATACAAGATCAATTACCAATAGAATAAGATCTAAGGGGGCTCCAAAAGGAGGAATTGTTAAAAAACTTATAAATAAACGTCATGAAAAAAAATTTCTCTCAGAAGTAAAAAAATGGCAAGGACTTAACAATCTCGATCTTGCAATCGAAGTAACACGCAAAAAAATTCAGAAATTTAAAAGTAAATCAAAGTCAAAATTAAACATAGTAGCAATCGATTATGGCATGAAGCAAAATATCTTAAATTGCCTGCTTGAATTGAATATAAATGTAATTGTTGTTCCTGCAAACACTTCATCTAATGAAATATTGGAATATAACCCTAATGGGATTTTTTTATCAAATGGTCCAGGAGATCCAAAAGCTACAGGTAAATATGCTATCCCAACCATCAAAGATTTAATTCATCGAAAAATTCCCATCTTTGGGATTTGTTTAGGGCATCAATTAATATCTCTTGCGCTTGGTGCTAAGACAAAAAAAATGTTTCAAGGTCATCGAGGTGCCAATCACCCTGTTCAAAATTTAGAAAATAATAAGGTAGAGATAACATCTCAAAACCATGGATTTGTAGTTACTGAAAAATCTATCCCTAAAAATGTAAAGATTACGCATAAATCTTTATTTGATGGAAGTGTTGAGGGCATAGAGCATAAAAATAAAAAAATTTTTGCGGTTCAATACCATCCAGAAGCAAGTCCCGGACCTCATGATAGTCATTATCTTTTTCAAAAATTTAAAAGGATGGTTAACAGTAATGCCTAAAAGAAATGATATTAAATCAATACTGGTGGTAGGCGCTGGACCGATCATTATAGGCCAAGCATGTGAATTTGATTATTCAGGCACTCAGGCCTGCAAAGCATTAAGAGAAGAAGGATATAGAGTAATTTTAATTAATTCTAACCCTGCTACTATTATGACTGACCCTGATACAGCTGATGCGGTTTATATTGAACCAATCACACCTGAAATTGTAACTAAGATAATAGCCAAAGAAAAACCTGATGTAATGTTGCCTACTATGGGAGGACAGACAGCATTAAATATTGCCATAGCTCTTTCTAACAATGGCACCCTTAAAAAATATAGTGTTGAGCTCATAGGAGCAAATCTTAAAGCAATAAAAAAAGCTGAGGAAAGAGAGAGATTTTATAAGGCAATGATAAAAATTGGCCTTGAATGTCCTCGAGCAAAAATAGCTCGAAACTTTAAAGATGCAAAGAAAGCTCTAAAAAAAATTGGACTTCCAGTAATTATTAGACCCTCTTTTACTCTGGGTGGTACAGGAGGAGGAATTGCAACTACAGAAAAGCAATTTGATGAAATAGCCAATTCAGGTCTTTACAGTTCTCCCATTAGTGAAATTTTAATTGAAGAATCAGTTGCTGGTTGGAAAGAATATGAAATGGAAGTTGTCAGGGATCGAAATGATAATTGCATTATTATTTGCTCAATTGAAAATATAGACCCAATGGGAATTCATACAGGTGACTCCATTACTATTGCTCCTGCACTAACATTAACAGATAAAGAATTTCAAATTATGAGGAACGCCTCAATCGCTTGTTTGAGAGAAATTGGAGTTGAAACTGGTGGTTCAAATGTTCAATTTGCTGTAAATCCAAAAAATGGTCGCCTAGTTATCATTGAGATGAACCCTAGAGTGTCAAGATCATCAGCTTTAGCTTCTAAAGCTACAGGATTTCCAATTGCTAAAATAGCTGCAAAGCTTGCAGTAGGATATACTTTAGATGAATTAAGGAATGAAATTACAAAAGTAACTCCTGCTTCCTTTGAGCCAACAATTGACTACGTAGTAACAAAGATTCCAAGATTTACTTTTGAAAAATTCCAACTCACACAGCCACTACTTTCTAGTTCAATGAAATCTGTCGGTGAGGTCATGGCCATAGGTAGATCATTTCCCGAGTCACTTCAAAAAGCAATGAGGTCTCTCGAAGTTGGATTAGATGGGCTTGATGAAGTAAAAATAAATATAAATAATAAAAAACTAAATAAAAAAAATATAATCAGTGAACTTAAGAAACCTTTAGCAGACCGTCTCTTACTTATTGCGCAAGCTTTGCGTTTTGGTAATTCAGTCAAAGATATTTATAATGCTTCAAAAGTTGATAAATGGTTCATTGAACAAATTAAAAGAATTGTAGATAAAGAGATTGAACTTAAAACAAAAGGGTTTCCAAAAAAACCTGAGGAGATTTTAAAAATTAAAGCATTAGGGTTTTCAGATAAAAAAATATCTCAACTATGCGGGCTGAGTGAGAAAAGAGTATTTGACTTAAGGAAAAAAAATAAAATATTTCCAGATTTTAAAAGAATTGATACCTGTGCGGCTGAATTTAAATCAATGACTCCTTACATGTATTCAACATATTCAAAAAATTATCTCAATGGAGATACCTGCGAGTCTAACCCATCAAGCAAGAAGAAAGTAATCGTATTGGGAAGTGGTCCAAACAGAATTGGTCAAGGAGTTGAATTTGATTACTGTTGTTGTCATGCATCATTTGCACTTAAAGAGCTTAAATATGAGACAATTATGATAAACTGCAATCCAGAGACTGTATCAACGGATCCAGATACAAGTGATCGATTGTATTTTGAACCCCTAGCAGAAGAGAACGTGTACGACATAATATTAAAAGAGAAAACAAAAGGTAAATTACTCGGTGTCATCGTGCAATTTGGAGGACAAACCCCTCTTAAACTAGCATCATTTTTAAATAAGATGAAAATTCCAATTCTTGGAACCTCCAAAGATTCAATTGATGCTGCTGAAGATAGAGAAAAATTTAAAAAAATATCAGAGGACTTAAACCTTCTACAACCTGCAAATGGGATAGCCTTTTCAGAAAAGCAAGCTTTCGAGGTCATTAATAAGATTGGATTTCCTGCTGTCATACGACCGTCATATGTTTTAGGAGGTAGAGCAATGGAAATTGTTCATAATAAAGATGAGCTCAAGAAATATTTCAAAGAAGCGGTTATTGTTTCAGGAGATAGTCCAGTCTTGATAGATCATTATTTGAAAGACTCAATTGAGGTTGATGTAGACGCCGTGTCTGATGGAAAAAAAGTAATTATTGCAGGTATTATGGAACATATTGAAGAAGCAGGAATACATTCAGGCGACTCAACATGTACACTACCTCCATACTCGCTATCAGAAAAAATTATAAAAGATATTGAGAAACAAACAAAAAAACTTGCGCTAGCCCTTAATGTAAAAGGACTTTTAAATATTCAATTTGCTATACAAAACAATAATATCTTCCTTTTAGAAGTTAATCCTAGAAGTAGTAGAACAGTTCCTTTTGTTGCAAAAGCAACAGGAAACCCCATTGTTAAGATTGCACTAAATGTTGCAATGGGTAAGAAATTAAATAAGAGAGATTTCAAAGAAAGTAACAAAGAATACATTTCAATTAAGGAACCAGTGTTTCCTTTCAAAAGATTTCCAAATGTTGACACAATATTAGGTCCTGAGATGAAATCGACAGGAGAAGTCATGGCGATTGATAAGTCATTTGAAGCAGCATTTATTAAATGCCAATTAGCTTCATCAAACCCTCTTCCAAAGAAAGGTAATTTATTCGTATCCGTTAAGAATTCTGATAAACCAAAAATAGTACCTATTGTTCGGTCCTTTCAAAAACTCGGATTTAAAATTAAGGCTACACATGGCACGGCTTCATATTTAATGGATCAAGGAATTAATGTGAGTAAGATTAATAAAGTGTCTCAAGGTTCACCTCACATTGTGGAAGATTTATTAGATGAAAATATAGATATACTAATAAACACAACAGAGGGCAGAAAATCCATAAATGATTCCTTTAGTGTGAGAAGAACAGCATTAATGAAGAGCCTGCCCTACTTTCTTACAATATCAGGAGCAAGAGCGGCGATAAATTCTATCAAAGAACTGCGAAATAATGATCTTGATGTAAATCCAATTATAAGCTTTCACTAGTCTAAAGGCACATTGCCAAGCTTTTTAGTGTTCTTTATGACAAATGCTGTTTTGACACTTGAAATATTTTCATTAGGTGTGATGTTATGAGTCAAAAATTCGTTAAATTCGTTCATATTTTTTACAATACATTTTAAAATAAAATCAATTTCACCATTAAGCATGAAGCACTCTCTTATTGATTCCCATCCCCAGATTTGTTTTTCAAAAGCACTCAGGCTCTCCTCATTTTGGTTCTTTAGACTGATAAAAATCCATGCTGTTAAGTCATATCCTAATTTTGTTGGATCAAGGTTAGCTCTAAATCCATCAATATAGCCATTGTCTTCTAAGTCACGCACTCTTCTAAGGGTCGGAGGCGGTGACATACTAATTTTTTTTGAAAGATCTAGATTGGATATTCTTCCCTCATCTTGGAGTATTCTTAGTATTTTTAAATCTACACTATCAAGCGTTTTTTTTACCATCAATATACAGGCCACTCTGTTTCAAACGTTACATAATTTAATTGTAAGCATCGTCTTTCATTTTTGATATATTTTTTTTCTAATCCATGCCATGAGTCTTTTTCTGAAGTAAAAATATACCCAAAATTATTTGTATAAGGCAAGGTCTTTGCAACTTTAAGGTCAGGAGTATAAAAATCAGTTCCAAGATTTTCGTTTTCTCCATACCTATTAACAAATAAAATTGACGACATTAATTTCTCTTTTATGTCGCAGTGAGGCTCAAGCCAAAAACCATTTTTATCAGCAATTACTTCAACTCTTACAAAGGAATTTGATAAATTTCTGTTAATCATTTTTGAAATTAAATCCGTACACTCCTTTGATTGCATTTCTTTCACAAGTTTATACAATTCAGGATAATCAGAAGAATTTTCCTTTGTAATGAAAACTCTTAATTTACTTAAAAGATTATTTCCTGTTTTGTCGCCTGCTCTAGTTCCATCAAATATCACATCACCCTCTGGAAATTTGATATCATAAACCTCATCTATTAAAGTTTCTGATAATGGATTTTCTAATGTCCAGTGATTGAAAGGTTCATTGAAATGATTTAAATCGTTCTTTAGAGCATTAACTAATGACATTATTGATTACTATATCTTTCATTAATTGTTTTGGCTACTTCCGTTGTTTCATTCTCATAAGAATTAGAATAATCATCTAATCTATCTGTTAATATTTTTACATAATTTTTTTTGACCAAAGTTGATATAAAACTTTCAATTCGATTATTTCTTTTTGATGTAGGTAACTTATATATAAAAACTGGTTTTTTTGCAGACACTGATTCAGACATGATTGAAACTGAGTCTGAAGTACAGATTAGGTATTTTGAGTAATGCATAAGAGCTAAGTAAGGATTCTCTTTTCCTTCCCAAACAATATTTTGTTTTGGGTATTTCTTTTTTAAATAATCTTTTATAAATTCGTCTGTCCTTCTTGAAAAAACAATAAACATTTGGACATTATTATTATTCATCACTTTGTCTAGAGTCTGTGCTAATTCGATAACATTACATTGATCAAATTTGTAATTTCTGCTTTTGCCACCAATAAAAACCGTACAAATTGGTTTTTGAATTGATCCAAAACTATCCTTCATTTCCTCTGCATGCTTTGCTAGTAGTTTTGGTGTGATGTGATTAATAGCAAGATCAGTGATGATGACATTATTTCCAACAACCTTGTCGTGAGAAGGGGCAACAACAATATCAAAATTATTTGTATTTATTTTTGGGTTTTGAATGTGAATAGAGAAAATTGGACTATTAGATTTTTTTTTAATAAATAGTGAGGCATAGATACTTCTTTTGCCACACGAAATCAATATATCAGGAACTTTTCCATCTAAACTAAACTCTCCCAAATTCTTGAACATCTTATTAGACAAGGGCACTAAATTAACTGGCAGCTTATTCCATGGGAAATTAAGTTTTACCTCTTTCAGTTCATAGCTTACATTAAGTGCTTCAGCAAGGCCTCTGACTTGACTAATCATGCCAGCTGAGCCATCGGTTAAACACCATGCTAACTTGTTAGTCTTGAAATTATTCATTTAGATATTATCTAGAATCTTAGTATATATAAAATTCTTTAAATTATATCGATAATATATAAATTATACTAAAAGCCAAATGCATTCAAAAGTTCTCATAATAGGTTCAGGGCCTGCCGGGTACACAGCTGCTATCTACGCTGCGAGAGCTATGTTGGAACCTACACTTGTACAGGGAATTCAGCCTGGAGGTCAATTAACAATTACCACTGATGTAGAAAATTACCCCGGTTACGGGGATGTAATACAAGGTCCTTGGCTAATGGAGCAAATGGAGGCTCAAGCAAAAAATGTTGGTACAAAAATAATTAGCGATATTATTGATAGTGTAGATTTTAAATCAACACCTTTTAAAGCTATGAGTGAGTCTGGCAAAACTTATACCGCCGACTCAGTAATCATTTCGACGGGTGCGCAAGCAAGATGGTTAGGCCTAGACTCTGAAAAGAAATTTCAAGGTTACGGAGTTTCTGCTTGTGCTACATGTGATGGCTTTTTCTTTAAAGAAAAAAAAGTTGCTGTTATTGGTGGTGGCAATTCAGCTGTTGAAGAGGCTTTGTATTTAACTAATTTTGCATCAACAGTTTATTTAATACACAGAAGAGATGAGTTGAGAGCTGAAAAAATACTTCAAGATAGATTATTCAATAATGAAAAAGTTAAATGTATCTGGGACCATCAATTGCAAGATATTCTAGGAGACGAAGATCCTCTCAATGTGAAAGGTATCAAAGTCAAAAATGTTAAAACAAACGAGATACAAGTTATCGAATTAGACGGAGTGTTTATTGCAATAGGACATGATCCTGCTACGCAGATTTTTAAAAATCAAGTTGAGATGGATAATGAAGGATATATTATCACAAAACCTGATTCAACTTTAACAAATGTTAACGGTGTTTACGCTGCTGGAGATGTAAAGGATAAAACTTACCGTCAAGCTGTGACTGCAGCTGGCATGGGGTGCATGGCTGCGCTTGAAGCAGAAAAGTTTCTAGCAGAAAAATCCTAAATTATTTCAAATTTTCTAAATAAACCCGCATGCGAGAACAGGCTTCTTCTAGATTTTCGTCTGAAGTTGCATAAGAAATTCTAAAATATCCCTCAAGTCCAAACGCAGACCCTTGCACTACAGCAACTCCTGCTTGCTCTAGTAACGAAGTTGTAAATTCTTGATCGTTACAAATTATTTTGCCAGAATCATCAGTCTTGCCAATAACACCTTGGCATGAAGGAAATACATAAAAGGCACCTTCAGGTTTTCTGCATGAAATTCCATTCATGCTGTTCAATTCAGAGATTAGGTTGTCTCTTCTTTTCTTAAATACTTGTGATCTCTCAGCTATAAAAGAATTATTGCCATTTAAGGCCTCCACTGCAGCTGCCTGACTTATTGAAGTGGGATTACTGGTTGACTGTGATTGTAATTTACCCATTGCTTTAATCAAATCCTGATTTCCTCCAGCATAACCTATTCTCCATCCCGTCATGGCATAAGCCTTGCTCACGCCATTTAGAGTTAGAGTACGATCCTTTAGAAAAGGGGCAACACTTACAAGAGTATGAAACTGGACATCATCATAGATTAGATGTTCGTATAAATCATCAGTCATAATATTAACGTGGGGATGATTCTCGAGAACTTTCGATAAGGCGATAAGCTCATCTTCTGTATAACATGAACCCGTTGGATTAGAAGGTGAATTCAAAATAAACCACTTTGTTGATTTATTAATTGCTTTTTCAAGTTGATCAGGAGTAATTTTAAAGCCTGTTTCTTCGCCGCATATAATGATTATTGGCTTTGCATCAAAATAATTTACTACATCAGGATAGGTTACCCAATAAGGCGCAGGAATTATAACTTCATCTAATGAATCTAGAGTCACCGCCATTGCATTAAAAATAATTTGCTTACCTCCTGTTCCCACAGAAATTTCATTTAGTCCGTAGTCCAAATTATTTTCTCTTTTGAATTTTGACTGAATAGCTTCTTTTAGTGCAGGTGTTCCATCAACTGCTGTATATTTTGTATCGCCCTCTTTGATTGCATCAATAGCTGCTTTCTTAATGTTATCAGGAGTATCAAAATCAGGTTCTCCTGCTCCTAAACCAATTATATCTTTGCCTTGAGCCTTTAACTCCCGGGCTTTCTGAGTAACTGCCATAGTAGCTGAAGGCTTTATTCGTTTGATGCTTTTAGATAGAGTTACCAATGTTTTTTCTCCAATAATTGTTATTTGATTAATCAGCAATTATATTACAAATTAAGTATACTCAACTAAAATTGAAAAAATAGAAAATAAATGCCTAATACTGAGCTACTAAAAGTCACATCTGAATATAGTCCTGCGGGAGACCAGCCTCAGGCTATTGAAGAAATTGTTAAAAGCATTAATGGCAATGAAATGGAGCAAGTATTACTGGGAGTAACAGGATCAGGCAAAACATTCACCATGGCAAAAATTATAGAGAGAGTACAAAGACCAACATTGATTCTTGCTCCAAACAAAACGTTAGCCGCTCAACTGTATGGTGAGATGAAATCATTTTTTCCAAATAATGCTGTTGAATATTTTGTCTCGTATTATGATTATTATATTCCCGAAGCTTACGTTCCAAGATCAAATACTTATATAGAAAAGGAAGCGTCAATTAATGAGCAAATTGATCGCATGCGACACTCAGCTACACAGTCATTACTTGAGAGAAAAGATGTCATTATTGTTGCAAGTGTATCATGTATTTATGGAATTGGTTCAGTTGAAACATACCGGTCTATGACCATAAAGCTTGAAAAAAATCAAAAAATTGGACGCAATGAAATAATACAAAAACTAATCACTCTTCAATACACACGTAATGATACAGATTTCCATAGAGGCACTTTCAGAGTTAGAGGAGACCTTATAGAAATTTTTCCCTCTCATTATGAGGATAGGGCATGGAAATTATCACTTTTTGGTGATGAGCTTGAGACAATTAATGAATTTGATCCCTTAACTGGAAAGAAAACCGATGAACTAGAAACGATTAAAATATATGCGAACAGTCACTATGTTACTCCAAGGCCTACATTACAAACTGCAATTAAACAAATCAGAAAAGATTTAGAGCTCAGAGTTCCAGAATTTAAAAAAGAAAATAAATTAATTGAAGCTCAACGCATAGAGGAAAGAACACGTTTTGATTTAGAAATGATTGAAGCAACGGGAAGTTGCCCAGGGATTGAAAATTACTCTAGATACCTGTCTGGCAGGAATCCAGGTGAAGCGCCACCAACGCTATTTGAGTACTTGCCCGAAAATTCATTATTATTTGTAGACGAAAGTCATGTAACAATACCTCAGCTTGAAGGCATGTATAAAGGTGATAGAAGTAGAAAAACAACACTTTCAGAATATGGATTTAGACTGCCTTCGTGCCTTGATAACAGGCCATTAAAATTTGAAGAATGGGAAATGATGAGACCTCAAAGTCTTTTTATTTCTGCCACACCAGGGCCTTGGGAAATGCAAAAAACTCAAGGTGTATTCACTGAACAAATCATAAGACCGACTGGACTTATAGATCCAGATATTGAGATCCGACCTGCTAAAACACAAGTTGAAGACCTGATCTCTGAATGTAAAAAAATCATTGATATGAAGTATAGAGTCTTGGTTACAACTTTGACCAAACGGATGGCTGAAGATTTATCAGAGTACATGCACGAGAATGGCATTAAAGTAAAGTATATGCACTCAGACATCGATACCTTAGAAAGAATAGAAATAATTAGAGATTTAAGAAAAGGTATGTTCGATGTTCTGGTTGGAATTAATTTACTTAGAGAAGGACTCGATATACCTGAGTGCGCATTAGTAGCTATTCTTGATGCTGATAAAGAAGGTTTCTTAAGGTCTGAAAGATCGCTTGTTCAAACTATTGGAAGAGCAGCTCGTAATGTCGATGGCAGGGTGATTCTTTATGCTGATAAAGAAACAGAAAGTATTAAAAAAGCAATAAAAGAGACTGATAGAAGAAGAGAAATTCAAAAAAAATTTAATCTTGAAAATAAGATCACTCCTGAATCTATTAAAAGAGATATCAGTGATATTTTAGAGAGTATATATGAAAATGACAGGGTGAGTGTTGAATTAGATGGTGAGAATAAGAATCTTGTAGGAGATAATTTGCAAAAGCATATCAAAGGGCTTAAAAAGAACATGATTGATTTAGCCGATGACTTAAATTTCGAGGAAGCTGCAAAGTTAAGAGATGAAATAAAAAGACTCGAAAATAATCAGTTAGAATTACCATCTAATAATCTTGGACCATATAAAAAAAACAGAAGAAGCAAAAGGAAGTATTTCACATAAATGTTTGTCGATATTTTAATTTTATTGATTGGACTTGTACTCTTGCTTTATAGCGCTGACGTGATGATAAATTCCTCTGATTCAATCGCAAAAAAATTTCAACTGTCACCTATTCTTGTAGGATTAACAATTGTTGCATTTGGCACATCAGCCCCCGAACTAGTTATTACCTTATTTGCAGCTTTTAAAGAAATCCCAGCAACAGATGCTATAATTGGAAACATTATTGGCTCAAACATTGCTAATATTTTACTTATTTTAGGCACTGCTTCACTTTTTTTTAAAATAGATTTAAGTAATATTGGACTTAAGGATAATAGTTTTTTGCTAATACTAACATTCTATTTCGCAGCAATGTTCTATATTGCAAGCTCTCTAAACTTTACAATTATTATTGGATTAATAGTTTTTGTAATACTTTTTTTGAACCTGCTTAAAAATTATGAGTCTAATAATGAAGAAGTAAAATTCAAAGAATTTAATAAAAGAACCTACGTAATTCTCTTATTTTCATTTATTGGTATCTTTATTGGTGGAAAAATATTTTTAGACAGTTCACTTAGTATATTTACAACTTTTGGATTAGAAGAGACAATAATAGGAATATCTATTTTAGCAATTGGCACCTCACTTCCAGAACTAGCAACTGTAGTAATTTCTTACATAAGAAAAAAAGGTTCTATTGGCATCGGTAACATTATTGGAAGCAATATAATGAATATTCTTTTTGTTTTCTTGCCAGGTGCAATAATAATTAAATCAAGAAACTTAGATTTTTCATTAGAAAATACAGATTTAATACATCTTAATGTGTTGATATTGGTGACATTAATCATTACAGCAATGTCATTATTAAAAATGAAATTGAATAAAATATTTGCTTTGGGTTTTCTAGTGTCATATGTGGTATATATAACTTATTCAGTATCATGAAAAAACAAACTATTTTAATTACTGGAGGTGCTCAAAGAATTGGTAAAGCCATTGCTTTAAGTTTGAGGAATAAAAATCTAAATTTTGTAATTCATTATAATAGCTCTATTAAAGAGGCTAAAGATTTAAAAAATAGTCTGATAAAATCTGGAAATCAATGCGAAATAATTAAGTGCGATTTAAATAAACCAGGTCAAGTTTCAAAAATAATATTAAAATCAAAAAAAAATTTATGGATCAGTCGATTTTCTTGTTAACAATGCTTCTCTATTTTTAAATGACAATATTGAAACACTCAATGATGGCTTGTGGTACGATCATATGAATATAAATTTGTATGCGCCTTTGATATTATCCAAAGAATTCAAAAAGCACTTACCAAAAAACTCCAACGGACATATCATAAATATTTTAGATCAAAATGTAGTCAACGCTGATACTTCATTTCTTTCTTACTCAATTGCAAAGGCTGCTCTTTATGCAGCAACGCCAATATTAGCTAAATCTTTTGCTCCAAATATTAGAGTTAATTCAATTGGTCCCGGACCAACTTTAAAAAATATTCATCAATCAAAGAAACACTTTGATAAGTCATTAAAAAATACAATTTTAAAGATTGGTTCACCTCCAGAAGAAATAGCAAAATCAGTTAAATTTCTGCTTGAATCAAAGTCAATTACAGGTCAATTTATAGCCGTTGACGGGGGGGAGCATTTATCATGAATCATAAAAATGTACTAAAAATTGGCGATTTAAAATCAAATACGGATTTAGTAGATCCGTTGTCAGGGTATGATTTGATATTTTTAAATGATTTCATGATTGAAGCAAACATTGGTGTCTACAAACATGAAAAGTTGAAACGACAACCACTTAGAATAAATGTTATTGCTAAAGTTAAAAACCCTAAAACAATTAATGACAGCAGATTACAAAGTGTTGTTTGCTATAATCAAATATCAAAAAAAATTAAAAAAATTATAGGTGCTGGACATACAATTCTTCTTGAGAAGTTAGCTGAAAAGATATTTCAAGAATGTTTCAAAAATAAAAGAATTGAGACAATGAAAATTAGGCTAGAAAAATTAGACGCAATAAAAGAGGCTGCGAGTGCTGGTATTGAAATTGAGCGCTCACGCGCTTAAAAATGAATAGTACAGAAAATCTAAAAGAAATTATAAATCAATCCCCTACTTCTGCAGGCATTTATAAAATGCTGAATGAAAAAGATGAAATACTTTATGTAGGCAAAGCCAAGAATATTCAAAATCGCCTTAAAAGTTACCTGAATGGTAACAATTTATCAAACCGCATAAAAAGAATGGTCAGTAAAATATCAACTATTGACGTTGTAATTACACAAACTGAAAAAGAAGCATTGCTTTTAGAGGCAAATTTAATCAAGAAACTAAAGCCACCATTTAATATACTTCTTCGTGACGACAAATCGTTTCCTTATATCTTTATTAACCATGAACAGGAATATCCACAAATTACAAAACATAGAGGCAAGCAAAAATTTAAAGGAAAGTATTTTGGGCCATTTGCAACAATTAACTCTCTTAATTATACATTAAAAATATTACAGAAAGTTTTCTTACTGCGTTCATGTGATGACACAATATTTGAAAATAGATCAAAACCCTGCCTTCTTTATCAAATTGAGCGATGCAGCGGTCCTTGTGTAAATGATACAATTAATAAAAAAGACTACAATTCAACAGTTAAAAATGCTGAGAATTTTCTTTCAGGCCATCACAGTACTCTACAGGCAGAGCTTTCAAAGAAGATGGAAAGAGAAAGTGAAATTTTGAATTATGAAAAGGCTGCAAGTTATAGAGATAAAATTGAAGCTTTAACTCAAATACAAAGTCAACAGAATATAAACTTGCATGACATTAAAAATACTGACGTGATATCTATTTCAAGAAAAGGGAACAAATCATGCGTGCAAGTATTTATATACAGATCAGGCCAGAATTGGGGGAATAGATCATACTTTCCAAAACATGGGGAAGAAGTTGAAACTTATGAAATATTGGAGAGGTTTATAGTTGATTTTTACACAAAGTACTCACCTCCAAAAAATGTACTCATAAATACGCCCATTAATAATTCTAAACTCATTAAAAACTCTCTAAAATCGATTTATTCTTATCAAACAAATTTTTCAATCCCGAAACAAGGTAAAAAATTAGAAATCATTAACTATGCAATAAGGAATTCTGAATTATCACTAAAAAATCATATTACCCAGTCGTTCTCTGATAAAGAAAATTTAAAAGCCTTAAAAAAAGATTTAGGAATTACCCATGATATTAATCGAATAGAAGCTTTTGATAACAGTCACTTATTTGGCAAAAATGCTGTTGGAGCTATGATTGTATTTTCAAACGAAGGTTTTGATAAAAAATCTTATAGAAAATTTAATATTGATTCAAACAAGGTTAAACCTGGGGACGATTATGGCATGATGCGGCATGTTCTAGAGAGAAGATTTTCTTCTGAAGCAATAAAAAATCAAAAAAAATATCAAAATTTACCTGAGCTTCTCATAATAGATGGTGGCAAAGGCCATTATGATCTGGCTAAAAAAATATTAGATGAGAAAAATTTAAATAAAATTAAATTAGCGTCAATTTTTAAGGGCGAAGGAAGAAAGGAGAGCCTAGATCAGATTATTTTCAATGATAAGAAAAATTATATAAAGAAAGATACACCTTCATTTTTCTTTATGCAAAGACTCAGAGATGAATCACATAGATATGCTATTGGCGCTCACAGAGACAAAAGAAAAAAAGAAATGCACACATCAGAATTAGAGCCAATTGAAGGCCTGGGACGAGTAAGAAAAAAGCTACTACTGAATCATTTTGGATCAATTAAAAATATTAAAACTGCATCATCTCAAGATATTATGAAGGTTAAGGGAATAAGCAGGTTGCTATCAGAAAAAATATATGCTTACTTTAATGATTGATGTCCAAGTTACCAAATATATTAACAATTTCAAGAATAGTACTGCTTCCAGTCCTAATAATATTAATTTTTTCTGATTCAAATTTAATAAATTTCTTATCAATAGTTTTATTTATTGCGATGTCGATTACTGATTATCTTGATGGTTTAATTGCTAGAAAGACAAAAAATACATCAAACTTTGGAAAAATGCTTGATCCCATCGCTGATAAACTCTTTGTAGTTCTTATCTTGATTACTTTTATTTCAGATAGCATGTTGTTAGGAATACATCTGATACCTGCATATCTAATTATAGCTAGAGAAATATTTATTTCTGGCTTGAGAGAATATGCATCAAGTGATGATAATAATAAAGAAATACCTGTATCAAATTTAGGTAAATATAAAACTGCAGCTCAAATGAGCGGATTATTTTTGATACTATTGGCTGATGTTTACAGTAGTTTATTATTAATTAACAATTTTGGCATAGCACTTTTATGGATTGCAATGATAGCGTCGTTATATAGTGGTTATCAATACTATAGAAAGATTTTTTAACTAAGATCGTACTAGATCGTGATAATCTTGCATGAACTGAAAATTTTGACTTTCATCGCCAGTCTTAAATTGAATATTATCAATTGATTGTATTGGAGTAATTTCAGCGGCTGTCCCAGTTAAAAAAGCCTCTTCATAGTTAGCCATTTCATCCGGCATTATATGTTTTTCCTCAACTGAAAATCCTTTTTTTGTCACCATCTCAATAACTGTTTGCCTAGTAATGCCATTTAGGAAACAATCTGGTATAGGTGTATGTATTGTTTTATTTTTTATGAAAAATATGTTCGCCCCTGTTCCTTCCGCTACATAACCTCTGTAATCCAGCATTAAAGCATCATTATAACCTTTACTCTCCGCATATTCCTTTGACATTGTACAAATAACATAAGGTCCTGATGCTTTAGCTTCACATGGAGCAGTATCAGGTGCTGGTCGTTTCCAAGGTGATGTAATCAACCTTAGGCCTGCTTTTCTATCTTCAATTTTGAAATATGATGCCCAATCATCCCAGACGGCAATGGCAACATTTATGTCAGCATTAGATGTCGATAATCCCATCTGCTGACTTCCACGCCAGGCAATTGGACGAACATAACAATCTTGATAACCCATCTTACTGATTAAATCATCTTTAGCCTGGTTAATTTCTTCCTGAGTATAGGGAATTTTTATACCAACTGTTTCAGCTGACTT
Organism: uncultured Pelagibacteraceae bacterium; assembly: GCA_902523535.1. GTDB lineage: Bacteria > Pseudomonadota > Alphaproteobacteria > Pelagibacterales > AG-422-B15 > CACNXQ01. The sequence goes on from CABYZQ010000001.1 coordinate 39,449, forward strand.
AAATAGTCTTTTTGTATGCTCTTCAGATTTAAATATTTTTCCTTTATAGGCCCTCTCACCTTCAAAAACAGAACTTGCATAATGAAGTCCTTGGGTGATGACATGACATTTAGCATCGTTCCATGGAATAAATTTTCCATTCATCCATATAAAGCCATCTCTGTTATCAAATGGTGGTATTTCCATATATTTTTTATTTAATTTAAGAATAGATTACATAACAGAAAAACTCCTTGATTAATATATATTTTTATCGTAACTATGTCATAGTGGCTGACTTAAATACATCCAATAGCAAAGCATCTTCTTTGCTCTATCTTCGTGAAGACCGTATCAAAATTTCATTAAATAATTTTTTTGAAGCTAATAGAATATTTGAAAAAGAAATATTTAATAATTTAGATGATGAACAGCTTGGCATGGCTGATATTAGATGTCTTTTAATAATAAACTTAAATCCTGGGATAATATTTAATGAACTGTTAAATATTCTTGATATCAGAAAACAAAGTTTGAATAGAGTTTTAAGAAGTTTGTTGAAGGAAAAATTTATTATTCAAAAAATTAATTCTGATGATGGCAGAAAAAAGAATTTATATCTCACCGATACTGCTAAAGACAAATTAAATAATGTTATTAAACCTTTAATAGATAGACTCTCAAAATCTTATGTTAAATCTGGGGCTAACGCTGTTCAGGGATTTAATATGCTAGTAAACAGTTTAATAGAAAAAAATAATGAATAACAATCTACAACACTTACTTATTGTTGACGATGATGACAAAATTAGAAATCTTTTAAAATCATATTTAATAGAACATAGCTTTCTTATTTCTACTGCTGCTAATGCAGAAAAGGCCAAAGAGTTACTTAAATATATAGTTTTTGATCTACTAATCGTAGATATAATGATGCCAGGACAAGATGGCTACGAGCTCACAAAGGATATAAGGCAGTCATCTCTCACGCCTATAATTCATCTAACGGCTATGAATGAGTCGGAGAATAGAGTTCATGGACTCGAAATTGGTGCTGATGATTATTTAAGTAAACCTTTTGAACCTAAGGAATTACTACTAAGAATAAGAAACATAATTAATAAAACATCAACTAAAAATATTAAAAATAAGATCCAATTAGATAATATAGTAATAGATTTATCAAGTGGGTCCATAAAAGGAAGAACGGCAGACTTATCGCTTAATCAAAATGAGTTAAAAATTTTGCAACTCCTCTCCGCTAACCCAGGCAAGTCATTTTCTAGAGATCAATTAATAACAGAGTTAAATTTTTCGCAGGAACGTACATTAGATGTATGTATTAATAGGTTAAGAAAGAAAATTGAAAAGAATCCCAAAATACCCAGATTTTTGCGAACAAAAAGAGGTTCAGGATATGAACTGTGGATTGATTAGATAATGTTTAGAAATTTACTTCCTACAAGCTTACTAGGCCGAACAATTTTAATAGTTTTGTTTCCTATAGTTATGTTTCAATTAATTATTTTATCCTACTACTATAATAGTTTGTGGGAGCGTACCCTCAATAGACTTTCAAGATCAGTTGCCATGGAAATACAAATGGTTACTAGACAATATGATGAAGACAAAAGTTCTCTCATTGATAAAATTGAAATGCAAGAAATATTTCTATTTAACGTAAATACTTATGACCAACTTGAATTCTTTAACGAAACAGAAAATTATAATACTCAAGTTCTTAATAGCTTTAGTCAAGAACTAGCGACAAGAATTAAAAATCCATTTTCAATCAAAGAGACGCTTAATGATACAATTGAAGTAATAATACAATTTGAGTCCTCATATATAATGCTTACTTTTCCAAAAGATAGAATAACTACTGCTAGAAACCATATTTTTCTTGGTTGGCAGATTATATCCGCACTTATATTAGTTCTCATTTCTTATTTATTTCTTAAAAACCAAGTAAAACCAATTAGTAACTTAGCAAAAGCAGCAGAGCAATTTGGCAAAGGACAAGAGTTAGATAATTTTAAAATTTCAGGAGCTCTTGAAGTTAGACAGGCAGGTAAAGAATTTATAAAAATGAAAAATCGAATATTAAAACAAATTGATCAACGCTCTCTAATGCTTGCTGGGGTAAGTCATGATTTAAAGACTCCACTGACCAGAATGAAACTAATAATAGAAACACTAGATAATAAAGATATAAAAAAAGATATTAATGATGAAATTAATCATATGAATGAAATGCTAATTGAATACCTTGATTTCGCAGCCTCTGATGATTCAAAAGATAGGTCTGTGATTAACCCTATAGAAGCTATCATTAAAATTAAAAATGATGTTCATTTTAGGAACCACAAAATTGAACTAGAGGTACTCAACGATGAGGCTGTAACAGTAAATGAAAATGTATTTGTACGGTCAATTACAAATATTTTGAATAATGCGATTGATAAAGCAGGTAGAATTATTATCAAAGCTGAGGTGAATAGCAAAATGATTAAAATCAATATTCACGACAACGGCCCAGGTATTGATGATGAAGAAAAAGCAAATGTATTCAAGCCCTTCTATAGGATTGACAAAAGTAGAAATCAAAACAAGACAAATTCAGGTTTAGGTCTGGCAACTACTAAATCACTACTAGGCTCAATAAACGGAAAAATAAGTTTGCATGATAGTTATTTAGGTGGCTTGGAAGTAGCTATAGTAATACAAAATTAATTAGCCTTACTAAGCTCCCTGGACCTTTTCTTTGCTTTATCTATGGCTTTAGAAATTAGAGTGCTAAGGCCATTTCTGTTTTCTAATATTTTAAGCGCAGCTTCAGTTGTTCCTCCCTTACTAGTAACACTCTTTTTTAAATGTGTTGGACTATCTTTTTCATTTAAAAGAAGCAAAAGAGACCCAAGAAAAGTTTGAAGAACCATATTTTTTGAATTTTTGAACCCAGACTTATCAGCTATTTTAATAAGCGTTTCAATGAAGAGAAATATATAGGCAGGGCCACTTCCAAAGATTGCTGTAAAATCGTCAATAACTTTTTCATTTTTAGTTTCATTTATTTGCCCTAGTAATGATAGGAAATTCCTAACTATTTTCTTTTGATCAGTATTAATTGTTTTATCAAAACAAATGAGAGTTGTACCCATATTGACTGATGCTGGGGTATTTGTCATAGCTCTCACAATACCTTTATTTAGAGTAAATATTTTTTTTAAATCAGAAATCTTCTTTCCTGCTACAATCGACACAATAAGAGAATTAGACAAAAATTTTTCTAAAGAACTGTCAACTGCAGCGTTTAATTGATTTGGCTTTACAGAAATTAATGAAATAGATGGTACAAATTTATATTTAAGCAACCGAACATTTTTGACAATTTTAAGATTATGTTTTGACTTTATCTTTTTTAATTTTGGTGTGATTTTTTTTTCAATAATTAAGATGTTTTTTGATGATATCTTATTTTCAATCAATGAATTGAGTACTGCGTAGCCCATATTTCCAGCGCCAATAATAAGAAATTTTTGTTTTTTAAGATTTATCATTTGACTTTTGAGCTGATGTATTTTTTCTATCTTCTTTAAATTTATTCATTGTTTTGATCTCATCTTTAAAAGATAAAGAGATCTCATATAAACTTATACAGATGTCTGTAACTTTATTTAATATTTTATTTCTACTATACATAAATGGTGTTAGGTTATTCTTATATCAAATTTAAAATAGCGTGATTTATCTTAGTTTTCCATCTATTAGTCCAATTTTTTTCTCAATAGGTCCACTTGAAATTAGATGGTACTCATTAGCGTACATCGTGGGTTTTATATTTGCTTGGCGATACATCAAATACTTGTCTTCTAACAAAAAAATATATGACGTTAAAGCTAATATAAATGAAAAATTAGTTGATGACTTAGTATTCTATTCAATTTTAGGTCTCATAATTGGAGCTAGAATTGGATACGTATTATTTTATAATTTTGCATACTATAGCGATAACGTTGTAGAAATTTTCTACCTATGGCAAGGAGGACTGTCATTTCATGGTGGATTGATAGGCATCATAATTGCAGCTTTGCTTGTTTCAAGAAACTTTAAGTGCTCTTTTTTTGAAGTTAGTGACTTAATATGTGTTTCTGCTCCTGTTGGCATATTCTTTGGGAGAATAGCAAATTTTATTAATGGTGAACTTTATGGACGGCCAGCAAATTTCTTGTTTGGCATGATCTTTCCAAATGCAGATGACCAATTTAGACATCCCAGTCAGCTCTATGAAGCATTCTTGGAAGGCCTATTGCTGTTCATCATCTTAAATATTCTAATTTTTAGGTATTATAAACTCAAGTCTCCCGGGTTTGTTTCTGGAGCCTTTCTCTTGTTATATGGAGTATTTAGATATTCTGTAGAGTTCACCCGTGAGCCCGATGTACAAGTTGGGTATATTGCTAACTTTTTTACCATGGGAATGTTGCTTTCAATACCAATGATTATAGCTGGATTGAGCATCTTACTTTTAGCAAATAAAAAATGATTAAAGAAAAGTTGCTAAAATATCTTAACGAAAACCCATACATATATTTAGATGAGTTTATTAAACTAGTGCATGGTGATAAAGATCATGGATATTATGTCTCTGAAGAGATTATTGGTAAAAAAGGTGATTTTATAACTGCTCCTGAGATATCGCAAATGTTTGGCGAAGCAATAGCAATCAAGATTCTTCAGGTTATAAATAAAAATAATATCAAACACTTTAATTTAATAGAATTAGGCCCTGGAAGGGGAACTCTCATTAATGATATTTTAAGGGTATTAAATAAACATTTATCTCCTGAAATAAATATTTCACTTCACTTCAATGAAATTAATAAAAATTTTATCGAAAATCTAAAATTACAATTTCCAAAATGTAAAATTCACTCAGTAATTGGTGATTATCCTGATCGATATTCTTTTTTTATCGCAAATGAATTTGTAGATGCGCTTCCCTTAAGACAGTTAAAAAAAAGAGGCAACACATATTACGAGACAGTCGTAAAAAAATCATTGGATGGAGACTTTGAATTTGATATTGAAATTGCAAGAAGTGAAAGTGAAATATATGCAAAATCTAGATGTGATTTAAAAAATAATCAAATCTTTGAATACTCTCCACAAACAATTGAGGTATTTAGTAAAATCATCAACTTTTTAGAAAAAAATAAAGGACATCTTCTATTAATTGACTACGGCTACGCAAAACATCCTTTAAAAAGCACTATCCAGTCAATTAAAAATCATAAAAAAACTGATGTATTAAATGATATTGGAAAACAAGACATTACTTACCTTGTGAATTTTGATTGCTTGATAAGTATCTTAAAAAATAAAAAGATTTTAGAGTATAAATTTGTCACTCAATCAGCTTTTTTGAAATTGAACGGCATTGAGGAAAGAGCAAATCAATTGTGTGAACAAAACCCAGCTAAAGCTGAGGAAATAAAAATACAGTTAAATCGATTAATTAATGATGCACATATGGGAAGTCTTTTCAAAGTATTGGAAGTGGAAATTTAAATGTTTTTTTCAAAAAATTTAAGCGACGTTGATCACTGTTTTTTTTCAAGAATTGGTGGCTTTAGTAAAAAAAAATATTCATCACTAAATTGCGGTAAAGGATCAAATGATAATCCTCTATTGGTAGAGGATAATTTAAAGATAATTCATAAGTATTTCAATCTTCCAAGGTCTAAGTTGATTACAATGCACCAAACACATTCAAGCATATGCAAAATAGTTGAGCCTAAATTACAGCAAACAGAATATAAGTGTGACGGTATAGTAACAAAACATCAGAATATAATATTGTCAGTTCTGACAGCCGATTGTGCTCCGATCTTATTTTTTGACCAAAAAAAATCAATTATTGGAGCTTGTCATGCAGGTTGGAAAGGAGCCCTGAACGGTATTATTGAAAATACTCTATCAAGTATGAAGCTCCTTGGTGCAAACATTAACAATATAAATTGTTCAATTGGGCCATGTATTGGACAAAACTCATATGAAGTGAAATCAGACTTTTTCAAAATATTTGTAGACAAGTCGATAAGAAATAGACAATTTTTTATCGAAATCAATAAGGATAAATATCAGTTTTCCCTAAAAAAATTCATTAGATTAAAGCTTGAAGAGCAAGGCGTTGGAAACATAGACACTGTCAACATTGATACTTACAAAGACGAACACCTTTGTTTCAGCTACAGGCGGTCACTTCATAAAAAAGAGGATGATTATGGTAGAATGATTTCAACAATTACTATAAAAGGAGATCATTCATGAGAATTATTGCGGGAAATAGTAATTTACCTCTTTCTAAAAGTGTTTCTGATTATCTTGGTGAGAACTTAACGAACGCTTCCATACATAGGTTTGCCGATGATGAAGTTTACGTTGAAATTAAAGAAAACATACGAGGTGAGGATGTTTTTGTTATAGAATCTCTATCCCACCCTGCTAACGATAATCTTATGGAGCTACTAGTAATTATGGATGCTCTAAAAAGAGCATCTGCAAAAAGAATTACTGCTGTAATTCCTTATTATGGTTATGCGCGACAAGATAGAAAGCCCGGCCCTAGAACACCAATATCTGCAAAATTAGTTGCTAACTTAATAACAACTGCTGGAGCTGATAGAGTTTTAACATTAGATTTACATGCTGAACAGATACAAGGTTTCTTTGATATCCCTACTGATAATCTTTTTGCAGGACCAGTTTTTTCAAAAGATATAAAAGAAAAATATGATATTGGAAACTTAGTTGCGGTTTCACCTGATATTGGTGGTGTAGTAAGAGCGAGAGCCATAGCAAACAAAATCGGTGCTTCAATAGCCATTGTTGATAAAAGGCGATCTAAACCCGGTGAGAGTGAAGTTATGAATATAATTGGAGATGTAAAAGGAAAAGACTGTATTATTTTAGACGATATAATTGACTCTGCTGGAACGATTTCTAATGCAGCTAATAGGATAATGGATCTTGGAGCTAATAGTATAACATCCTATGTAACACATGGCGTACTTACTGGAAAAGCGCTCGAGAGAATAAATAATTCAAAATTAACTGAATTGGTAATTACCAATTCTATTAATAATCAGGATATATTAAATAATGGTAACAAAATACGATCTATTGATATTTCCAATCTATTGGGTGAAGCGATTAAAAGAATTTCTGAAGAAAGCTCGGTATCCAGCCTGTTTGATTTTTGATTAATATGCTTGCCATATAAGCAAATTTAATCTAATTACCACAACACAATTATGTCAAAAAAAACAAATTTAGATGCTGAGATAAGAGCTGAATCTGGAAAATCAGCAGTAAAAAAAGTCCTTGCTGCTGGTAAAATTCCATCAGTAATCTATGGGTTAGGTGAAGATTCTCTTAATATTGCCCTTGATAAAATATCTGTTCAAAAGGAAATTAATTCTGGAGGGTTTCTGACAAGAATCATTTCTTTAAATATTGCAGGTAAGAAAAGTCTCGCAATCCCGAGAGATGTACAATTTGATCCTCTTTCAGATCAACCAATTCATGTGGACTTTTTGAGATTGGCAGAAGACTCAAAAATTACCCTGGATATACCAACTAGATTTATCAATGAAGAGTCATCTCCCGGCCTTAAACGTGGCGGAGTACTTAATGTTAACAGAAGAACTGTGCAACTTAGTTGCCCAGCAAATAATATTCCTGAAGAAATTGTATTTGATTTAGATGGTCTAGAAATTGGTGATACCATCAGGATATCTGCCGCCAATCTATCAAGCGACATCACTCCTACAATTAGTGATCGTGACTTTACTGTAGCATCAGTTGCCGCGCCAACTGTTGTCAAAGAACCTGAAGCTCCTGTAGAAGGTGAAGAAGAAGCAGCAGCAGAGGGAGCGGAGACTTCGGATGATGCTAAAGAGGCATCAACAGATGATGCTAAAAAAGAAGAAAATAAAGATTAATACTTTACCTTTCAACTAATACATAATTTCTATATTCTTAAACGTATGATTGCTCTTATTGGTTTAGGAAACCCCGGTCAAAAACATTCCTTAAATAGGCATAATATAGGATTCATAGTTATCGATGAACTTATTGATAATAATGAAATTATTAAGAGTGAAAAAAAATTCAACGGTGATTTAACAACTTTTTCAATCGGAAGAAAAAAAATAGTCACATTTAAGTCATGCGATTACATGAATGAATGTGGTGGTAGTATTGCAAAACTCATTAATTTTTACAAACTTGGTCTAGACTCAGTTTATGTCTTTCATGATGACCTTGATATTTCTCTTGGAAAAGTAAAAATAAAAAATGGTGGCTCACCAGCTGGTCATAATGGATTAAAATCAATAGACTCATGTATAGGCAAAAATTATAACAGAGTAAGGGTTGGAATTGATCACCCAGGGAGCCGTGAATTGGTTAACAGGCATGTACTAGGTAACTTTAAAAAAAAGGAGTTGGAGATTGTTGACCAATTAAAGATCAGTATTTCATCGCACTTGAAATTACTGATATCAGAGAATAAATCTCAATTCTTAAATAACATTAAATTATAATATGGGATTTAAATGCGGAATTGTTGGGCTACCTAATGTTGGAAAATCGACATTATTTAATGCTCTTACAAAGAAAATTTCAGCTGAAGCCGCCAACTATCCTTTTTGCACAATAGAACCAAATGAAGGAACCGTAATCGTTCCTGATGAGAGAGTTAATACTTTGAGAGAAATAGCAAAATCTAAAAAAACTATACCTACCTCACTGACATTTTTTGATATAGCTGGACTTGTAAAAGGTGCGTCAAAGGGAGAAGGATTAGGGAATAAATTCTTATCACATATAAGGGAGGTCGATGCAATCATACACGTGGTTAGGTGCTTTGAAGATGACAATATAACTCACGTAAGCAATAAAATTGATCCCTTGGACGATATTGAGACAATTAATACTGAATTAGTTTTATCTGATATTGAACTACTAGAAAAATTAAAATCTGGTCTCGAAAAACAAGCTAAAAAAGGTGATAAAGATGCAAAAATTAAAATCTCAGCAGCTGAAAAGTTACTAATCCATCTTGGAAAAGGCGAACCGGCAATTACAATTGAAAATTTATCTGAGATAAAATCAAATTCGTCAGAATTTAATTTAATTACGTTTAAGCCAACAATCTATGTCTGTAATGTCAATGAAGAATCAATTATAGGTGGAAATGAATTCACGAAACAAATTAAAAATAGTTTTAACAATGAAATTATTCTTATCTCAGCAGAAATAGAGTCCCAGATTTCTTCATTAAGTGATGAAGATCAAAAGGAGTATGTACAGAGCTTAGGTTTAGAAGAGTCGGGTTTGAATAAAATTATCCGCAGTGGCTACAAAACACTTAACTTGATTACTTATTTTACAGCGGGTGAGCAAGAAACAAGAGCGTGGACCATAGAATTGGGGACAACAGCGCCTCAGGCTGCAGGAAAGATTCATACTGATTTTGAAAAAGGCTTTATTCGAGCTGAAACTATTGCGTATAATGATTACATTGCCTGCATGGGTGAAATAAAAGCAAAGGAACAAGGAAAGATGCGTAGCGAAGGTAAAGAATATACTGTACAAGATGGTGACGTAATGCATTTTTTATTTAATAATTAGATATGGAACATAAATTAGTATTCCCGACTTATGAGGAAATGCATGAGAAAGCTGTAAAGCTTGGACACTTAATCAAAAGTAAAAATATTAATTTCGATAAAATGGTTGTTGTCTCAAGGGGAGGTTTTGTACCTGCTGCTGTTGTTGCTTACACTCTGGGCATACAAGACGTAGATATCGTATCCATACAAAGTTATATTCATCGGGAAGCTGGAAAGGCTATTGTTCATCGCGCTCCAAAAACCGAAGAAATAGTGCTCGTGATTGATGATATTGTAGATAAAGGTGGAACAGCAAAAGCTCTTAAAGAATATATGCCTAATATGCATTTAGCAGTGATTTATGCTAAGCCAAGAGGATTGCCATTAGCTAGTACGTATGTTGAAGAAATCACTCAAGATACTTGGCCTGTCTTCCCCTGGGATGAGGAAGACAAAGCCAATCATTAAATCTTACAAGAAGATATAGTATAAGAACGAAAGTGCTCCTATTACTATTGATCCAGCATTAAGATCTGATTGTCTGCCACTTAAGGCTTTTATTATCACATAGGCAATAAAACCTAATGCTATTCCATGAGCTATACTGAAAGTTAATGGCATTAAGATCGCAGCTAGCACTGCTGGTGCGTATTCTGTAACATCATCCCATTCGATATCCTTCAAGTTTCTAAGGAAGAAAGTTGCAACAAATACTAATGCAGGAGCTGTAGCAAATGCAGGAATACTTTGAGCCAGTGGTGCTAAAAATAAACAAATAGCAAATAAAACTGCAACAGTTACAGCTGTTAGACCAGTTTTGCCACCCTCTTTTATTCCTGCTCCTGATTCAATGTAAGAAGTTGTATTTGATGTTCCCACTAAAGCGCCAACCGTCGTTGCCGCAGAGTCTGCTAAGACAGCTTTACCAATGCCATCAACATTGCCATCTTTATCAACTTTACCAGTTAGATTGGCTACGGAAGTTAGTGTTCCTGCGGTATCAAAAAAATCGACAAAAAGAAACGCGAATGCTACACCAATAAATCCAGCTGTTGCTAATAAACTAAAATCCATTGAGAAAGCATGCACAGCCGGTGGCACAGATCCAACTACACCGTCAATTGCACTCACGCCTGTGATCCATGCAATAAGACTTACTGCCAAAATACCAATGATTATTGAACCGGGTATTCCTCTTTTATCTAATACTGCCATTATTCCAAAACCAACAGCAGCTAACATAACAGGCATCGATGCAACATCACCAAGCGTCACTAGAGTAGCTGGGCTGTCAACAACTATTCCTGCATTCTTTAGGCCGATGATAGCAAGGAATAATCCAATTCCAGCTCCCACTCCAAATTTCATGCTAACGGGTATACTATTAATAATCCACTGACGAGCAGGTGTTATAGATAATATTAAGAATGCAATACCTGCAACAAATACTGCAGCAAGTGCTTGCTGGTAGGTGTAACCCATCCCAAATACAACGCCGAAAGCAAAAAATGCATTTAGTCCCATTCCTGGCGCAAGTGCTATTGGCCAATTAGCCCATAATCCCATAACCAGACAGCCAACAACAGCTGCGATTATGGTTGCAACAAATACACCGCCAAAATCCATGCCGGTACCATCAGTTGATAAAATTGCTGGGTTAACAACAATGATATAAGCCATTGTTAAAAATGTAGCGAGCCCAGCAAGAATTTCTGTTCTTACGCTCGTGCCATTTTCATTCAATTTAAAAATATTTTCTAACATTTAGTTCCTCCATCTAATTAACTTAAAGCTTATATTAATCAAAAATGGTTTTCGAGACAGATTTAATCTGCTTGTGGATAACGATGCTTATAATTTACTGTAAAGAAAAAAATTAAATTATTGAAATGATGAGTATATTTATAATTGTACTAGTGTGACTCTTTCCAAATTTGCTTATTCGTAAAGTAAAGCAAGAATGAAAGTATTAATAGATACGTTATGACTTTAAAACCGATTCTCTTACGCGCCTCCAATTTAGGTTCTGCTGTCCATGTCAAAAACATAGTAACATCTCTAGCCATTTGTTCAGGAGTTGCTTCCGTACCGTCACTATACTCAACAGCATCGGCTGAAAGTAGTTGTGGCATTGCAATCTTTTGTCCCTTTGCGTAAATATTGTAGTAGACACCATCATCAAGTACCATTCCCTCAGGGGCATCTTCATATCCAAGCAGCAATGAATAAACATAATCTGCTCCACCATGTCTTGCTTTAACCATTACAGATAAATCAGGAGGATATGCTCCACCATTAGCCGCTCTTCCTTGTTGTTCATTTTCATAGGGGCTAACAAATTTATCTGACAAGATAGCTGGTCGCATGACTACGTCTCCATACTCGTCTGGAGCACCTTTTACCTCAAATGCAGCTGCCATGGCTTTCACTTGTGCTTCAGAGAACTCAGGGCCACCATCTTCCATTAAGTTTCTATAACTCAATAATTCCATTGAATGGCAACCAGAACATACTTCAGTATAAACCTGGTAACCTCTTTGTAGTGATGCTCGCTCAAATTTACCCAATGGTCCTTGAAATGACCATTCTGGATGAAGTGGCTCTTTCATTTCTGCTGCCTGTATAGTTATTTGAGAAAGTCCAAAATATACGAGAGTTAAAATTAATATTTTTGATAAATATTGCATTTAACTTAAGTAGTTGCTCCTGAGGCTAACATCTCTTTTTCCTCTTTCGTCAAAACAGGTTCACTTAAGCTTTTTGGAAGTGGTTTGGTTTTCTCTATATACCCCAGTAATGGCAAAATTACTATAAAGTGAGCAAAGTAGTATACAGTGGCAATTCTTCCCATGATTAAAAACAAGCCATCTGCTACTTGCGCTCCCAAGTAACCAAGAAAGATAGTGTTTGCAAAGAAGAGCCATACAAATTGTTTGTAAAGAGGTCTATATTTTGCAGACCTTACTTTTGATGTATCTAACCATGGCAAGAAAGCAAGAATAGCTATCGCCGAAACCATCAGAATTACCCCACCAAGTTTGTCTGGGACAGCCCTTAAGATTGCATAGAAAGGTAAAAAATACCACTCTGGAACAATATGTTCAGGTGTTTGAAGTGGGTTGGCTTGAATGTAATTATCGGTATGTCCTAGTAGGTTTGGTACGAAAAATACAAACCCTGCAAAAATGATTAAAAATACAACAAGTGCAAATAAATCTTTTACTACGTAGTGTGGATGAAATGGAACTGTATCCTGAGATCCTTTAACAACATCGATTCCCTCAGGGTTATTGTTTCCAGGTACGTGAAGAGCCCAAACATGAAGAATTACCAATGCAAAGATAAGAAAAGGCATTAAGTAATGTAATGTAAAGAACCTTGTCAGTAATGGACTTCCAACAGCATAGCCTCCCCATAACCAGTTAGTCACAGATTCTCCAACAATCGGTATTGCACTAAATAAATTAGTTATCACGGTGGCTCCCCAAAAGCTCATTTGACCCCAAGGTAAAACGTACCCCATAAATGCAGTAGCGATCATTAATAAGAAGATAAATACGCCTATAATCCAAATAAGTTCTCGTGGCTCTTTATAAGAACCATAGAACATAGATCTAGCCATGTGGATATAGACAGCCATGAAAAATAGAGATGCGCCATTTGCATGGATATATCTTAGTAACCAACCATAGTTTACATCGCGCATTATGTGCTCAACACTTGCAAAAGCTAAATCAGCATCTGCAACATAATGCATAGCAAGCACTAACCCAGTTATAATCTGCGTAACTAAGCAAAAAGTTAATATTCCACCGAACGTCCAGAAATAGTTTAAATTTTTTGGAGTTGGGTATGGCATTAAGTGTCCATAGATTAGGTCAAGTAAAGGTAACCTTTCATTAAACCATTTTCCAACTGCTGACTTTGGTACGTAGTTATCGCTCATGTTATTTATCCAATTTTAATAGTGTTATCATTAAGAAATACATAGTCGGGAATTTCCAAATTGGTAGGGGCTGGACCTTTTCTTATTCTACCAGATGTATCATAGTGTGAACCATGGCATGGACAGAACCAGCCGTTATATTCTCCCTTTTGACCAAGTGGAATACACCCTAGGTGAGTACATATTCCTACCATTACCAACCACTCTGGATTTATAGCTCTAGCGGCATCATCTTGGGGATCCGGTAAGTCATCGAGAGATACAGCTTTAGCTTCTGAAATCTCTTCAGGTGTCCTTCTTCTAATAAAAACAGGCTTACCTCTCCACAAAACAGTAATGCTTTGGCCTAGAGCAATGGGTCTTAAGTCAACTTCCGTTGAAGCCAGAGCTTTTACTGATGCATCTGGATTCATTTGATCTACAAAAGGCCATACCAATGAAGCAGCTCCAGCAGCAGTAAATGTTCCGGTTGTGATGTACAAAAAGTTTCTTCTTGTAACAGGTTTGTCTGACAAATTTTCTTCCCAATATTTAATTGCTAATATACTCTAAAATAAGCATTTTTATGCGAAATAAAATAAGCAATTGAAGGATAAATTGGGTCAAGATGACGCATATTTCTCTAAAAATCTAGAAGGGTAAACTTAAAATTGAATTTAGCGATATTTGAACCTGATATTCCTCAAAATACTGGTGCTATGATTCGTATTTGCTCATGTTTTGATGTGGATATCGATATTATTCATCCTGCATCATTTGTTTTGTCTGAAAAATCACTAAACCGTGTTGCAATGGACTATATCAAAAATGTAAAGATAAGCGAATTTGATGATTGGGAAGATTACATGACAAAAAGAAATGGAAGAAAAATATTACTTTCAACGAAAGGAAGTAAATCTCATTATGATTTTAGCTTTAATCAGACAGACAATCTAATCGTAGGAAGAGAAAGTGCGGGTGTGCCAGAATATGTTCATCAAGATTCAGATGAGGTTCTTAAGATAAATATGAAAGCGGGAGCGAGATCACTCAATGTAGCCACATCATCTGCGATAGTAATCTCGGAAGCCATAAGGCAATTAAAAATAATATAGTATGAAAAATAATAATAAAAAGATTTGTAAAGACTGGTTTATAGAACTTCAAAATTTAATATGTAAGGCAGTTCTTGAGCTTGAAAAAGAATATGGATCAACCGCTAAGTTCAAGAAGAATAAATGGTCAAAGGGAGAGTATAGAATTATTGAAGGTGATGTAATTGAAAAAGGTGGTGTTGCATTTTCAAACGTTGTTGGGAAATTTCCAAAAGACTTTGCAAAGCAAATACCCGGCACTGAAAAAAATAATAATTTCTGGTCATCAGGTGTTTCAGTTGTGCTCCATCCAGTAAATCCAAAAGTTCCGGCATTGCACTTTAATACGCGACATATTATTACCAGCAAAAGTTGGTTTGGGGGAGGAATTGACGCTACTCCATGCTTAGAAGATAAAATATTAAAAAAGAACTTTCACTCTAAACTTAAAAATACATGTGATATGCACAGCAAGAGTTATTATCCTAAATATAAAAAATGGTGCGATGAGTACTTTTATTTGCCGCACAGAAAAGAAATAAGAGGCATCGGCGGTATTTTCTTCGATTACAAAATGGATAATTGGGATAATGATTTTGAATTTGTAAAAGACGTAGGATTAACCTTTGTAGAAATTATTAAAGATGTTGTTCGCAGAAAAATGTTTGAAAAATTCACAAAAAAACAGAAAGAAATTCAGTTGTTGAAACGAGGCCGTTACGTAGAATATAATCTTTTGTACGACCGAGGAACTAAATTTGGACTAAATAGTGGCGGTAATATAGATGCGATTTTAATGTCAATGCCGCCTAATGCAAAATGGAAGTAAATAGAAATGGATACAGAGCCAATTACAGTAGCAGGAGCAAAAAAACTTCAAGACGAATTGAATGATCTTATTAACAATAAGCGTCAAAAGGTAATACAAGCCATAGCTGAAGCAAGGGAGCATGGTGACTTAAAAGAAAACGCTGAATATCATGCCGCCAAAGAAGAGCAAGGTCACATTGAAGGACGTATTCAAGAAATTCAACTTATGCTCTCTAATGCAGAAATAATAGATCTTGATAATATTCCAAAAACTCAGAAGACAGTTGTTTTTGGAGCAACTGTTGAGTTGTCAGATTTAGATGATGAATCTAAAACAAAATTTCAAATTGTTGGTGATGATGAAGCAGATATTGAATCAGGCTTATTGTCCTATAAGTCACCTGTTGCGAGAGCACTTATTGGAAAAGAAAAAGGAGATTTTGTTACTGTGACAACACCAAAAGGTGAAAAGAATTACGATATTAAAAAAATTGAATTTAAATAAAAGAATTTTTACTTTTGAGCCTGAACAATCGCTTTCAAGCGCTCTATAAGAGAAAACTTATCATCGATAAAGTCATTTTCGGCCCACCAATCTTCAACTTCAGACATTATTCTTCCAACCATTGGGCCCTGCTCTATCCCCATGTTTATAATGTCTTTGGGTGAAATTCCAAAATCAGGTTTGGTCCAGTTATCCGCAACTTCATACAACGATCTCCAGTTAACTTCGTTCTTATTTTGAGTATCTCGAGACCAATTTATTATAATCTGATTTTGAAATTCAGTTTTACCAAGCTTATACAATAAGTAGCGAACTTCTTTCATTGAAAGGTATGAAACAATTTTTTTATTGAGACTTGATAATTTCAGTAACTCTGTTGAATCTGTCTTGGATAATGGAAAGCTATTAATAAAATGGTTTGTTTTTTCAAGTGAGCTTCCTATAAGTGTGCTTAGCCTAATTATAGGATTGGGTACTGCGCCAATTCTTGATTCAATTTCAATTAAGTTTTTAAAATTTTCATCCAGTAAAGCTCCTTCGAAATGAGTTTTCAATATTCCCACACTCTCCATCATATGAAGTGAATTATGAGGTGTTTTTAATTTTAAAATTTCTTTAAATTCATACCATTTCCGTTCATTGGAGATATTTGATAAATGAGCATTATTGACCGTAAATACTTTTTGTAAATCAGGATCAATATCGCTATTTTCAAAAAGTGCAAAGAAGCGAAAGTATCGAAGAATCCTAAGGTAATCTTCTTTAATTCTTTCATTTGGATCTCCAATAAAAATAACATTGCCATTCTTCAAATCCTCTTGGCCATTATAGAAATCGAATATTTTTCCGTTACTGTCGACATAGAGAGCATTAAAGGTGAAATCTCTTCTTTGAGCATCTTCCTTCATATCCTTGGTAAATGTAACCGTTGCATGTCTGCCATCAGTTGAAATATCTTTTCTAAAAGATGTGATCTCATATTTTTTCTGATTTATAATGGCAGTAACAGTGCCATATTTCTTACCTACATCCACAGACTGAATATTATTTTGATCAAGCAGGTTAGTTGTTTCATCGGGAGTCAACGATGTTGCAAAATCAATGTCAGTAACATCTTTTTGCAAAATTGCATCTCTGATACAACCACCAACAAGAAAAATGCTGTTCTTTTTAAAAGTTTCAAAAATTCTGAATATTTGACTAACTTCTTCAGATGAGATTAGGGAAGAATAATTGCTCATAGCAAGAGCATATTTATATTATTTTAAAATTTGATAAAGATTTATTAACATTCCTGCTGTTGCCCCCCAAATTCTATAGTTTTCGTAAGGTAAAACACTATAAACATAATCATATTTTTCATCACCATGACTGTAAGTAGCACTTTCCTCCTGATGGTTATTTTTATTCATAAGAAATTCTAAAGGAAGATAAAAGACCTCATCTACTTCACTTTTATTAATTTTTAGTGACGAATAATCTTTAATTACAGAAACAATTGGTAATATTCTGAAGCCAGTTCCTGTTACGTAAACATCAAGATTTCCCAACACTTCAACTTGTTCTCTAGAAAGCCCAACTTCCTCTGATGCTTCCCTTAGAGAGGTTTCTATAGGAGTTAAATCGCCTGTCTCAATTTTACCTCCTGGAAAACTTATTTGACCTGCATGATCTTTAAGATTTGTAGGTCTTTTTGTAAGCAATATCTTTACATTGTCTTCTTCATAAATAATTGGCACTAAAACTGCGGACGGTATCAAATTGTAACTTTCTTTTTTAAGTTTTGCCAAAGGATGATGTGCTCTTGTAATCAAATCATTAGTTAATTGGTCAAAATATTTGTGTGATATTATTTCAGGACCTTTAAAAAGCTTTCTCAATTGAGAAATTTCGATCATAAATCTTCTACTTTATGAATTTTAAAAATTTCCCCCTGGCTTTTTATCGCTAAGTACGGCACGCCATCAATTGGTATAGTCTCAGCTAAGTCTACTAATTCATAAAAAACTGATCGAGAAATAAGCGCTCTTAAATTATTACGAACTGTTATGTATGGAGAGGGTTCATCATTTTTCTTTATTTCAATTGATAATGGATTCTCTTTTGAAAGAACAATTTCATCATTAAGATTGGTCCGAAAAGTTACTGTATTCATTCCTTCACTTTGCTCTTTTGTTATAGCTACCGCTACAAAAGGTGCGTCTTCAACTTGAATTCTTACTTTTTCAACTGGAGTAACCAAATAGTATGAATTGTCAGACTCTAATCTAAGAATACCTGAAAATAATTTGACCATGGCAGGTCTTTTAATTTCTGATCCCATGTAATACCATTTTCCAGATTTAGAAATTGTCATATCAATATCTCCACAAAACGGAGGGTTCCATTTTTCAATTGGAGGAAGAGATTTCTTATTTGATTTACTGAAACTATAGATTGTTTCTATACCCTTCAAGTTTACTGGATCATCACTCATTATTTTTTTCTACGTAAATTTATACTGCTCAATATCATTTATATTTATTTTTGTGCCAATCAATTTTATCAAAACTTTATCCTTATTTACAGGACCATAAAATTCTAAGTTCTTCTCAACTTTATTGAATTTAAATTTTGAATAATAATCTAAGTCACCGACGACAATGATAAAGTCATAAATATTGCTCAATTCTATTTTATTAATTGTGTATTTTACTAATTCTTTACCATGACCCTTGCCTTTTAAGGCAGGACTGACTGCTAGGGGGCCTAGTAAAAGTCCTTTAAATAAATTGTTTATATACGTTTCACTATAACTAATGCTTGCGGCAATTTTTGACTCATTCAAGGAGACGTATGAAAATTCATCAATGAAAGGTCTTATTTCTCTCAAACGATATACAGATCTTGCTAATCTTCCTGGTCCAAATGCTTCATCCAGCAAACTAGATATATTTATTTCATCATCAGGTTTAGTTCGTCGAATATTTTCCATTATAAAACTTCTATTATTAGCTTATTTTCGTTATGATTTTACAATTAAAAATTACGAATTGGGAGATATATTATGCTGACAGTTGATGTTAATGAAATCGAGTCATACAAAGGCAAAGAAATGGGTCATTCAGAGTGGATGACTATTGATCAAGAAAGAATAAATCAGTTTGCTGAAGCAACTAGTGATCATCAATGGATACATGTTGACGAAGAAAAAGCTCAAAAAGAATTGCCAACTAAAAGCACAATTGCTCATGGATTTTTAAGCCTTTCTCTTTCAGTGCCTTTGAGCGCTCAAGTATGGATTATCTCAGGCGCTAAAATGGTGATAAATTATGGCTTAAACAAAGTTAGATTCATTAACATGGTGCCCGTAAATTCTAAAGTAAGAATGTCAGCTAAAATAAACGAAGTTAACAAATTAGATAACGGTGGTACGCAAGTAATCAGCGAAGTATCCCTCGAAATTGAAGGTCAAGATAAACCAGCTTATGTAGCTGAAACGATTATGGTTGCCTTTCCGTAACTGAATGAGTGATAAATCTTTTCCTGATCCTGATGCAAAAATAATTGAAGAGAGCGGTGAGACAATTAAGCTCGTGACCTGGAACTTATGGTGGAAGTTTGAATCTTATAAGGAAAGAGAAAATTTAATTTTAACAGAGCTTCAAGAAACAGCAGCTGATATAATGTGTTTACAGGAAGTATGGGAAGAGGAAGATGAAAGCCAAGCAAAAATAATAGCTGACAAACTTGGATACCAATATGTTTATGGAAAATCTTTTGAGTTTGACGGTGTTGCGTTTGGAAATGCTATAATCTCAAAGTATCCAATACAAAATCATCAAGTAATAATGTTTAAAGCAGACCCTAAGAAAGATGAGAAGAAATTATTTATACATGCTGAGTTACTCTATAAAAACAGTATTACAATTAATGTCATATGTACGCACCTTAACTACAAATACGAGCATCAACCAGTAAGAGAAAGTCAAGTTACAGAATTAATGGAGTATATAAGCCATCTGCAAAAATCTAAATTTCCAGTTTTATTGTGTGGTGACTTTAATGCAGATCCTGAGAGTGATGAAATAAAAATGATCACTGGGCACAAAAAGCCCATCAATGAAACAGTTCTCAGAGATGTTTGGAACCTCACAAATATAGGTGAACCAGGTTATACATGGTCCAATGAAAATAAATGGGCAATGAAAACTCTAGAGTATGACCGAAGAATTGATTATATATTTTCTTCAAAAGCAGGGCCTAAAGGTTTGGGACAACCTGTAAAAAGTTGCCTAATAGGAAATAAATCAAATGATATTTATCCCAGTGATCACTTTGGAATTTTAACTCAACTGGTGGGCATAAAAGATTAATGAGTTTATTTATTTCAATATTTATTGGTGGCGGTATAGGGGCGCTTACTCGGTATATTCTTATAGAACAAATTAATAAATCGTTTGTAAGTTCTTTTCCTTATGGAACTCTCACAGTGAATGTTATAGGTGCATTTCTTATTGGTTTAGCATGGAGCTACTTCGCAGCTAAAATTAATATTTCTGATAATCTTAAAATGTTCATCACTATTGGATTCTTGGGGGGCTTTACTACTTTCTCTTCTTTTAATGTGGATATTTTTGAGCTAATTCAGAATGGTAGTATTTTGATTTCAATTTTATATATAATTGGCACGTTCGCTCTAACAGTTGGAGCTTTTTTCTTAGGAATGAGTTTATTACGAATAGCCTGATTATTTATTTCTTTTTGAGATCATATATTCAGCGAGTCCATCATAACCTTTTTCTATCATCATCTTTGCAGAGCCAATATTTTGAACGTCGTCGAGAGGTTTTATCTGATGAGCTACCACTACTGTATTCATAAATTGTGCGGCACCACATATTGAAATAATTTCTGAAATTACTTGTTCGTCGAAGCCGTATTGAAGTATTTGATCTACATCATCATCAACTATTGATTTTATATCCGCATTGACTTTATGAGCTAGTTTCAAAATTGGTTTGTACTTTTCTTCTATACCAGCATTTTCAATGTCTAGAAGTGGCTGCTCATCATTTGCATCTCTTAATAATTTCTTAGATATTTCAGCGTGAATATTTTTACAATATTGGCATCCATTGAGGCCAGATATGTAGGCAAAGATCATTTCTTTAATATAAGTGGGCAGTAGTGTTTGTTGGCGCATTAAGGCCTCAAGGTATAAAACAAAATGTGATTGATAACTCCAGTTATCTAAAAACACATCATATACAGATTTATATTTGTTTAAAAAGTTGCTCATATTTTTTTTCCTTGGCTGGGGCGGGAGGATTCGAACCTCCGAATGCCGCTACCAAAAAGCGGTGCCTTACCGCTTGGCCACGCCCCAACACTCATATATTATTTAGTTTAACAAATAGATTTTGCAATGATTATATTATTCTAGCAAGGCAAGTCCACCATTTAGGATGGAGTTTTTTGATTTTAGAGACAGCATCATTTGCAGTAGCTTCATCTTTGTAACATCCAAAAAATGCTGATCCACTTCCTGTCATTCTAGTAAAATTACAACGTTCATCGCTTTCGAGAAACTGCTTTACCATTCTTGTTTCTTGATGAAGCGTTATAGCTGTCTCCTCGAGATCATTTGAGGTTTCCTGCAATATATCACTAATTTGTTTTTGGCCCTCGTAAAGAAAATTACTCTTACTCAATATTTGATGCTGCTCAAATATTATTTTTGTGCTTATTAAAATTTGTGGGTAAATTAGGAGGAAAATTTTATCTGAGAATAATTTTATTCTTTGTTTTACAGAACCTGTGCCAGTAATTAAAGCTGAACCTTCTTCTAAAAAAAATTCAATGTCAGAACCGAGTTCTTTTGCAGCTAATAAACATTGTGATTTTGATAGAGCGCCCTCGCTCACTAAGTACTTTAGGATTTCGGCAACATTTGAGGATCCACCTCCCAATCCAGAGCCAACTGGTATTTGTTTATCAATAAGAATTGCGTAATTACTATGGTTGATAAAATTATTTTCTAATAGGAATTGAAACAAAGTATGAATATTGCTTTCTTGACTTACTTGCGAGCAAAAAGGTCCTATAAATTTCACAGAAAAATCAGCTGCTGTATCAATTTTAATTTTATCGGAAATACTTATTCTTGTGATAATAGAAGATAAATCGTGATAACCATTTTTAAGTTTTTTAATTACTTCAAGAAATAAATTAATTTTTGCGTATGATTGTAATGTATGCTTGTGCAATGATATCAGATTCCTTTAAGTAGTTTTCTATGAATCTTTTCTTGAAGAGGCTCATCAATATCGAGTTCTATTGCTTTTTTCCAATAATATCTCGCTTGTATTTCATTTCCAAGCATCCAAAGTACGTCTCCGTAATGATCATTAACTGTGGGATCATAAGGCATCATATCAATTGAAAACTCTAGCAAAGAGAGCGCATCTTCATATTGCCCAACCTTATAATAATACCAAGCCAGACTATCAATAATGTAAGGATCGTTGGGCTTTAAAGAAATTGCCTTTTCAATCATTTCCTTGGCTGTAGATAAATTTTGATCCATATCAATATAAGAATAACCTAAATAATTTAATACATCTGGCTGTTCTTCATAAAGTTCTAACGCATTGATAAAGTTTTGTTCAGCCAATTTCCAATTTTTTGTTCTTTCATGAACTATCCCAATATTAAAATAAACTTCCCACAAGTTATCTTTATCTAATGCTTCTCCTAAATCGAGTGCTGTTCGATACGACTTAATTGCGTTGTCCCAATCCTTTTCGTATCGATAAAAATTTCCGAGTGATAAAAATATTTCAAAATTTTCTTCACTTTCTGAAAAATTTTTTAAGTTATTGATAGCTTTTGCACTTTCATCTTCATAACTATATGTTTCCGATATTTGAATTGCTGCAAAATGTCCTAGATAATGAGTTTTAGGTATTAAGCTTAAGATATCTCGAGCTTTATCTTGATCTTGTGTTTGGCTCAAGAATGTTGCAAATATATATTTTATCTCATGCATATTAGGTGATGTCTCTAGGGCCAATTGAAATAACATATGGGACAATTCTTGATTAACGTTTTTGATTAATGATTGTGCGTTGAATAAAACAATACCAATTCCCTGTAATGGATTCTGAATAATTCGATTATTATTGGATTTAGTAAACTTCTCTATAAACGCATCATCATAATCAGACAAATATTCACTTACAAAATTATTTTTTTCTTTTACAAGATTATTTCTGTTCAAAAAATTTAAATATAACTGCATTACATAAAGATCGTTTTGCATAGACAGTGATTGCTCATAAAAAATTTCTGCTAATTCAATCTCATCAGCAAAGTCATATATGAGAGCCTTATGAACCAAGGTAAGATATTGATGATCATCAGATGATATCAGGTCGATCAATGCCATGCTCTTATCAAGAGAGGGACTATCGGCCCAAACCCAGGCTCTTAAAAGCCTAACAAAAGTACTGTCTGATATTTCTCCTCTCCATATACTGGCAAAACTCTGATCAGCAAAACCTTGCTTGTAAGAGTTTAAATATGAAATGCCATTTACGAGATGACCCTGAGGTGACTGATTGTTCATGCAGCATGAGTTTACTTTTTTATCACAGCCTGCCTGAGCTAATTTAAATGAATAGTTATTGGCGCTGTACAAGTCACCATCTAAGATACTAAGAAGTAGTAATCGATCTAAAGCTAATAGATCATTTGGGTTTGATCGGTGTAATTTTTGGTAATACCTTTTGGTTATTTTATAATCATTTGAATTACTTGATATGTTTGCAACTAAATAATCACCTATTTTTGGTAAATTTGTTTTAGCGGCATTCGCTGAGCTGAAAGATAGAATAAATATTAAGATGAAAGAGAGTAGTCTTATAATACTCATACTCGTCTAATTTTACATATTTGCATACTTTGGCCCACCTCCACCTTCAGGTGTCACCCAATTGATATTTTGCGACGGCTCTTTGATGTCACACGTTTTGCAGTGAATACAATTTTGACTATTGATCACAAATCTAGGTGTTTCATTCTCATTATCTTGATGGACTTCGTAAACTCCTACAGGACAATATCTTTGTGAAGGTTCGTCGTACTCGTTCAATGTATAACTTATCGGCAATTCACTATCTTTTAGTTGAAGGTGAACAGGTTGATTTTCTGTATGGTATGTGCCCGTCAAATAAACCGAGCTTGACCTATCAAAGGTTAGTACCCCGTCAGGCTTAGGGTATTGAATTTTTTTTGCGTCTTTAGCTTTGATAAGTGTTTCATGGTCAGCGTGCTTGTGGGATAAAGTGAATGGCATTTTTCCCCAAAACAACCATTGATCAATTCCTGCTAACATGACGCCTAACATTGTTCCAAATCTGGTAAAGAAAGGCTTCACGTTCCGTGCTGCATGAAGTTCTTTATAAAGCCAGCTACTATTAAATTTTTCCTCATAAACTGATAAATCAGACACTCTTTCGGAAATAAATTCATTGATAGCTTCTGCGGCTAGAATTCCACTTTTCATAGCAGTATGCGATCCTTTAATCTTAGGCATGTTTAAAGTGCCGGCATCACATCCAATAAGTAACGCACCTGGCATATACATTTTTGGTAAACTTTGAAGTCCACCTTCAATTAATGCTCTTGCTCCATATGAAATTCTTTTGCCACCAGATAACATTTTTTTAATGGCTGGATGTGTTTTAAATCTTTGAAATTCTTCAAAAGGTGAGAGATATGGGTTTGAGTAATCTAAGCCAATAACATACCCTAGATAAATTTGTTTATTTTCTGCATGGTAAACAAAGCTGCCACCGTAAGTATCATTTTCTAAAGGCCATCCAACTGAATGTAAAACCATTCCCTCGTCATGATTCTCTTCCGGAACTTCCCATATTTCTTTTAAACCAATTCCATATTGCTGAGGATCAGAATTCTCTGATAAATTAAATTTATTAATTAATTGTTTACCTAGATGACCTCTGCATCCTTCTGCAAACACAGTAACTTTGGCATGCAGTTCTATACCTGGTTCATATGAGTCTTTTTTTTCATTATTTATATCAAGACCCATATCATTTGTCGCAACACCTCTTACTTTCCCTTGCTCATCAAAAAGAATTTCTGAAGCTGCAAATCCAGGATATATCTCAACACCCATACCTTCAGCAACTTGCCCAAGCCATCTACATAAATTAGCAAGGCTGGTTATATAATTGCCTTTGTTATGTTGAACAGGAGGCAACAAAAATGATGGAACAGAGAAATAACTTTTTTCGGATAGAACTAAAAATTTCTCTTTTGATACTTTGGTTTTTAAAGGACAGCCTTCCATAGACTGCCAGTCAGGTAATAGTTCATCTAGTGCTTTGGTTTCAAATACGTTTCCACTCAAAATATGGGCTCCGACCTCTGAGGCCTTCTCAACTATGCACACGTTTGCATCAGCATTAATTTGCTTTAATTTGATAGCAGTTGCTAGACCCGAGGGTCCCGCTCCGACGATAACTACGTCGTACTCCATCGTTTCTCTTTGAGTATCAGTCTCCATTATTAACTATATATTTAGTTTATAAGCATTATAATTCAATTTGTTTATGACGAAGTTAGATATTCAAAATACTATAAAACTACTAAATCAATATAAATTAAGCGGGGTTGATGAAAATATAGGAAATATGGCAAAAAATAGGTATGGAAAAGGAACAATAAAATCGCCTGATAAGCTCCAGTCAAAAGAAGAAATAGACTTTCCTCAGTATGAAATCGAAAAAGATATTCTCAATATTGATAGTCTAGAATCATTAAAAGAATACATGTCAAATTTTAAAGGCTGTGAACTTCATAAAAGCGCAACAAATATGGTCTTTTCAGATGGAAACCCAAGTGCAAAAATCATGCTTATAGGTGAGGCTCCAGGTCATGATGAGGATATTCAAGGGAAGCCCTTTGTTGGAAGAAGTGGCAAGCTGTTGGATAAAATGCTAGAGGCCATCGATCTAAATCGAGAGAAAGTTTACATTGCAAATATTGTTCCGTGGAGACCACCAAATAACAGAAGGCCAACAGACGAAGAGATTGAGATATGTTTACCAATGATAAAAAAGCATATTGAAATAGTAAATCCAAAAGCAATTTTGTTATTAGGAAGTACTGCTACTTATGCATTAATTAAAAATAATGAGGGAATTACCAAGATTAGGGGAAAGTGGTTAGATATAGAAATTAATAAAAAAAAGTATCCGATACTACCTACATTCCACCCAGCTTTCTTGTTAAGACAGCCAGCTCAAAAAAAGTTTTCTTGGGAAGATTTAAAAAGTTTAAAGAAAAAAGTAAAAATATAAATTGAAATTTGACCCTCAGAAATTAATTGCTTTTGAAAATAACTTTTCCTTGCCCATTGCTGGTATTGATGAAGTTGGTAGAGGTCCACTTGCTGGTCCAGTAATTGCAGCAGCCGTAATACTTGATAGAAAAAATATTCCAGAAGGAATTAATGACTCTAAAAAAATTCCTAAAGCTAAAAGAATATTGTTAGCGGAAAAGATAAAAGAGAATAGTATTTATGCCTATGGAGCCGCATCCGAGATAGAAATAGATGAGATCAATATCTTACAAGCTTCATTATTAGCAATGAAAAGAGCAAGTGACAGACTATCGGTCGTTCCGAAAACAACACTTATCGATGGTAATTTCAAACCAGATATAAAAAACAACACCATTAGTATTATTAAAGGAGATAGTAAGTCTGTTTCGATTGCCGCAGCATCTATTCTAGCTAAAGTTTATAGAGACGAAATTATGCTTAAATATTCAAAGCAATTTCCAGAATATGGCTTTCAAACCAATTCAGGTTATGGAACAAAAGAGCACCTTTCAGCTCTAAAAAACTATGGAATTACCCCAATACATCGAAAATCTTTTAAACCTGTACACAATATATTGAATTAAGAAGATTATTTAAGTTATTGATTCTAAATACTATTGACCTGGATTCTATTTTGAATCATATTACCCGCTATGAAAACGGTCCATGAAAATACTACAATTAATTCTGACAACATTATCTGTGGTGAGACAATTGAAGAGCTAAAGAATCTTCCTGACAATAGTGTTGATTTAGTATTTGCAGATCCTCCATATAACTTACAACTTGATCAAAATCTATACAGACCAAACAATTCAAAAGTTGATGCCGTAGACGATGAATGGGATCAATTTGAGAGCTTTGAAGAATATGATAAGTTTTCTCATGCCTGGCTTAAAGAAGCACAACGTGTATTAAAGCCAACAGGTACCATTTGGGTTATTGGTTCCTATCATAATATTTTTAGGATTGGTTATATCATGCAGAACTTAGGTTATTGGATACTCAATGATGTTATATGGCAGAAAGCAAATCCAATGCCTAATTTTAGAGGTAAGCGTTTCACTAACGCTCATGAAACTCTAATTTGGGCGAGCAAAGATAAAAATTCTAAAAAATATACTTTTAATTACGATGCTATGAAGTCACTCAATGAAAATATGCAAATGCGCTCAGATTGGTATCTTCCAATATGTAGTGGTCATGAAAGGCTAAAAAATGATGAGGGTAAAAAGCTGCATCCTACACAAAAACCAGAGGGACTTTTGCACCGAGTCATTATTTCTTCAACAAATAAGGGTGAAGTTATATTGGATCCTTTTTTTGGAACAGGAACTACAGGAGCTGTAGCGAAAAGATTATCAAGAAAATATATTGGTATTGAAAAGGATAAGTACTATGTAAATTCCGCAAAAAAACGCATAGGTAAAATTAATTCGTATGAAATTGAATCGTTAAATATAAGTCAGTCAAAGAAGGCAGAGCCTAGAATACCTTTTGGGTGGTTAATAGAAAGAAAATTAATTGAGCCAGGTACCGTGCTATATGATAACAAGAGAAAATTTAAAGCTAAAGTGAGAGCCGATGGTTCTGTTATTAGCTCTAACAACACAGGCTCTATTCATCAAATTGGCGCTGAGGTTCAATCGGCATCAGCATGTAACGGATGGACTTTCTGGCATTTTGATGTTGAAGGTGAATTAAAACCAATCGATATTCTAAGGCAAAAACTTAGATCGGAATTAAATTAAACTTTTTCAATGTTTTCTTGCTCATTGTGGTTACAGCATAATCACTTAATTTATCAACATTAACCCACTTCAAATTAGAAGAACTGCTTGATAAGCATTTGTTATTATTCCTGGCGTAATAAGCAATGTTTTGAATATCCATATGGCTAAAAGAATGCTTAAAATTTATGGCTGTCTTTTCCCAATGTGCATTTGGAAATGGAGTTTCTTTTCTTGAAAACTTAATAGATTTTGCTTTCCATGCTGTTGATGGCAACTCCCATTGATTAGAAAGAATTCCCTCACTTGATCTTTTTTTCAGTAACACAAATCTGTCATTAAAAATTGAAATAAATGAAATGCAGTTCAGTTTTCTCTTTTTAACTTTCACTTTAGGTTCAGGAATAGAATGAGCCAGTTTCTTATTATATGCAGTACATTTTTGGGATATGCAGCAAACATCGCAATTAATTTTTTTTGCCTTACATACTAATGCACCTATTTCCATAATTGCTTGTGTGTAATCTCTATTATTTTTGTTGGGACAAATCCTATTAGCAATTTCATCAATTCTTTTTTTATTTTCGTCAAGGGTTCCTGTTAAGCCATAAAATCTTGCTATTACTCTTTTTACATTTCCGTCTACTGCCGACGCTTTCTGGTTAAACGCTATTGATCGGATCGCCGCAGAAGCATATTCTCCAATACCAGGTAAACTTTTAAGTTCATTTTCATTTCTAGGAATATCACCCTGATGTTTAAGCATGATTATTTCTGCAGTCTTAAGCAAATTTCTTGCTCTTGAATAGTACCCCAATCCTTGCCATTGAATTAATACATCATCAATATTAGCTTTGGACAAAGTTTTTATATTCGGCCAGATCTTCAGAAACTTATTAAAATAAGGGATGACTGTAGAAACAGTAGTTTGCTGCAACATGAACTCACTCACGAGTACCCTGTACGGATAGTCTTTATGTGATACAGATCTTCGCCAAGGTAAATTTCTTTTGTTTTTTTTAAACCATAAGATCAAATTTTCTGAAAAATATTTATCTTTATTATGAGTTTTCATGCTAATTTCTAATATGTCTTATAAAAAACTTAATGGACCTCAAATTCTATCAAATCTTCTACCAAATGGCGCAAAGAAATTATTAAAAAACAGAGGATTTTTTGAACTAGAACTACTTTCAAATTGGGAGAAAATTGTTGGTACAAGTTTTAATAAATTATCCTACCCAACTAAAATCAAAACATCGAACTCGAGCCCTAAAGGAAAGGGCAAACTTGTGGTTAAAGTCGATAGAAGCATATCTTTTGCTTTTGAACATGAGCATAAAAAAATTGTAGATAAAATAAATTTATTTTTTGGCTACAATGCGGTTGAGAAGATTGAAATAATTCAAATCAATTTAAAAAATAAAAAATCCAGAAAAGATATTAATTTCAATGAATTAGATAGCGAAATTAAAGAGAAAAATAAGACATATGAAGAGCTATCAGATTTTCCAGAACTAAAAAAAAGCTTTGAAAAAATTGCTTCAAAAATTTCTAAGACGAAATTTTGACAAATTCTTTTTGTACTTAGAATTGTACAATAAAACCTATTAAAATTGATAAAAATTGAGTATATTCAACATGTTGTGTATTGTTTTAGTCATTGTATACAAAATGTAGGCTATAGTTATTAAAAATGAAAAGTATTCATAAATTCTCTATCTTTCTTGTCTCACTCTTGGTGTCTTATCAATCGCTAGCCATAAGTAGCACATTAAGAGGAATGCAGCTTGGAGATGATGCTGCTCCATTGACTATTGTTGAATACCGTTCTTTAACTTGTAGTCACTGTGCAGATTTCAGCAATAATATTTTTCCGGAAATTAAAGTGAAATATATTGATACGGGAAAAATTAAATTTGAGGTCAGACCCTTTGCGTTGAATGCAATTGATTTAAATGCTTTTAAACTACTACACTGCACAGACGAAAAAGATTTTTTTGCTATGGAAAAACTTTTATTTCAGGATCAAAAAAAGTGGATTGTTACAAAACAAAGTGACCGAGTGTTAGAAAACAGCACAGATGCATTAAGAACATATTCTACATTATTCAGCATTTCTGAGGACGAATTCAATTCCTGCATGGAAAATGAAGAAATAACAGATTTTATTTTGACAATGAGAATAGATGCCGTTGAGGATTATGATGTTTACTCTACCCCATCCTTTATCATAGATGGAGACCTCTATTCAGGAAATATGTCTTTTTCAGAATTTGAAAAGATAATTGAGAAAAAAATTAATTAATGAAATTTAAAAAAATTAAAATCTTAGGCTTTAAATCTTTTGTTGACCCAACTGAGTTAAACATTGAACAAGGTCTTACTGGAATTGTAGGCCCTAATGGATGCGGTAAATCTAATGTAGTTGAATCGTTAAGATGGTGTATGGGAGAAACATCAGCAAAAAGTATGAGGGGCTCGGGAATGGAAGATGTGATTTTCTCAGGTACTGCAGACAGACCATCAAGAAATAATGCTGAAGTCACAATTTATTTAGATAATGAAGATAGAAAGGCGCCAGCAGAATTTAATGATCAAACAGAAATTCAAGTAAAAAGGAAAATTGAGGTAGAAAGAGGTTCTGATTACAAAATTAACGGCAAAGACGTTAGAGCAAGAGACGTGCAGAGACTATTTGCAGACCTTTCTACCGGAGCTCATTCACCTTCTCTTATTAGCCAAGGACGAGTTGGGGCTTTAATAAATGCAAAACCAATAGACAGAAGGTCAGTATTGGAAGAAGCGGCTGGGATTTCTGGCCTTCACTCGAGAAGACATGAAGCAGAACTAAAACTCAAAGGTGCTGAAAATAATCTCCAGCGAGTTAAAGACTTGATGAAACAACTAAATACTCAAATAAACAATCTGAAAAAACAAGCAGAACAAGCTGAAACTTACCGATCCATCTCCTCTGAAATCAGTAAATTAGAGGGCATAGTGCTGTTTTTAAAATGGACGTCATTAAAGGAGTCTTTCGAAAAGTCTGATGAGGATTTGAAAACAAGTGAGTCACAAATTCAAAAATTTACTCTAGAGGTTACCCAAGCAACTAACGAGCAACTAAAATCTAATGAGAAGATAAAGCCTCTAAGAGAAAAAGAGATTGAAGCCGCTGCAAAGCTTAATCGAATTAATCTTGAGAGAGACACTCTAGATCAAGAAGAGGAAAGAATAAAAGATGAAAAGAAAAACCTCGAAAATTCGATACAACAAATAATTAGTGACAATGAGCGAGAGCAATTTCAGCTTGAGGATGCAATCAAAGATCTTGAGGCATTAAAATCTAGAAGGGATATAGAAGATAATGGTCAAAATACCGATGAAATAAGCAACGAAACAATAGACCAGCTAAAGGTAGAAAAAGAAAAATTAGAAGCAAAAATTCTAGATCTCGATCAAGAGATAGAGCAGTACAATCAAATAAAAAATTCTAAAAGAGATGAATGGCAAGGTACACTCATAACTTCAGAAAACTTAAAATCACGAGAGTCAACTCTTAAAGAGGTTGAAGGCTATGATGATCCACATAATTGGACATCTAAATTTAAGGAGAAATTTTACTTCCACTTAAAAGAGATAACCGAAAAGGTAATAAGCGCAAATCAGGCATCTCAAGAAGCAAGAAATGTCTACGATAGGTCGAGTAATGAAGCTAAAAAAGCTGCAACTTTGTCATTGGAACTGAGAGAACAACTTAGACAAAAAGATGTTGAACAAAAGCAAAGTGATTGGACCTATGAATATCAAAGATTAAGTAAAACAATTAGATCATCCAAAGAGCAGATAGAAAAATTAGCATCCAGAAAAACAAAATCTGAAGAAGAATTGAAAAAAATTTCAAATAGGCCTGAAGAAATTGCTCAACGAAGAGGGCAATTGATTGAAACAAAAGGCTTTGCAGAAACAGAAAGGCAGTTTGCTGCCGATAGACTTGCTGAAGCAGATAATGAGCTCAAAAAAATTGAGGCCAAACTTCGAAAAGCACAAAATGATCTAGCTAATATTAGAGAATCAAAAGGAAGAACAGAGGCCACAAAAGAATTAGCAGAATCTAGATTGAAAGAGCTAGAAGATGAGTCAAAAGAAAAGTTTAATTGCGTACCGCATGACATCGTAAGTGTTTTAAATATTGCCGAGGATCTTGATACGATGAAAACAAATGCAGATAGAACTGAAATTAGATTAGACAGATTAAAGCAGCAACGTGAAACAATGGGTGCAGTAAATTTAAGAGCTGATTTAGAAACAAAAGAAATCGATGATGAATTAGACAACATGACAAAAGAAAAAGAAGATCTCGAAAGTGCAATTAAAAAAATGAGAGTCTCAATTGAAGATTTAAATAAAGAAGGTAGAACTAGGTTATTGAAAGCTTTTGATGCTGTAAATAGTCACTTTAAAGATGTATTCGTAAAATTATTTAATGGAGGCAAGGCTCATCTTGAACTTATTGACTCTGATGATCCGTTAGAAGCTGGATTAGAAATGATGGTCAGTCCACCAGGTAAAAAATTGCAATCTATGTCTCTTCTTTCAGGTGGAGAGCAAGCTCTTACTGCACTATCATTAATATTTGCGGTTTTTCTTACCAACCCATCGCCGATTTGTGTACTTGACGAGGTCGATGCTCCACTGGATGACGCTAACGTAGAGAGATTCTGTGGCCTGTTAGACAGCATAACAGACAAGACCAATACTAAGTTTTTAATAATAACACACCACGCCCTGACCATGTCTAGAATGGACAGATTATTTGGCGTTACGATGGCTGAGCGAGGAGTTAGTCAAATAGTCTCTGTAGATCTCAAGAAAGCTGAGGAAATTGGGGCTGTTGCTTAAATGTCATCTGATCAGAATGACATTCATAACCTGCAAGAGAAAATTCAAGCAGCTAAAAAGTCATCCTCACCAGACGCTCCAAATGCTCCTAAACCCATAGGAAAAATCATGAAAGTGGTGGTAGAAATTGTCGCAGCAATGGCCGTTGGCCTTGGCATAGGGATCTTGGCAGACAATTATTTTGAGACGCGACCCTTATTTATAATTATCTTCTTCCTGTTGGGCAGCGCAGCGGGAATTCTTAATGTTTTTAGGGTTGCAAAAAGCCTTCAAAATAACTAAAAAATAACTCAATGGCTGCAGATAATCCTATAGATCCAATACATCAGTTTGAAATCTCTAAAATTGCTGAGATGCAAATAGCAGGTATAGATATTTCATTTACCAATTCATCTCTATTCATGGTCTTCGCGATAGCAGCCACAATGACTCTTTTTATATTAGGCTTATCAAAACGGTCCATCATTCCAAATAGAATGCAAATGCTATCCGAGTTATCATACAATTTCATTGCCAACATGTTGCGTGATCAGGTCGGAGACCAAGGGAGAGCTTATTTCCCATTTATTTTTTCTTTGTTCATGTTTATTTTCTTTTGTAATTTTATAGGCCTTATTCCTTATACATTTACAGTAACAAGTCATCTTGTTGTTACCTTTGCATTTGCTGGTTTAATTTTTCTAGCGGTAACCATAATCGGTTTCATGAAGAACGGCCTTGGTTATCTTAGAATATTCTATCCATCAGGTATTCCAATATTTCTGGCACCCTTAATTGTTCCAATAGAAATCATCTCTTATTTATCTAAGCCAATCAGTTTATCCGTAAGATTGTGCGCAAACATGCTTGCGGGTCACAGTATATTAAAAATCTTTGCAGGATTTATTGTGATGCTTGGTTTTCTTGGCTTTGCTCCATTAATTTTTCTTGTAGTTTTATATGCGCTTGAAACATTAATTGCGGCTCTTCAAGCATACATATTTACTATTTTAACTTGTATCTATTTAAATGATGCCCTTCATCCGGATCATTAAATTTTAATAAACAAAGAAAGGACAACAAAAATGGAAGTAGAAGCAGCAAAACTTATAGGAGCAGGATTAGCAACAATTGGTGTTGCAGGATCTGGAGCTGGTATAGGAACAGTATTTGGAGCATACGTTTCAGGTATATTTAGAAACCCATCAGCAGCACCGCAGGCATTTGGACAAGTACTTTTAGGATTTGCACTCGTTGAAGCAATTGCACTATTTGCTCTCGTAATAGCATTCCTAATTCTTTTTGGTTAAAACATAATGAAATTTTTTCTTAAAATTTTTATTTTTATTTTGCCCTTATCTGAAGCTTATGCTGAAGGTCAGAAATCTGCTGGCCTTCCGCAAATGGATATTTCAACTTTCCCATCACAATTATTCTGGCTGATAATTACTTTTACGGCTTTGTATTTGTTCATGTGGAAATTTGTGATTCCAAGGCTGAGTACAACAATAGAAGAAAGAAAAGATAAAATTTCTAATGATATTAATGATGCTGAAAATCTTAATTCTGAAGCAAGTAAAATTTTAGAAAATTATGACGATAAAATGAATTCTGCATCTCTTGAGTCAAATGAAATAGTCTCAAGTTCTAAAGCCACTATGAATGAATACTTAGATAAATTAAAAAAAGATAATGAAATCAAGATTAATGCAATGATTACAGAATCTGAAAAGAAAATTCATCAACAAAAACAACAGTCTGAACAGGAAATTAAAAAAGCTACTATAGACACTATTAAATCTATCGTTTCTAAGTATGTTGAGACTGTTCCTAGTGATGATGAAATCTCAAAAAAGCTTAATTGATATGGAAATTTATAACTAATGTCATATTTATTTTCTGATCCTTCGTTTTGGGTATTTATAGCGTTTCTAATTTTTATAGCAGTCGCACTTTTCATAAAAGCCCCGTCAATGATAGCAAAGCTTCTAGATGGCGAAATTGAAAATATTAAATCTGAATTAGATAATGCAAGAAAACTAAAGGAAGAAGCGAATTCTCTCGTTGCTGAATACGAAAGAAAAGTTCAGTCAGCAGATGAAGAAGCAAACAACATCATTAATCAGGCTAAAGAAATTGCAAAGAATCATGAGGAAACCTCTAAAGCTAAAGCAGAAGAATTTATCAAAAGGGCTGAGCAGCAAGCAATCGATAAAATATCAAGGGCAGAAAAAGTAGCGATTTCTAAAGTAAATGAGGAGATAGTAGCGAATTCGGTCAATATTGCTGAAAAAATTATCATTGAAAATATTAATGAACAAAGCTCAAAAAAATTAGTTGAGCAATCTATAAGCCAGATAAATAAACTCAAGACATAAATCATTACTTAATTAACTTATTCTGAGCTATAAATATAGTTAATGGCTGTATATACAAAAATATCAATTGATGAACTAAATCTTTTTTTGAGCAAATATAGCATTGATAATATAAATGAGTTTAGTGGTATCAAAGGTGGAACCTCAAATTCAAACTACCTACTCACTGCAGATAATAAAAAAT
This sequence comes from uncultured Pelagibacteraceae bacterium, assembly GCA_902523535.1. Taxonomy (GTDB): domain Bacteria; phylum Pseudomonadota; class Alphaproteobacteria; order Pelagibacterales; family AG-422-B15; genus CACNXQ01. The sequence continues at coordinate 75,008 of CABYZQ010000001.1, forward strand.
TTATCCTGACTATTTTTGAGGAAAGAACAAATCAAGAGAATCTTCCGTTTTATTTTGATTTAATGAATCATCTAAATGCCCACGATATTAAATGTCCTGAGGTCATCAAGGATAAACAGGGTAATTTCTCAAATTCTATTAAACAAAAGCATGCTGTTATTACCTCATTCCTAACAGGCAGTTCTTTAGAGAAAATAAAACCTATTCATTGTTCTAATCTAGGCCTAACCATCGCCAAAATGCATAATGCCTCTGAAAAACTAAATATAAAAAGAGAAAATGAGCTGGGTTTCGATAAGCTTGGTATTATTATTGAAAAGTTAAAGACTTATAAAAAGCATATTGATGATGAAAAACTAAAATTCATAGAAGATGAATTCTTATTTTTATCAAAAGAAATAAATAAAGACTTACCATCAGGTATAATTCATGCAGACTTATTTCCTGATAATATTTTTTTTGAAGAAAATAATCTAACAGGTATTATTGATTTTTATTTTTCGTGTAATGATTTTTATGCATATGAGATTGCTATTTGTCTCAACGCCTGGTGTTTTGAGGATAGTAATAATGAATTTAATCCAACCAAAGCAAAGTATCTATTAGGAAGTTATAACCAAGAACGAAAATTTTCTAATGAAGAAGTTGAAGCCCTGCCTCTGCTAGCAAGAGCATCTGCATTAAGATATTTACTGACAAGACTTCTTGATTTTTATTCTCATGAAGACAGTGATTTAATTTTAAAAAAAGATCCAAATGAGTATATTTCTAAGTTGAGATTTCACCAGTCAGTAAGAAAAGCCAGTGAATATGGACTCTGATATTTTACATATATACACAGATGGAGCTTGCTCTGGAAATCCCGGACGAGGTGGTTGGGGGGTTTATATTGAAAAAGGTATTGAGAAAATTGAGTTAAATGGATCTGACGAAGACACAACCAATAATAGAATGGAATTAGTAGCTGTTATTCAAGCTCTTCGGTACGTTGATCAGAATTCAAAAATAAAACTTTTTACAGATTCAAAATACGTAATGCAAGGTATCCAAGAATGGATCTTAAAATGGAAAACAAATGATTGGAAAACTGCAAACAAAAAAGATGTCAAAAATAAAGATCTTTGGATGGATCTTGATGAACTTGTTGAGCTACATAATATCGACTGGATATGGGTTAAGGGTCATTCTGGTGACTTTGGAAATGAAATAGCTGATAAATTAGCTACTTCCGCAATATCAAATTAGATATTTTCGAGCATATTATCTGCACTACTAACGCTTACTTGTCCATCTTCGTCTTCAACAAAAAATTTCTCTACTATGCCATCATTGATTAATATCGAGCATCTTTGAGTTTTTGTTGATGTGCCAAAGCTATCAGGAAAATCAGTTCCAATAGATTTTGAAAATTTTGCCTTACTGTCTGATAAAAATAGAATCTTTCCAATGGAGCCTGACATTTCTTCCCAAGCAGACAATGTGAATATATCATTTGTAGCAAAGCAAATAACTGCATCGACTCCTCTAGCTTTCATTTCATCAGCTTTATCCAAGAATCCAGGCAAATGATTCCTGGAGCAAGTCGGTGTGAAAGCACCAGGAACACCAAACATTACTACTTTCTTGTCTTTACAATAGTCTAACACAGAAAGAGGTTGTGGGCCTTTTTCACTGTCCATTTTTACAAGCTTAATATCTGGAATTTGGTTTCCTATAAGATCTACCATAGGCGCATACTATAAACTTTCATCTTTAATACAAGATAAAAGGAGGTGATCTTCCCAATTACCATTTATCTTTAAATACTTTCTTACAAGTCCTTCAATAGCAAAGCCATTGTTTTTAAGTGTTTTAAGAGATCGCTTATTGACTGGCAAACATGCAGCTTCTAACCGATGAAGATCTAATTCATCAAATATGAACTTTTTAATTAAATTTATTGCTTCACTCATCAGACCTTGACCCATTTTTTCTTCGCAAATCCAATATCCTATTGAACATGACTGCACAACGCTTCTTTGAACATTGTTGATATTTATTTCGCCTATTAAATTTTTAGTATAGCTTTCAAAAATTAAAAAAGAGTAAGCACTGTCATCTAAAGCTAGCTTCTCGAAAAATCTAACTCTTTTTACAAATGAACTTCTTTCAAGTTCTGATGATGACCACAGAGGTTCCCACGGTTTGAGATAAAATTTATTTTTTTCTTTTAATGATGACCAAACTTTCCAATCCTTATACTCTGGAGGTCTTAAAAAAACATTTTTACCTTTTAGCTCAAATTCAATTCTCTTTGGGTAATATGTAGTTAAAAAGGACATTTAATTTTTGTTCTCTAAAATAAATTTTTTCACTTCGTCCGTATTGTTTTGTACGGAGTGAATTTTTTCGTCTTTACTAAATAAATCCTTGTAATTACTTAATAAATCAAGGTTTTTTTCAACAGCCATTTCAACTGTCTCTGAAAACTTTACAGGATGAGCAGTTGATAATGTGAAATTCATGCGATCACTATCATTTGTCTTTCTTGAGGCATTTATGCCGGTAGCTGTATGAGGATCAATGAGGTATGAATGAATTTCATGAACATTTGATATTATTTTGTTAACATCTTCTTGATGTGTGCTTGCAGATGCAAAGATATTTGAAATCATATTCAAGTCCTGTTGCTCTACTGTTAGTTTTCCCTTTTCTTCAAATAAATGCATTGCTGATGCTGTTTTTTCATTTGACTGACTCATGATGTCAAACAAAAGTCTTTCAAAGTTACTTGCTATTTGTATATCCATACTCGGGCTTGTTGTTTTTTTTACGCTTTCTGTCTCGTAAACTCCTGTATTTATAAATCTATGTAAGATATCATTTTCATTTGTAGCAATGATTAACTTATTTATTGGTAGGCCCATCTTGTAGGATACATATCCTGCATAAATATCACCAAAATTACCTGTTGGAACCGAGAAATTAACTGTTGGTCTGGATGCATCAAAATAATTTATATATGTATAATAATAGTATACGCATTGAATTAATATTCGTGCCCAATTAATCGAATTGACTGCAGATATATTATTTTGGGAACTGAACTCAGTATCCTTGAGAATATCTTTTACTATTTTTTGACAGTCATCAAATGTTCCATCAATTTCACACAAAAAGATATTACTTTCTGTAACTGTTGACATTTGACGTCTTTGAAAATCTGAGATTCTCTTACTAGGATACAAACAAAATATACTTATGTTCTTACTTTGCTTTACAGCATTAATTGCTGCAGATCCAGTATCACCTGAAGTAGCAACAATCAAATTTATTTTCTTCTTTTCTTTTTCTAAAAAATGATCAAATAAAGGAATAAGTAATTGCATTGCAAAATCTTTGAATGCAAGTGTAGGACCATTAAATAATTCAACTATAATCTCGTTATCACTCAATTCTTTAAATGATACAAGATGTTCTGATGAGAACTGTTTTGAATAGGAAGTATTAATAATATTTTCCAGTTCCATTATAGAAATAAAATCCTTAACATATGGATAAAGAATTAATTTTGTAAGGTCTTTGTAGCTAATATTCTTATCTACCTTATGGACATCTATTTGAGGCCAATTCATTGGCACATAAAGCCCCCCGTCCTCAGCTAATCCAGCAAAAAGAACTTTCTTGAAAGTCTCCTCGTTAGTTCCTCTTGTACTTCTATACTTCATTTTTAGTAATTCCTTGTCTTATATAATAGATATACATGATCAATATAACAATTGATAGCAGGAACCATGTAACTGCATATTGCATGTGATTATTTGTTATGTTTGATGGCTCAAATTCAATTAAAAGATTCTCAAATTTATTTTGATCAATAATTTTAAGAATATATGGACTTGATTCAATTTTATGAAAATTATCCATCTCATCAGTATTTAGGAGGTACCATATACTTGCCGAATATTCATTCTCAGGTATTAAAGGTTTTCTCTCTTTAGAATATATTAGGGCTCCATTGACAATGAACTCCTTGTTTGAGTCTATAAAATCGAGATTAAAACTTTCTTTAAAATCATAAGGTATCCATCCCAAGATCACATAAACATATTTTGCATCTTCAGTTTTTAAAGGTAATACAATTTCAAACCCTGACATACCGTTTAAATTTGATTTAAAAAAATACATAAGTTTTTCTTTTATAAAAAAACCTTTTAACTCTACTTGCATAAATTCAAATTCTTTATCTATACCACCTTCAAAAGGAAATTTTTCCAATTTGAGCATGTAATTTTTTTCAACTGAATTAATTATATTCATCTTCCACTCTAATCTTTGGGTTTGCCAATAGCCAAGCAATAAAAGAAAGCAAATTGTTACTAGAAAAATAAAATGGAAAGAGAAATTTTTAATCAATAGATAGATTAAGTTTAATAATATCCCCAGACATAAATTGCAGCGAATAAAAATAGCCATACAACATCTACAAAGTGCCAGTACCATGCAGCTGCTTCAAAACCAAAGTGATGATCAGCCTTAAAGTGTCCTGCAATTGATCTTCCTAAGCAAACAATGAGCATCACTGTTCCCATTAATACATGAAAACCATGGAAACCAGTTGCCATATAGAAAGTTGCTCCATAAATATGTCCTGAAAAAGCGAAGTCAGCATGCATATACTCATAAACCTGGAAGCCCGTAAAAATAATGCCAAGTCCTACTGTACACCAGAGACCTTGGATCAACTCTTTTCTGTTTCCCTCTGTTAGCGCGTGGTGCGCCCATGTAACGGTTGTACCTGATAGTAAAAGTATAAGAGTATTTATCAATGGTATATGCCAAGGATCCATTAAATGTATTTCTGCCGGAGGCCAAACAGAGCCTATTTGCTCAGTAGGAAATAAACTTGCATTGAAATAAGCCCAAAACCAGGCAACAAAGAACATAACTTCTGAAGCGATAAACAAGGTCATGCCGTACCTCAGACCAATCTGAACTACAGGCGTATGATGACCCTGGTGTTCTCCTTCAATAATAATGTCTCTAAACCACATGTATGTAACATAAATTACAATAGCTAATCCAATAAGCATTAACCATAAGTCATCAGTTCTAAAATAAATTACAGCCCCAATACACAAGATGAGCGCACCAATTGAGGCTAAAAGTGGCCAAGGACTTGGTTCTACTAAATGATACTCATGAGAATTTGGATTACGTGAACTCATAGGAATTATGTATCACTGTTTTCGTAAAAGGTATAGGACAAAGTAACTTCGGATAGATCTGCTACGTATTGATCATTTTTAATTTCAGGATCGATATAAAAAGATACTGGCATAATCTTTTTCTCATTAGCTTTTAATTCAGTATTTTGAAAACAGAAACATTCTATTTTGTTAAAGTATTTTGCTGCCTCAGCTGGGGAAACATTATATACCGCAGTTCCATTCAGTACTTGATCTGTATTATTGATTATAACGTAGTTGATTAATTTATTCTCACCAATTTGAATTTGATGTGTTCTTTGCTCAGGGAAAAAGTCCCAGTTCAGAGTTGATCCAACGTTTGAGTCAAGTCTTACATCTATTAGAGAGTCAGTTATATAAACACTTTCTTGAGAGTAAATTTTTGGGGTACCTCCAAAACCTGTAACTTTACAAAAGTAATTATATAGTGGCACAGATGCATAGGCTAATATTACCATCGATATAACAATACCAAGCAAGCCTACTGCTAGAGAAGTATTCGAACTATATTTTAAATTCAAAAAATTCATTTATACGAGACTTAACCTGTAAATTGTGTATGTGAAGAATGAGGCGACAAAAAAAACAAGTATTAATGCTGTAATTATGTTCCTTCTTTTTATTTTTTTATTAATCATAATATGTTCCATAGCAAATTATCAATAAGGAGGATTGCGAAAATATTAAAGAGATAAATAATGGAAAAGAAGAATAAAGTTTGTGCTTTTTTTTCTAATAACTTGGTGTGATCCACGTATTTTCTAAGATCTAATGCTAAATATATAAAGCAGATACCCATAATAGATGACAAAGTTCCAAAGAATAATGAATAGTAGTAACTCATTAGAAGTGTTACAGGTAAGAGTGTTAATGAATAGGCAATAATTAAACTAACTGTTTTCTTATTTCCGACAACCAGTGGCATCATTGGAATACCTGCCTTTTTGTAGTCATCAGATTTATAGAGTGCGAGTGCCCAAAAATGTGGCGGGGTCCATAAAAAAATTAAAATAAAAAGCAGACTGATTTCAGGAGATACACTGCCAGTAACAGCTGTCCATCCAATAATTGGGGGGAACGCTCCAGCGGCTCCACCAATAACAATATTTTGTGGAGTTCTTTTCTTTAGCCATATTGTATAGACAAAAATGTAATAAAGTATTGTTAGAAGAAGAATTGAAGCAGACAGTAAGTTTGCAACATAGTATAAAAGATAAATTGAAAATACTGACAAAGTAATTCCATAAATAAGAGCTCCATTCGCACTGATAAGCCCCATAGGTAACACTCTATTCTTAGTTCTCTCCATTAAGAGGTCCGTCTTTCTTTCATACCACATGTTTAATGCGCCAGATGCACCTGATCCAATCGAGATAGCTAGTATTATTAAAGCTCCTTCATAGATTGTTATAAATCCTGGAGCAATAATCATGCCTACAAAGCTAGTAAAGATAGAGAGAGACATTACTCTTGGTTTTAATAAGGAGATATAAAAACCAACCTTTGAAAAAAATGAGTTAATCCCAATTTCTTGTTTATCAGAAACTGAAGATATATTTACCATGCGACCTAACTACTTTACTTCTGGTAGCTCCTCAAATTGATGGAAAGGTGGTGGAGATGATAACGTCCATTCTAAAGTAGTTGCTCCTTCACCCCAAGGATTGTCAGCTGTTTGTTTCTGTCTCACAAAAGCATGAACAAGCATTATGAAGAATACAGCTAATCCAATCAAAGTAACGAATGAACCAATTGAAGATATATAGTTCCAACCAGCGTAAGCATCAGGATAATCTACATACCTCCTAGGCATGCCTGCAAGACCCAAGAAATGCTGAGGGAAGAAGATTAAATTAACCCCTACAAATGTTAACCAAAAGTGTAATTTACCCAATAGTTCAGAATAATCACTTCCAAACATTTTACCAAACCAGTAGTAAAAACCACTGAAGATTGCAAACACTGCGCCCATTGACAGTACGTAATGGAAATGAGCAACAACATAGTACGTGTCATGTAAAGAGTGATCTATGCCTGCATTAGCCAGAACAACTCCGGTAACTCCACCCACAGTAAATAGGAAAATAAATCCTATGGCCCACAACATAGGTGTCTTAAGCTCTACTGAACCCCCCCACATTGTCGCAATCCATGAAAATACTTTGATGCCAGTAGGTACTGCAATCACCATAGTTGCAAAAATATAGTAAGCCTTAACATCTGCATCCATGCCAACAGTATACATATGGTGAGCCCAAACAATAAAACCTAGGAAACCAATTGAAACCATCGCATAAGCCATACCAAGATAACCAAACACAGGTTTCTTAGAAAATGTTGCTACAACATGACTCACGATCCCAAAACCAGGTAAGATAAGAATGTAGACTTCAGGATGTCCAAAAAACCAAAATAAGTGCTGGAATAAAACTGGATCTCCACCCTCAGCAGCACTAAAAAATGCCGTGCCAAAATTCCTATCAGTTAGGAGCATTGTTATAGCTCCAGCCAATACAGGAAGAGATAATAGTAATAAAACAGCTGTGACAAGAATGGACCAAACAAAGAGGGGCATTTTGTGTAAAGTCATGCCTGGCGCTCTCATATTAAAGATTGTCGTTATAAAATTTATCGCACCAAGTATTGAGGAAGCCCCCGCTAAGTGAAGAGAAAAAATTGCTAAGTCAACAGCAGGACCTGGTGAGCCTAAATTTGCAGAAAGCGGTGGGTAAATTGTCCAACCGCCTCCAACACCTGGGCCACCAGATGTGCCATCAACAAAAAGTGAGGCGATTAATAGAATTAGGGATGCTGGCAATAACCAAAATGAAATATTATTCATTCTAGGAAAAGCCATATCTGGGGCACCGATCATTAGAGGAACTATCCAGTTGCCAAATCCTCCAATCATGGCTGGCATTACCATAAAAAATATCATTAACAAACCATGACTGGTAACCAGGACGTTATAAAGATTGTGATCACCGCCTAATATTCCATCACCAGGATACATTAGCTCCATTCGCATTAAAACTGACATACCAGTTCCGACTAAGCCCGCAATAATCGCAAAAATTAAGTATAAGGTCCCTATATCTTTATGATTTGTAGAATATAGATACCTTCTCCATCCCGTTGGATGATGGTCATGACTCCCTACTTGATCTGCTGTTATGTCCGCCATTTTTATTTACTCCTTTTAATAAAAAAATTACCTAGTTCTTTGCAATTTCAAACGTTTCACTTGAATAGTCTACTCCAGACGATGCATATTCTTCTTTTGCGAAGTCTAGCCAATCGTCAAATTCACTTTCTGATACAACCTTAACATTAATAGGCATGAATGCGTGCTTAGCTCCACACAACTCTGAACATTGACCGTAATAAATACCTTCTTTATTAGCCTTGAACCATGTTTCATTCAGTCTACCAGGTACCGCATCCATTTTTACTCCAAATGCAGGAATGGTCCATGCATGAAGGACGTCTGCAGATGTGATTTGAAGTTTGACTACCTTATTTACCGGTACAACAATCTGGGTATCTGTCTCTAAGAGTCTCAACTTAGGGTCTGATAACTCGTTTTCTAAAAGCATATTTGCGTCGAAAGCGATGTCTTCATAATCCGGATATTCGTAGGTCCAATACCATTGATTACCTATTGCCTTGATAGTCAAGTCAGCTTTTGGAATTGTTTCTGAAACATACAGCAGTCTAAATGATGGAATGGCTATTATAATTAAAAGTATTACTGGGATTACAGTCCATAATATTTCAATGGTTGTATTATGAGTTGTCGTCGATGCAACTACATTTCTCTTACTGTTAAACCTAAACATTATGTAAAGAAGCAAGCCTAAGACAAGCAAAGAAATACCAGTTATAATTGGCATGAGGATGTAACTATGGAAAGAAATAATATCTGACATCAAATCAGTTGCTGGCTCCTGAAAGCTAAGTTGCCAGTTTTCTGATTTACCCTCTTTAGCAAATGCTGCAAAAGGCAAAAAAACTAAAATAGAAACTTTTAATAACATGCTCATTGTTTGTCTAAATATTGAAAATATGGGTGTTAACATTATCTTCTAATATATACTGTTTAAATTCTTAGAAACTATGAGTAATTTTGCGACAGTTTGACGCAATTTTTATTAGTTTTTAGGGTTTTTTTAGTATAAATTTTAAAAATTAGAGTAATTTCACTGAGCATTTGAATATGAGCAAAAACATAAAGAATCAATCAACTGATAGCCTATTCTTCTCTAGAAGCAATCTGGACAATAGCAGTGTTGATAAAATAGTTTCAAACGCCCTTCACAAGGCCGATGATGGTGAACTATTCATGGAATTTTGTGAGAGTGAAAGCTTTGTCTACGATGACCAAAGATTAAAAAGTGCCTCTTTTGATAAATCGAAGGGTTTTGGTTTAAGAGCTGTTGCAGGTGAAAGTTCTGGCTATGCTCATTCATCTGACATAGATGAAAAGTCTCTTAAAAAAGCATCTGATACAGTAAATTTTGTTACGAAAGACAACAACGCAAATTTTAATGCTGCGTTCTCCCAGACTAATAGAAAACTATACAAAGAAACGAACCCTATTAATGAAACAGAATTTTCTGAAAAAGTTAATGTATTAAAAGATATCGATGAATATGCACGTTCAAAAAATACCCAGGTTAAACAAGTCTCCGCATCTTTAAATGGTGAGTGGCAAGCAGTTCGTATCTACAGACCAGGAGGAATTGTTATAGAAGATTTAAGGCCATTAGTCAGATTGTATATTTCAATTGTATTAGAAAAGGATGGTAGGCAAGAAAATGGAAGCAGGGGTTCAGGTGGCAGAGTCGATTATTCATCTTTTCTAGATCCCAGTCATTGGAAGCAACAAGTAGACGATGCCATTAATCAAGCAGAAATAAATTTAACTTCGGTAGATACACCTGCAGGTGAAATGGATGTGGTACTTGGTCCAGGATATCCGGGAGTACTTCTTCATGAAGCGATTGGACATGGACTTGAAGGAGATTTTAATAGAAAAAAAACATCTGCATTCTCCAATTTACTTGGAGAGAAAATTGCTGATGAAGCAGTAACGGTAGTCGATGATGGCACTATTGACTCAAGAAGAGGATCTCTAAGTGTAGATGATGAGGGAACACCCACGAGTTGCACTACTTTAATTGAGAATGGAATTTTGACGGGGTATATGCAAGACCGACTCAATTCAAGATTGATGGGAGTTAGTCCAACAGGAAATGGACGAAGAGAAAGTTACGCACATTTGCCAATGCCGAGAATGACCAATACTCACATGTTATCTGGAAACAGAGATCCAAAAGAAATTCTAAAATCAGTAAAAAACGGATTGTACGCAGTAGATTTTGGTGGTGGTCAAGTAGATATTACCAGTGGAAAGTTTGTATTCACTTGCACAGAAGCTTATAAAATTGAAAATGGGGTTGTTACAAGTCCTGTCAAGGGAGCTACGTTGATAGGTAATGGACCAGACGTGCTTAAAAGAGTAAAGATGGTCGGAAACGATTCAAAAATGGATAGTGGTATAGGAACTTGCGGTAAAGATGGCCAGAGTGTTCCTGTAGGTGTTGGTCAGCCAACTATGTTAATTGAAAACTTAACTGTCGGTGGTACTGCTACTGCTTAACTTACTTGTCGATCCTGATCTTTCCAATACGGTTCACGTAATACTTTTTTAAGAACTTTACCACTTGCATTTCTAGGAACTTCATCGATAAAATCAATTGACTGAGGTTTTTTATAGCTTGCAATTCTGTCTTTACAAAAATTGATTACATCTTCCTCGGTTAAATCAGAACCTTCTTTTTTTACAATACAAGCTTTAACTACTTCACCATATTTTTCATTAGGCACACCAATGACGGCAGCATCAATAATATCTGAATGAGCAAACAAGGCTGCTTCTACTTCTGTTGAATAAATATTCTCACCACCCGATACTATCATGTCTTTGATTCTATCTTGGATATAAACAAATCCCTCTTCATCCATTCGTCCAGCATCGCCTGTATGCATCCATCCCCCCATTAATGCCTTTTCTGTTTCTTCTTTTTTATTCCAGTACCCTTTCATAATCTGAGGACCTTTTGCACAAATCTGACCTATCTCTCCAACAGGAAGTGGATTATCATTTTCATCTCTAATTTCAACTTGAGTATCTATAGCCGGTCTTCCACAAGATTTTAAAAGATCAGGTTTTTCCTCGATAGCACGGATATGTTCTTCAGGTGTCATTAAGCAGATTACAGCTACTGTCTCTGTCATTCCAAAGCCTTGTCCAAATTTACACTTAAAAATATCCATTGCTTTTTTTAAAGTTTCAGGAGCTATTGGCGATGCCCCATAATGTATTTGGTCTAAATCTAAATACTCATGGCTTGCCACATCAGGTACTGAAACCAAACATGCTTGTATCATCGCTGGAACAAGAACTGTGTGGGTAATTTTTTCTTTAGCTAAGCAATCAACAACATCTTGTGGAATAAAATCTTCCTGAATTATATTAGTGCCGCCAATAGCAATACAACCACACATATTAATCATAGCAGCCGCATGATACATTGGTGCTACTAGCAATGTCCTTGAGGGAGTTGGCAGTTTCAAGCTGTTTAAATACTGCCTTATATTCGCTGCGACGTTTTTTTGCTGTAAGACAGCTCCCTTTGGATGACCAGTAGTGCCGCTCGTGTACATTTGGTATACATCATCTTCAGCGCTAACATCAATTTGAGGCTTTTCATCTGGTTGATCGCTAATCCAATCATAAAATTCTATCCAATCACTTCCAAACTTTGATGACTCAATATAAATAAAATTTTGTATATGTTTGTAATTATCTCTACTTTTTTGTATTCTCTCACAATACTCATTACCTCTTATAATCATAATTTTAGATTGTGAGTCATTAACGATATATTCCCATTCTTGATCAGCTAAGCGATAATTAAGAGGAACCGGTACAATTCCAACTTTAGAAGCTGCATAGTACATAAATGCCATTTCAGAGGAATTCTTCGATAAAAATGCAAATCGATCACCCTTCTTTAGCCCTGCTGAAATCAATGAATGAGCTAGTTTATTACATAAAGTATTTGCCTCACGATATGTGATTTGTTTACCTTGGAACTCAGAGAATAAGAAATCTGGCTGTTTATCTAATTTATTTTCTAAATGTTCGTGCAGAAGCATTCCAAAATTTTATAGCGAAATTTATTTTCTACAAGTTGAAAGTTATCAAAAAATTATATAGTTTTATGGAAATTGAATTTCGTTAAAAAAGGTATTTTTTAGTTCTTCTCTAGCAAATAAATGAATTTGATCGTCATAATGATCTGAAGATCTATCCATTGTTGCACTTCCAAACTGATGAATACTTTTGGAAATCATTTCTTGTTCATTGTTCCATTTTACATAGATATACAGACCATCTCCAGCAACAGCTTTCAAAATACCATCTTCTGTTCTTGGCGAGTATATTGCTCTTAAAACATCTGGTCCGCCTTGAATGTGAACTAAATTATTACCTCGTTCGAGAAAGCTGACTTCTTTCCAGCTAATGCTTAAACCTCCAAAATTAATTTCAAATTCATCCACACAATCTTTAAATATCTGAATTGCGTCTGGCTCTAATTCTCTTGTAATCTCAGCCAACCACTCAGGTGAAAGTATGCACACCCCAAAAGCTGCATGCTGATTATTTGAATCAGTTCCTAAATCCCAATCACTAAGAAAATCTTGAGCATCAATCAATCTTTGATCTCCTTTAAAATCATAATCTAGTATTTTTTTTAAAAACCTATATTGACGAGAATTATATGAATATTTGTTGTCATGTTTAAACTTGTCCAATTCATTAAAAGAAATAGAGTCATTACCTTCAAATAATTCAAAAGATCGGTATGCTCTATTTGTCGTCCTCGTTTGAAAGCCCATAGTGGAATCAAAATTGTCAATTAATAGGTTGTCGGCCTTACTCGTTACAAAAAAAGGGTTCTGATTAGTACTAAATAAATATCCTGAGTCTGGATTCAAAATCTGTGGGATCTCTGTAAAGTTATGATACTCTGTCCAAATTAAATTTCTATCATCACCCGGGAGTACTTTCGTCCAATCATAATCAGAATTTCTTTTTGGAGCTTTCATATTGTGCACAAAGTAAATATTATCTTCTTTATCAGCATAAACTAAGTTAAAGCTAGCAATCTGCTGCATTTTTAATGCGCCAACCCACTCATCAAAATTCTTCGCCTTATTCATTTTGAACCACGCAGTTGAATGATTAATAGTATCCATGCCAACAAACCTTATTGCGTAGGCTTTTTCACCATCTTTTAAAACAGGGCCATGCTCTGAATGATACATAGTGATTGGATAATTAATATATAATGGGCCAAACAACTTTACTCGAAAGACTTGATCTCTTTTTATAAAGTCAGTCCATTCACCGTCCAATAAATATTGATCATTATTTTTTGAATTTATCGTAAGCTTATATATATCAGATAAATCTGGTTGATTAACGGTAGCTCCCCAACCCAAGTGCTCGTTAAAGCCTTTATGAACAAATGGTGATCCAGGGAAAGTTCCACCCATAATATTTAGACCTTCGTCACTTTTGAGGTGAATTTCATACCAGGCAACTGGTCCAGTAAGAGGCTGGTGAGAGTTAATAATCAACATTGTTTCATTATCTTTTGATCTTCTTTTTGAAACAGCAAAAGCATTTGAACCTGAGGGTTTAAAATGTGATTTAATACTTGCAACTATAGGGTTATTCGATAAATCATTTTTATTTATAGCTATAACTTGATCGTCATCACTCATTAAATTTATAATTTCATTTATTGTATGATCAATGCCATAGAATAAAGGTAATTGAAAAGTCATCCCAACTAATAGATCTTTTGCTGTGGTTGGATAGAGAGATTGATCAACTAATTTTGGATTTAGTGCTGCATAATAATTTAATCCATCAGAGTATCCAGTTATATAATCAAGTGTTTCCTTAGGAATTTCAGTAATTTTTTTCTCAACTTTGCTTTTAGTATCAAAAAATTTAATCAAAAAATCTAATTCGACTCCTTCAATGGCGTCTATATTTTCCATTATATCACCATTTCCAGTTAAAAGTGCATACAGGGCTGAGATTGAATCAAAAGAAAAATTAAAATCAGAAAGAGTTCCTCTAGACATTTTAATCATCATTTCTATGTGCTCTAAATCGTCTTCCGCCTGAGCAACTGCAAATCCAAAAGCTGCATCTTTATCCCTCATACCATGAACATGGGGAACGCCGTATGAGTCTCGTTTTATTTGATAGCTATAATTTTCTTCAACTTCTAAAAATTTTTTAGAGTCAAAATTAATTGTATTTCTGTAATTTTGTATAATTAAGAATATGACAAATATGACTACAATACCTAGCAGCGAAAATAATAATTTTCTCAAAACTATGCTGACTGTTTATAAGACTGGGAAAGATCTAATGCAGGTAAAAAATCATTGCCTAAAATATGATCTGCTATTTTTTCAGCAATCATAATTGTTGGCGCATTTGTATTTCCACCAACTAAATTAGGCATTACAGAAGCGTCAACTACGCGAAGGTTCTCTAAACCGCGAACTCTCAATTTATCGTCGACAACAGCATTTTCATCGCTTCCCATTTTACATGTACCAACAGGGTGATAAATTGTTTCTGCTTTTTCTCGAATGAAATTTTCTATTTGTTCATCTGACTGAACTTCAATACCAGGTGATATTTCTTTACCACGATATTCATCAAATGCTTTTTGGCTTATAATATCTCGAGACATTTTTACGCCTTCTATCATTACATCCCTATCCTTTTGTTCAGCAAAGTAGTTTGGCTGAATTACAGGAGCAATACGAGGGTCAAGAGACTTAAGAGCAATATACCCTCTACTTTCAGGACGTAATTGACAAATATGATTACTAAAACAGTGGGATTCTGGAAGTTTAGCTCCATGATCTTGCAACAAGACGCTTAAAAAATGCATCTGTATATCAGGCACATCCAGAGATGGATCTGTCTTTAAAAAAGTAAGAACGTTTAGGGGTATCATGCCACCAGGTCCTTTTCTAAGAGTTCCCCACATACCTAAAATCCATGCTTGTTTTAGGAAGCCAAATGGGCCCATTACATATTTAGCGTCTGTAACAGGCTGGGTACATTCATTATGAGTAAGAATATCTAAATGATCTTGCAGATTTTCTCCAACTCCAGGGAGGTCACTAACAACATTTAAGTCCCATTTTTTTAAATAATCAGCTTTTCCGATTCCTGATAGAAGAAGTATCTGAGGAGAGTTTATAGCTCCACCACAAACAATAACTTCCCTGTCTGCAAATACTTTCTCTAGCTTATTTTTTCTTAAAAATTCAACTCCAATGCATTTATTTTTTTCGAATAAAAGTTTTGAAGTTACCGAGTTAGTATAAATTGTGAGATTTTTTCTATGTTTTACAGGCGCAATAAATGAGTAAGCCGTACTTGCTCTTCTTCCATTGTCAATATTTTGAGATACGGGACCAACTCCCTCTTGATCTTCTCCGTTAAAATCTGGATTATACTTATATCCTGCTTGTTGACCCGCCTCCATAAATGCATAGTGAAGTGGATTGGTATCCAAATTTGGGTTAGAAACTTTTAGTTCTCCATTAGATCCATGATATAAGTCAGAACCGTTTTCGTTATTTTCACTTTTCTTAAAGTAAGGCAAGACTTCTTCATAAGACCAGCCAGCATTTCCAAGTTGTCTCCAGATATCATAATCACGGGCATGTCCTCTTATGTATAACATGCCGTTTATATTACTTGAGCCACCAACTCCTTTTCCTCTAGGGAAGAAAAGCTTTCGATTATTTAAATGTGGTTGCCCTTCTGTATAATATGCATAGTTATAAAGTTTTGCATCAAATGTCTCACCAGCCATTATCTTAGAAACACCTGAAGGCATTTTTATAAATGGGTGCCAATCAGTTCCTCCAGCTTCTAGAAGAAGAACTTTGACGTCTGGATTTTTTGAAAGTCGATTAGCTAGCACACATCCAGCCGAACCACCTCCTGCAATTATGTAGTCAAAATTCATTGACATTATTTCACCTTTAACAAGTTTTTTTTATATCGTTTCATATTTTCAACATAGTGCAAAGCGCTTAATTCAATTATCTTTTTTTCCATATCTGTCAACTCTCGTTTTACTTTTGCGGGAGATCCAACAATTAGTGAATTATCTGGAAACTCTTTTTCTTCAGTAACTAAAGCATTCGCTCCCACAAGACAATTATTTCCAATTTTTGCTTTATTTAGAACAGTTGACCCCATACCAATTAGAGAGTTATTGCCCACAGTACAACTGTGAAGAATAACCTTATGACCTACAGTTACATTATCACCAATTTTAAGAGGCATGCCGTCATCAGTATGGCAAACAGAATTATCTTGAATATTAGAATTTTCTCCTAAAATAATTGGATCGTTATCACCTCTTAAAACAGCGCCAAACCATACGCTTGCATTTTTTTTAAGGGTTACATCACCAATTATCGCCGCATTGGGCGCAACCCAAAAATCCAAATTGTCTCTGCTTAATTGTTTATCGCCAAGTGAGTAAATCATAGGTTTTTATTTAATAAAATATTGTTTAAATATATAGTATCTTTATTAGACAAAAATTGAAGAGAATTATGGTTGCATTAGAAACTCCTATTTGTGATTTTGGTTGGAACGCACCTGACTTTAATTTACCTGGCATAGATGGTAAAAGTTATCAATTTGATGATATAAAAGGAACTAACGGCACCTTAGTTATGTTCATTTGTAATCATTGTCCTTACGTGAAATCTGTTATTAGAAGGATTGTTGAAGATTGCAATTTAATAAAAGATAAGGGTATTGGCATTATCGCTATCATGTCTAATGACGTCAATGATCCTAAATATGGAGCAGAGGATTCTTTTGAAAATATGAAACTTTTTGCACAAAACAATAAATTCAATTTTCCATACGTTTATGACGAAACACAAAATACTGGCAGATCGTATGATGCAGTTTGCACTCCTGACTTTTTTGGCTTTAATGCCAAAAATGAATTACAGTATCGAGGTAGGCTTGAAGCTTCGCAACAACAATTAATACCTAATGCAAAAAAAGAACTTCTTGAGGCAATGTCGCAAATAGCTGAAACAGGGGTAGGTCCAAAAGATCAAATACCAAGCATCGGTTGCTCTATAAAGTGGAAAGAATAGACTTTTATCTGTGATTATTATCACAACACAATGTTTTGCTCCTAAGATTGGTGGTATTGAATCTTTGATGACCGGTATGGCTGAGGCTATGAGCAATGCTGGTGAAGACGTATTAGTTTTAGCTGACGGAAAAAAAATTACAGATGATTACAAAAAAAAATATAAAATAGTAAGGTTTTCTGGATGGAAACCATTGCGAAGAAGGCGAAAAGCAAGATACATAAGGCTGTTAACTAAAAAAAATAAAATAGATAAAATTTATGCTGATTCATGGAAAAGCGTTGAATATCTACATGATATGAATTGTAGATTAATTGCGCTAGCTCATGGAACTGAAATACCAAAAAGATATCTTGACAATTTTTATGCTTATTTCAATATAAAAAGAAGGCGAATAATTAACTCTTATAATAATTGTGATTGCATCGCAGCCAATTCTACTTACACAAAAGATTTGATGATTGCTTCTCTAGCAATTTCTTCCGAAAAAATAAGAATTGTTCATCCTGGAATTGATGTCTATAAAGATTTTATTCAAGAAGAAGATAGGGAGAGTGTTCGATCAATGATTGGTAAATCAGGTCCTATTATCACAACTCTAGCTCGAGTTGAAAAAAGAAAAGGTCATAAGTTTGTAATAAATGCAGTGTCAAAATTAAAATCTAAATTTCCTAATATGCTATATCTTATTGCTGGTAAGGGGCCATATTTGGAAGAAATAAAGAAACATGTAAGAATGTTGCGACTTGAAAAACATATATATTTTCTAGGTTGGATTACTGAACCAGAAAAATCATTAGTTTTACAAAACTCTGATTTATTTATAATGACCCCAACCACAGTTGGTGAATCTGTTGAGGGCTTTGGAATGGTATTTATTGATGCCGCTTTTCATGGCATTGCAAGCATAGGATCAATTAGTGGAGGTATTGCTGATGCAGTAATAAATAATCAAACAGGATTGCTTTGCGATGAAGGAGATCAAGAAGGCATTACTAAAAATATTGATATGTTACTCAGTGATAAAGAGTTAAGAAATGAGTTTGGTAATAATGGTAAGCTTAGAGCAAGAAAAGACTATTCATGGGAAGCAAAAGTAATTGAGTATTTAGAGGTATAATAACTTTGTTTTGGTAGCGGGAGAGGGATTTGAACCCCCGACCTAAGGATTATGATTCCTCCGCTCTAACCAACTGAGCTACCCCGCCAAAGAGTGTCATCATATACAAATTAATTAGTTTGTCGACTGGATCCATCCGCCACCTAGCAGACGTGTTCCATTTTCATCTTTATTGTAAAATACACATGCTTGTCCAGGAGAGACACTGCTTTCTGGTTTTAACAAGTTAACTATAGCTTTATTATCTGATTGAATTTCGATGACTGATTTTAATAAGTTTCCAGTAGACCTTACTCTTACTAATATATTGAGATCAGATATATCCGTGAGAAGATTTAATCTATCAACAATTATAGTTGAAGATTTTACTTCCTCTTTTGCAGCAACTATAACCCGATTTTTTTCTGAAATTATTTCTTTAACATATAAAGGATTTTTCTCTGAAACTCCTAAACCTCTTCTTTGCCCAACTGTAAAATTGTGAATACCATCATGTGAATTAAGTACTCTCCCTTCAGTATCAACAATATCCCCTTTTGAATTCTTAACACTGTCTTTAATAAAATCTTTATAATTACCATCTGGAATAAAACAAATATCCTGGCTATCTTTTTTATCATGTAAATGAAAATCCAGATTCTTAGCTATATTTCTTATTTTATCTTTCTTGTGATAACCAAGAGGAAAATCTAAAAAATCGAGATCCTTCTTTTTCGTTGTAAATAAAAAATAAGATTGATCACGGTCAGTATCCTCAGGAATATACAATCTCCACTCATTATTCACCTTAATTTTTTTTATATAGTGACCAGTTACTAAACTCTTCGCATTTAAACTCTTTGCAAATTCAATGAGGTCCAAAAATTTTACTTTTTCATTGCAATTAATACATGGAATAGGAGTACGACCCTTTTCATAGTCATTGATAAAAGGCTGTATTACATTTTTTTTGAATATTTCTTCATAGTCTAAAACATAATGTGGGATAGTTATGTCGTTAGCAATCTTCTTAGCATCTATAATGTCTGCACCAGAGCAACAGGATTTTGATTTAGAAATTTTCTTCTCATCATATAACCTTAATGTAACTCCAATGACATTTTCATTTTCTTTCTTCATTAAGGCTGCGGCAACAGAAGAGTCTACACCTCCTGACATCGCCACAACTGTCGGTTTTTTATTTCTTATTTCAGATGTTGTACTTTGCATAATAGTTATTAAATTCAACTGGTATGTATAATATATTTGTCATATTGTCTAATCTACAAAAACTAACTAGAAAATGATTATAGACGACGATAAATCCCAAAAATTAATTACATTGGCCTTCAATGCGGGACAAGAAATTGTAAAAATTTACAATAAAAAAGTCACCAAAAAACTTAAATCAGATAATAGCCCTGTGACTAACGCGGATTTAAAAGCAAACTCTATAATATGCAAAGGATTAAGAAAATATTTTCCAAAAGTTCCTATCGTTTCAGAAGAATTAGATAACAGTCACATTAAAAATAAAAAAATATTTTGGCTTGTTGACCCACTAGATGGAACTAAAGAATTTCTTAAGGGTAATGGTGAATTTACAGTTAATATTGCTCTTATTATTAATAAAAGACCTATCCATGGTTTAATTTATATGCCAGCTAAGAATAAGTTTTATTATACAAAGAGTAAAAAATCATATTTTGCTAAGTTTGATCAAAAAGGAAAACTAAAAAATATAAAAGTTATTAAGGTTAAAAAAAGAAAGAAAAATATTTTAGTGTTTAGTCGCTCACATGGTTTATCAAAAGAAAAGTTATTAGAAGCTAAGAAAGCAGTGTTTAAGAAATTTAATGCTAATCAAATCATTAGATCAGGTAGTTCAATTAAACTATGCTATATAGCCGATGGTACTGCAAATATTTATCCTAGACATGGCACGACTATGGAATGGGATATTGCTGCTGGGGATGCGATCTTAAGATATGCTGGAGGTTGCATAAAAACACTTGATAGAAAAATAATGAAGTATGGCAAACCTAGTTTTAAAAATACTTCGTTTATAGCTAAAAGTTAATTAAACTCTATTGGCATTCCATAAACTTTTTTTATAATTTTATTATTCCAAAAAACTTTTTTCCCATTAACAATTGTACCAACGGGCCAACCAGTTAATTTTTCTCCGTGAAATGGTGACCAACCACATTTACTCTTCATATCTTTATTGAGCACTCTCTTCTCTTTATTCAAATCAACAATGGTGATATCTGCATCGAATCCAACTTTAATTAAGCCTTTATTCTTAACTTTAAAAATTCTTCTTGGATTGAAACTGGTCAGTTTTACAACATCCATAATAGAGATCATTTTTTTTGAGACTTCATTTAATAAAATAGGTAATAGTGTTTGGACACCTGGCATTCCTGAGGGACTATTTGGATAAGACTTATTCTTTTCAGATTTTAAATGAGGAGCATGATCAGATCCAATTACATCAATTTTGCCTTCTTTAAGTGTCTTTCTAAGATATGCCCTATGCTTATTTCCTCTTATTGGCGGATTCATTTGAGCATATGTGCCAATTTTTTTATAACAATCAGGCGACGACAATACTAAGTGTTGAGGAGTCACCTCAAAAGTTACATATTTTCTATTTCTTAGAAGTAATTTTACTTCATCAGCAGTTGTAATATGTAAAATATGAATTTTCTTTTTTGTTAAATTTGCAGATTTAATAAGGTTTTTTGTCGATTTAATTGCAGTTTCAACATTTCTCCACACTTCATGTGACTTAGGTTGACTGTTTTTAATATATTTCTTTCTTATGTTCAAAAGATCTTCGTCTTCTGAATGGAACGAAATCATTTTTTTAGTATTTTTCATTATATTTTGTATGTCTTTATGATTTGAAACTAATAAAGTACCTGTGGAAGATCCTACAAATACTTTTACACCACAGCATCCTCTAAGCTTCGCAACTTTTTTAATTTCAGCAATATTGTCTTTCTCTGCGCCAAAGTAAAAAGCGTAATTGCAAACCATTCTATTTTTTGCCATTCCTAATTTTTTTGTAAATAATGACTTTGTTGTAATGCTTGGCTTATTGTTGGGCATATCAAATACAGACGTAACACCCCCAGCAACTGCTGCGTAGCTGCCTGATTTTAAGTCTTCTTTTTTAGTATTTCCCGGCTCTCTAAAATGCACCTGAGTATCAAAAACACCAGGAAGAATATGGAGACCTGATGCGTTAAATCTATCTTTTGATTTAAGATTATTCAAACGGCCGAGCTTGAAGATTTTTCCGTTTTTAATTGCTATGTCAGTATTGCTAACTTTATTGTGTGAGACCACTGTTCCATTTTCAATTATAAGATCGATCATAATATTTCTTTTTTTATAGTATTTAGCACTTTTTCAACAGATAAATTTAGAGGATCATCACTAGCTGGATATTCTAAAGATTTAATAACTTTATGATCTCCCCAAGGCCCATAAACAATTTCATTTGTAGGGCCAAACAATGCAAATGTTTTACATTTTGTTGACGCAGCAAGATGCATAAGTCCACTGTCACTTCCAATAAAGAAATTACATTTTTTGAAAATAGGTATCATATGTCGTAAGTTTCCCCAGTCAAATAGATTGATAATACTTAGTGATGGATCATTAATTAATTTATTAAATTTTTCTACATTTAGAATATCTTTTGATATGCCTGTGAATATTAATGTATAATTTTTAAAAAAATCATTTTTGAATAGTTCTGAATATTTCTCGATAGACCAATCTTTCTGCTTCCAATTAGAATATGGTGCAACTGCTATAAATGGACCTTCGGTTTTTATCTTTTTTTTACTTTCAGCTTCGTCGATGGCGTCAGACCAAATATAAGGTAATATTTTTTTTGACGTATTCAGAAAATTTGTAAATTGAATAATTTTGTGAGAATTATCATGACCCTTAAAAACTTTTCGAGACTTTGTAAATAAAAAATAGGCTGTAATAGATGATCTCATATCAACGACTAAATCCCATTTTTTAAAAATACAAGACTTCCAAATATTTAGCCAATGCAAGCCATATTTTTTTTTATTTATTACAATGATTTTTTCAAGATTAGGCATTTTTTCATAAAGATCCCTAGAGAATGGACTGGTGACAATAGTAAATTTAGATTGGTTATTTTGATCAATTAAAAAATTTATAATTGATGAAGCTAAAATAGTATCTCCAATTCTTGTAGGTCCTATAAATAAAATGTTCATAATAAGTGTTTATTTATACCATATCTTTATTTGGTGCCGTCGGAGAGACTCGAACTCTCACGAACTATGTTCACTGATCCCTCAAACCAGCCTGTCTACCAATTCCAGCACGACGGCAAATTTCCCTATTTTCTAAGGATAAGTTGTATTGTTGAAATGTATACATTTAACTATAATTGTAATAATAGATAATAAAAAAAATAATAAATGTTAAGCGAAGAATTAAAATATCCCTCAAATTTTACTCCTGAAGTTCAAAATGCTACAGCTGAACTTTATAAAGGAGTGGAAAAAGTAATTCCAGCTGTGGAATGGCCATTCCATGCGCCGTTGATTCATGAAATTAATAAACTTAAAAAAGAGAGAAACATTGCTATTCTTACACATAACTATCAAACACCTGAGATATTTCATTGTGTTTCAGATATTGTAGGAGATTCATTAAAGCTTGCTTATGAAGCGAGAGACTCGAAAGCTGAAACAATAATTGTTTGTGGCGTTCATTTTATGGCAGAAACTGCAAAAATCTTAAGTCCTGATAAAAATGTTTTAATACCAGATATGAGAGCAGGATGTTCACTTGCTGACTCTATTACAGCTGATGATATAAAATTGTTAAAACAAAAATATCCTAATGTTCCAGTAGTTACTTATGTCAATACATCCGCAGAAGTGAAAGCTGAAACAGATGTGTGTTGTACGTCTGGTAACGCAAAAAAAGTTGTAGAAGCACTTGGAACAGAAAGTGTTATATTTTTACCTGATGAGTTTCTAGCAAAAAATGTTGCTGCTCAGACTAATGTAAAAATTATTTCATGGAAAGGGCGATGTGAAGTGCATGAGAGATTCACAGCTCAAGAAATATTAGCCTATAAAGAACAACATAAAGACATTGTTGTACTTGCCCATCCTGAGTGTTCTCCAGAAGTCGTAGCTGTTAGTGATTTTGCTGGATCAACAGCTGGTATGAGTAATTATGTAAAAGATAATCAGCCCCAAAAAGTAATAATGGTTACTGAATGTTCAATGAGTGACAATGTGGCTATTGAAAATCCTGATGTTGAATTTGTGAGGCCTTGTAATCTATGTCCACATATGAAAAGAATCTCTCTTAAAAAAATTTACGATGCAATTCGTTTTAATCAATTTCAGATAGAAGTCGACAAAGATATTATTGACCGAGCTCGGTTATCAATTGATAGGATGTTGGAAATTGGAAGAAGCTAATTATGGCTGACTCTATTTATAGACCAGACGTGGTTATCGTGGGAGGTGGTGTAGCTGGACTAACCACAGCGCTTAACCTTGCACCACGAAAAGTATGCATTATTACTAAAAGTACTCTAGGAGTGAATACCTCAAGTATGTGGGCTCAAGGTGGAATTGCTGCTGCAGTTGGAATTAATGATAGTGTCAAGAGTCATATTGAAGATACAGTAGCAACTGCAAAAGGGCTTGCTGATGAGAATGTCATTGTCAAAGTAGTCAATGAGGCAAAAAATATTATTAATGATCTTGAGAGCTTTGGTGTGAACTTTGATAAAAATGATGATGGCTCTTTTGATTTAGGATTAGAAGCAGCTCATAGCAGTAACCGAATAGTAAGGTCAAAAGGCGATAGTTCTGGTATTGAAATTATGAGAGGATTAATAGAAAAAGTTAATGATTGTAATAATATTACTGTTTTAGAAAACGTCTCAATTGACAGCGTTATGTCAGAAAATAACACTATTCATGGAGTTATTGGAAGATTGGCTCAAGATAATATTCCAGATAATCATGTCATTATTGAATGTTCAAATGTTGTACTTGCAACTGGGGGTCTTGGAGGAATATTTGCAAATACAACTAACCCGAGAAGCTCTTATGGTGAGGGAATAGCCCTTGCTGCTCAAGCAGGTGCAGTTTTAACAGATATGGAGTTTATTCAATTCCACCCAACAGGACTTGATTTCGGTTTGGACCCCACTCCACTTGCTACTGAAGCCATTAGGGGTGACGGCGCTTATCTAGTTAACCAAAATGAAGAAAGGTTTATGCTCGGGGTTCATCCAGAAAATGAGTTAGCACCCAGAGACCTAGTTGCTCAAAATTTATTTAAACAAATTGAGCAAGGCAACTCTGTCTTTCTTGATTGCCGCAAGGTGAGTAGTGAATTTGAAACAAAATACCCTCAAGTTGCATCGTACTGTCAAGCAGCAGGCCTTAATCCAAAAAAAGATTTGTTACCAATACTTCCAGTCGCTCACTATCACATTGGAGGAATTAAAACAGACTTGGAAGGAAAAACTTCAATAGAAGGGCTTTGGTGTTGTGGTGAAGTTGCCGCAACAGGAATACATGGTGCAAATCGTTTAGCTTCTAATTCATTACTTGAGTCTATGGTGTTTGGAAGAATTGTTGCAAAAAATATAAATAGCTTACCAATTAAAAGAGTAAATAAAATTAATCCTGACTTCATAAGAATGCATAAAGAAAAAACTAAGAATAGAATCAGAGCAAGGAAATATATTTGGCAACTTCGTTCTTCTATGATGAGAAATATTGGTATTGTAAGAAACCATAGCTCAATTGTAAGGGGGCTTCATGATATTCTTAAGATTGAACGAGAGTCGAAAGGGCTGTCTGCTAAGCTAAATGATATGATACTAGTAAGTAAATTTATAATTATTGGAGCGTATTTGAGAAAAGAAAGTAGAGGATGCCACTTAAGATCTGACTATAAAGAAACAGAAGATAATTTTATTCTGCATTTTGATCTCAAATTATCAGATTTAGATAGCAAAATCACAGAGATCTTAAATTTGACTGATAACGCAAATCATAAACAAGTTGTTAACTAAAAAATATATAAACCAGCTAATACTTACTGCTCTCTTGGAAGACATGGGAAGAGAGGGCGATATAACATCAAAAGTATTAATTCCTAAATCATCTATCTCAAAAGCAACAATTGTTGTCAAAGAAAGAGCTGTAATATGTGGTGTTAAATTTGCTGAACAGACCTTTAAAAAATTAGATAAGTCACTAAAAATTAAAATTTTTAAAAAAGATGGCGAACTCGTAAGCAAGGGAGAAAAAATAATTACAATTTTAGGAAAAACACAAAATATCTTAACTGCGGAAAGAACTGCGCTAAACTTTTTAGGCTTAATGTCTGGTATTGCTTCTAAAGCAAAAAAATTTTCAGATATAGCTAATCCATATGGCTCAAAAATCTATTCTACTCGTAAAACTATTGCTGGCATTCGTAAACTTGAAAAATATGCACTAACAATCGGAGGGGCTTATATTAATAGAGAAACACTTGATGATTTCTTTTTCATTAAAGATAATCATTTGAAGAAAAATTCTGACATAAAAGAATGTATTCACAAACTTAAGCGGTTTAATCCAAGCAAAAAAATCACAGTTGAAGTAGATAATATAAGTCAGCTTAAAGAAATTATTGATCAAAAAATTGAGGTAGTTTTATTAGACAATATGACCCCAAACCAGGTCAAAAATTGTCTTAAAATTGTAAATGGTAGATTTGAATGTGAAGCATCTGGAAAAATAAATTTAAAAAATCTTTTGTCTTATGCAATGACAAAAGTAGACCGCATCTCTATAGGCCAGCTTACTCACAGTATTGATAATGTGGATTTTGGATTAGATTTCTGAATGTACAGCAGATCAATCATTCCTGATGAATTTAATGCTCCAACAGAATATATAACCGAAAAATTTGTATTACGTCCACTCACAATTGAGTATGTAAATGAAGACTACGAAGTTGTAATGAGTAGCGTAGATCATCTTTATAAAATGATGGATAACAGTGAATGGCCTAAAGGATTATCTTTGAAAGAAAATTTAGTTGATCTCGGTTGGCATCAAAGAGAGTTTACCTTAGGTCATTCTTTCGCATATACTGTTTTATCTCCAGAAAGTAATAAAATTATAGGCTGCTGTTATATTTATCCATCAGCAAATACTCAATATGAAGTTCAAGTATTTTACTGGATCAAAGAAAGTCTTTTGGGAGAGGGTCTTGAGCCTGAACTAGGAGTCGCAATTAAAAATTGGTTAAATGAATCTTGGCCGTTCAAAACATTTAATTTTCCCGGAAGAAATGTTTAATTATTCAAAAATTTTTTGGTACTCAGCTATAAGTTCTTTTATTGAGACTCTTTTTTGCTGCATAGTATCACGGTTTCTTATTGTGACCGTTTCATCTTCTAAGGTTTCGAAATCAACAGTTATACATATGGGAGTACCAATTTCATCATGCCTTCTGTAACCTTTGCCAATATTTCCTGAATTTTCTAAAATTACTCTACCCAATCCAAGTGATTGTAGGTCTTTTTTTATGTTCCTCGCTTTATTTACTAGTTCTTCATTGTTCCTCTTGAGGGGAATAATGGCAGCTTTGACTGGAGATAAATGAGGTTTAAGTGCTAACACAATTCGCGTATTATCATTTTCTAGCTTTTCTTCGCGGTAAGCTTCATTTAAAAGTGCTAAGACTCCCCTATCAACCCCAGCTGATGGCTCAATCACGTAAGGTATAAACCAATCTTTACTCTCAGAATTTTGAACAGCAAGTTTTGTAGTTGAATCTTTATTTTCCATAACTTCTGCAGAAATTTTAAAGTCACTCTGATTTTTTGTGTGTGAGCCTAAATCAAAATCTGTTCTATTAGCTATTCCCTCTAATTCTTCTAAGCCGTGAGGAAATTCATACATCAAATCTACAGTTGCTTTTGAGTAATGAGATAAATCGCTATTTTCTACATTTAGTTTTTTTAGATTACTGGGATCGATTCCTTGATGAACCCACCAATCGTACCTTTGTGCGACCCAGTAGTCATGCCACGTTTCATCTTTTCCAGGTTCAACAAAAAATTCAAGCTCCATTTGTTCAAACTCTCGAACTCGAAAAATAAATTTTCCTGGGGTCACTTCGTTTCTGAATGCTTTGCCTATCTGTGCAATGCCAAAAGGTACTACTTTATTCGTAGAGTCTAAAATATTTTTGAAATTAGTGAATATTTGTTGTGCAGTCTCAGGCCGTAAGTATGCATAGTTACTACCATCATCAACTGGTCCAACAGCAGTTTTGAACATTAAATTGAAAGGCCTTGGATCAGTTAAATCTATTGAACCACACTGAGGACATTTATTGTCATTATGATGGTCAGCTCTAAATCTATGATTACAACTTTTACAATCAACTAGTGGGTCAGAAAATGTGTCTTCGTGTCCTGAGTGTTTAAGAACTTGCTTTCCCGTTAAGATAGATGCATCCAGGCCCTCGACATCATCCCTTTCATAAATCATAGATTTCCACCAGGACAATTTAAGGTTATTCTTTAATTCGACACCAAGTGGCCCGTAATCATAAATTCCCTGAAGTCCTCCGTAAATCTCATTAGATTGGAATATAAAGCCTCGTCTTTTACAAAGAGAAACAAGTTCTTCCATATTTTTAGAGACCATAACGACTCCAAAAAGAGTTTTCCTTTATTGCCTGTATAAATTGGTCAACCAGATCATTAGAGCCGTATCTACTACTGAATAAATTTTTTATAAAAGATTTTTTTTCTTCAATATGTCTTATCTTTATTTTTTTTCCATAATGTTTTTCTAGATAGGAATTCAAATTTTCATTAGAGTCCACTAATCCAATGTTTTTTCCTTGTTCTCCGGTCCAGAATTCACCATTGAAAACTTGAGTAGGCTTAATCTTCTTTTTTCTACTCTTTAGGACTAAGTCTTTAAAATTTTCAAAAATGCTATCTTGAACCTTTATTAATTTTGATACATCTTTTTTTGATACTTCCTCAAAAGGATCTAAAAATGATTTACGATCTCCTTTAGTAAAAACTCTTCTTTTAATACCAACTTTATCAATAAGTTTTTTAAATCCAAAAGATGCACTAATAACTCCTATTGACCCAACGATAGAACTTTTATTTGCCAAGAGAATATCTCCTGCACACATTAGCATATAGCCTCCTGAGGCGGCGACATCTTCAGCAATAGTGATCACTTTTACTTTATTTCTGCTTGAAAGAGTTTTAATTCTATCATAAATCAACTCTGATTGAACTGGAGACCCGCCAGGAGAATTAATTTTGATAACAACAACGTTTGGTTTTTTATAAGTAAAAGTTTTATCAAGTATGTTTGAACAATTTTCAAGGGTTAGTCCTTTTTGGAACCTACCAAGGTCACCAATTACTCCTCGTAAGCCAACAATATTAATGCGAGTTTTAGTTGAAAAGATGCTCATATTTGAAATTATTTACCAGAAATCTATAACTTTTAATTATACGAGACTATATTATAACTACAGCAAAATATAAAACAAAAACATTAGTTTATTAAATGAGTCATCCTATTCATGCCCTTTCAAAAACCTTAAGACCCTCTCTAAAAAGAGTTAATAAAGAAATCAAAGACAATATAAAGGATGAGGAAAAACTCATAACTGCAACGGCTGGTCACTTGCTAAATTCGGATGGAAAGAAAATTCGACCACTCCTAACACTTATTATTTCCAGAATGCTAAAATATAGAGGTAGTGCCGATGTGACGCTGGCAGTTTGCATTGAATTTATACATAACGCAACTTTATTGCACGATGACGTTATAGATACTGGAAAAATACGCAGAGGCAAGAAAAGTGCTAATGAAATTTGGGGCAATAAGGTTAGTGTCCTTGTTGGAGACTATCTATTAAGTAAGGCATTTAAACTCATGGTCAAAAATAAATCACTTAAGCTTTTAGAAATTTTATCACAAACCTCGCTCGTGCTAGCGAGAGGTCAAATACAAGATGTTGGCAATGCCCAAAACATAAAATTGAGTGAGAAAAAATACCTATCAATTATTAATGCTAAAACAGCAGAGCTGTTTAGAGTGTCATGTTTTCTTCCAACCATAATTACACAACAAAATAAAAAAATTCAAAAAATATTTAATGACTTTGGATATTATTTTGGCATGTCGTTTCAGTTGTCAGATGATATTTTAGATTATTTCGGACATTCAAATAAAATGGGTAAATCAATTGGGAAGGATTTTTATGAAGGAAAAGTCACTTATCCTGTGATCCGATGCTTTAAAGACTCTGATCAGAAATCAAAAGTAATTATCGCAAAACTATTTCTTAAAAAAAAAAGAAATAAGAAAGATCTTGCCGTTATACTAAAATTAATGGAAAAAACTGACTCTTATCAAAAGTCGATTGATTTTCTGCTCAAATATAATGAAAAAGCAAAGTCGAGTATTAATAAATTTGAAGATAATAGATATAAGGTGTATCTTACAAATTTAGTAGATAATTTGGCGATAAGAGAAAAGTAAACCATGTCATATAATACATTTGGAAAATTATTTCGTTTTACCACTTGGGGAGAGTCCCACGGTGAAGCTATTGGCTGTGTAATCGATGGATGCCCTCCAATGATTCCGCTTAATGAGAAAGATATTCAAAAATATTTGGATATGAGAAAGCCTGGAACCTCTCGTTTTGTAACTCAGAGGAAAGAAGATGATAAGGTTTCTATTCTCTCTGGGGTTTTTGACGGCAAAACAACTGGTACACCTATTTTGCTCTTAATCTGGAATAAGGATCAAAAATCGAAAGATTATACTGAAATAAGGAATAAATTTAGACCTGGCCATGCAGATATTACTTACTTTCTTAAATACGGAATAAGAGACTACCGCGGAGGTGGTCGCTCGTCAGCTCGAGAAACAGCTAGTCGTGTTGCAGCAGGAGCGGTAGCCAGAAAAGTTATCAGTCATCTTTCAAAGAAAAAGATATTGATACAAGGGGCAGTAACGCAAATTGGAAAGATGAGCATAAACCCTAGACATTTTAAATGGAATGAAGTTCGTAAAAATAGTTTCTTTTGTCCTGACAAAAAGATCATACCGACATGGGAAGAATATCTAGATGTTACACGTAAAAATGGAACTTCTTTAGGTGCAAGAATACTCGTAAATGTAAAGAATGTTCCTTCAGGACTTGGTGAACCTATATACGGCAAATTAGATGCTGAATTAGCATCTGCAATGATGAGCATCAATGCGATTAAAGGAGTTGAGATTGGTTTAGGAAATGAGTCTGTTGAAATCACTGGTGATGAAAATTCAGATGAAATACAAGCAAACGGTAAGAAAATTTCCTTTTCATCGAATAATTCTGGTGGCATTTTAGGAGGTATTTCAAGCGGTCAAGATATCAATATAAGTATTGCGGTGAAACCAACATCTTCAATCTTAAAAACAAAAAAGACGATTAATAATAGGTTAAAGAATACAACTATATCCACAAAAGGAAGGCACGATCCATGTGTGGGTTTAAGGGCAGTTCCAATTGCTGAAGCAATGACAGCATGTGTTTTAGCTGACCATATCATGCGCAACAAAGCTCAGTGTGGCTAAACTTTAAGGTCTAATAAAAATTCAATAAGTAAATAAGTTTTCTTATTTTTAAGATTTAATTTTTTGAAAATTGAAAAAATTTTTTGAGAAAGTTTTAATTTGTAGTTCTCAAGAAAATTTCTATTTTTTGCTGACATACGTGGAAAGTCTTCAAAATCATCATTTATTTGGAAAATTTCACCAATATACATTCCTATATCAGCAAGAGATTTTTCAATTTTTTTACTTTTTCCAGCACATATAGCTACTGCCTGACAACAAAATGACATCAACATTCCTGTTTTAAGTTGATTTAGCTCAATCCTTTCTTCTAATTTTGTATTTGAAGTGCTTAAATCAATATATTGTCCTAATAACAAACCTTTTTCCCCTGAAAATTCACTCAATAGCTGTATCAATTTTATTTTTTTACCTTCACTTAAATTAAATTTCTTACTCGCTATAGTTAAATAAGATTTTGTCAGAAGCCCACAACCAGCAAGAACAGCTGTAAATTCATTATACTTATAATGAGTTGTTTTCTTCCCCCTCCTATATTTATCATTGTCCATAGATGGCAAATCATCATGCACTAATGAATAGTTATGCAGCATTTCAATAGCAGAACCTAAATTAAATATTATATTTTTTGGCAATTGAAATTCTTTACCAAATACATAAACCAAATATGGTCTAAATCTTTTACCACCAGAATTTATCGAATATTTTATTGATTGATTTAAGGTATTATTATCTAGAATAAATTTTTTTTTTAAAAATGAATTAAATTCTTTACTAAAACTTCTTAAATCTTTTTTAATGGTCTGATGCCTCATTCACTTTTTTTTTGAAATTTTTCCATCAGGTGATACTTTAATTTCGTCAAGCTTAAGTACTGCCTCATCTAATTTCTTTTGACAATGAGATTTAAGATGTGATCCTCTGGTATAATACTCAATTGATTTTTCTAAATCTATATTTCCGCTTTCAAGATTCTCTACAATTTCGGATAGTTCTTCCATTGCTTTTTCAAAAGACAGTTTATTTATTTCCTCAGGAATTTTACTCATTTTTGGAGCTCACTTAGATGCGTAATCATTGAATTTTCAAGTGCTTTTATATCATAACCACCTTCAAGCATCGATATTATTTTTCCTTCACAATATTTATTGGCAATTTCTCTTAACTTACTTGTAATTAGCCTAAAATCATTTTCTACAAGATCCAGCGAGGCAAGAGGATCTTTTGTATGCGCATCAAACCCAGCAGAAATTAGAAGGAAATCTGGCCTTTGCTTTTCTAATTTTTTTACAATTCTTTCATCAAATATCTGCTGATATTTATATGAATTTGTTCCTGATGTGAGTGGAACATTAACAATATTACCTACTCCTATTTCATTTACATCACCTGTGCCAGGATATAGGGGATACTGGTGCGTTGAGTAATAGGTAACTTTTGAATTATTATAGAATATATCTTGAGTACCATTTCCATGATGAACATCAAAATCAATAATGGCTATATTTTTAAACTTATACTTGTTAATTAAATAATGTGCGGCAATTGCAACATTGTTAAAAACACAAAAACCCATTGATCGATCATAACATGCATGGTGACCAGGTGGCCTGACAATACAAAAGGCATTATGAACATTATTACTCATTATAGCATCTACCGCGTCTATTCCCGCTCCGGCAGCTCTTAAGGTTGCATCCAGAGAACCTTTCGAAACTGGAGTTTCTTGATCTAAGAAAACTATTTGATCATCAGATGGAAATCTTGCAAGAGTTTCCCTAACAAATTTCTCTTCATGAGCAGCAGAAATAAGTGATTGCTCTATTTTATTAGGTTGTTTAATTATTATATTTTTAAACTCTTCTTTATTTATTAGTTCAATGATATTTTGGACACGATCGGAACACTCTGGATAATCCAAGGATTGAACGTGACCTTTAAAACAGTCGTCAAAATATACAAAAGTTTGTGTCATAGATGAATTCAAAAAAAGTAATTAAAGCCAATACAAACTCTATTAAATTAGCTGCTAGAAGTCTACTGAATGGTAAAACAATAATTATACCAACAGATACTGTTTATGGCATTGCAGCAGATGCAACTAACGAGAAAGGGGTTGAAAATATTTTCAAAATTAAGAAAAGGCCAAGAACCTATCCACTTATTTTATTTGTAAAGTCCATAGAAGAAGCAAAAAAATATGCATATTTCAATGATATTGAGGAGTTCTTAGCAAGTCATTACTGGCCTGGACCCCTTACGCTCATACTTAGAAAAAAAAATAGAAATATCTATAACGGTGATAAAAGACTTTCAAAAATAGGCATTCGCATTCCAAAAAATAAAGATGTTATGAACTTACTTAAAGTCGTTAATAAGCCACTCGCAACTACCAGTGCAAATATTCATCAAGAAAAAAATAGTAATAATATCAATCATCTTAGCCTACTTCATAATGATGATGTTACGCACGCAATAAGCAGTCACTACAGAATGAGCTTTGCAGAATCAACTCTGGTTGAAGTGAATAAAAACAAAATAAATTTCTTAAGAAAAGGTTCTATTTCAAAAAAATCAATTGAGAGTAATTTAAAAAAAAATTTGTTGCTTGAGTAAACTTATGCATCAACAAATGCATTAAAGGAAAAGCACCTTCTTTCTCCATCTCCTCTAAAAGGGTGAACGTCATGCATTAGAAATGATGGAAATATGTATAAATCTCCTACTCTGGGCTTAAAAGTCTCTCTATGTTTCACAAGCGGTGGGCTATTTCTTGGAAGAGACACTCGACCATCAAAGAAAGAAATTAATCCTGCTAAATCTTTTTCTTTATTACGCTTAATTGAACTCGGTATCTTTAAATACCCTACTCCACTAATATTACCTCTATGTAAATGCGGTGGATTAAAATCTCCAGCAAATTGACTGACGATCCAAGCCTTTTCTATTCTTATTTTTTTAACTTTAATATTAAGTGTTTTGTCATAATAATCTTTTACAGACTCAATAATCTGTTTTTCAATTCCAATTTTTAAGATTTTTGAGGGTATCCTAAACTGCTGTTTCATGCTTCCCACTAATCTGTGATCATAGTCATATCTTTTCGAAAGCCTTTTATTATTAGATACCTGTTCAGAAAATTTATTTAGGCGAGCAACTGCACTTAAAGTCAGTTTTGTTTTTCCGATTGTTGGTCCAAATGGTTTGTATATCTTCATATTTTCTTGGTGCGCCCAGAAGGATTCGAACCCTCAACCCTCAGATCCGAAGTCTGATGCTCTATCCAGTTGAGCTATGGACGCATCTATATTATTATTTCAAGTAACATGCTTTTACTTAAGATACTAGAAAAATTAGGTAGGAAAAAGGTTGTTATGGATAGAGGTCCATCGCATCCTGAATATTGCTTAGCAAAACCTTGGACAGCAAGATATTACCTCTTATTCAGAAAAAGGCCTCGTTGGTTTCCTTTTAATATATTAATACATCATATTCTTGATGATGATCATGGTGTAGGTCTTCATAATCATCCTTTTCCATATATAACAATTATTGTTAGTGGAGGGTACTGGGAAACAGATATAAATAAAAATAAAACCTGGAGAGGAAAATTCTATGTTGGATTTAGAAGTGCTGACAATCTGCACAGAGTTGACTTAGAGCCTGGGATCAAACCAGTCACCATTTATATTGCTGGTCCATACGGACTAAGAAAAAAAGGAAGAAGCAATTATGGCATTTCAAATTAATTTATTTCTTAGCTGAGATCTTAATTGTCTATCTTTTTTTAATTGTACCTCTCTTTTCATTGCTTCTGATTTTGAGAATAACTCTTCTTGATATAACAATTTCCATTTAGATCCTCTTGTAAACTTTGCTCCCTTAGATTCATTATGTGCTTTAAGTCTTTTTTTAATATCATTACTCCATCCTACATATGTTTGTACTTTTGGGTATTTTGTTCCAATGATATAAACAAAGAATTTCATATTTCTTGATATATTAATTGTATTTGGCATTGAAATAAATATAGTATCTATAAATCAACAGGAGAATAAGCATGCGTACTACTCTTACAGTTTTAGCTTTTAGTTTCATGATTTCTGCTTGTACCACTTTACAAAGCATAAATGAGACAGTTAAGGGCGACGGTGTTCCTTATATTCCAGGAATATAAAGATATTTAACTGGCCTCGTTATGGGGTCAGTTACACCTTGTAATAATCAGTTAAAAAAGTTAATTGCCATATTCAGTTTCCATTAAGTATACTTATTTTGATGTTTAAAGTACAAATCTCGGGAACTGGGCTATACACGCCCAAAGAAAAAATTTCTAACGAAGAATTAGTTGAATCGTACAATAAGTATGTGGATGAATATAATTTATCAAACTCTAGCGAGATAAATAATGGAAGTTTAGAGCCACTTGAAAAATCTAGCTCAGAGTTTATTGAAAAAGCATCAGGTGTAAAATCTAGATATGTTCAAAATAAATCAGGAATTTTAGATACATCCTTTATGCGTCCAAGACTTGTTGAAAGATCTGAAGATCAAATATCCAATCTTGCGGAAATGGGAGTAATTGCTGCAAAAGAAGCTATGAAGAATTCCCAAGTCGATATTAAAGATATAAATGCTGTAATTGTTGCATGCTCAAATTTAGAACGTGCCTACCCTGCTATAGCTATTGAAATCCAAAATGAATTAGGCATAGAGGGGTTTGCATTTGACATGAATGTTGCCTGTTCCTCAGCTACTTTTGGAATTCAAGCCATTTTTGATATGATAAAAAGTGGGAGTATTAAATCAGCCTTAATGGTCAACCCAGAAATTTGTACTGGTCATTTAAATTTCAAAGATAGGGATTGTCATTTTATATTTGGTGACGTTGCAACAGCTGTAGTTTTAGAAAGAATGAATGGGGAAATTCATAAAAACAATTCTTATGAAATACTTGGGACAAAGCTCCTTACAGAGTTTTCTAATAATATAAGAAATAATTATGGATTTCTGAATAGTTCTTCTCCTGAAGGAATTGGTACGGCAGACAAACTGTTCCATCAAAATGGAAGAAAAGTATTTAAAGAAGTCATTCCTAAAGTTTCTAATTTAATAAAGGATCATTTGGAAGAGAATAAACTTTCAGCCGAAGATTTAAAGGGAATGTATTTGCATCAAGCAAATGAAAATATGAATGTTCTTATTTCTAAATATGTACTTGGCAAAGAAGCGTCTAGAGATCTAGCTCCCGTCGTTCTTGATGAATATGCTAACACAAGTTCTGCAGGTTCAATAATTGCTTTTCATAAACATAACAACTCACTAAAAAAAGATGATCTTGCAATAATTTGCTCTTTTGGGGCAGGTTATTCTGTGGGGAATGTTATTGTGAGAAAGATTGCTTAAAAAATTGGCTCCTTAGAGAAAAGCTTCCTTACTTTTGGTTCAAAGTATTCAAGAGAATAGGATTCATAATCTGGATCAAATGACTTTTGATCCCACTTTTCACAAAAATCCACTGCATCTTGATAGTAAGGATGATCTTTAAATTTTTCTCTAGCATGTCGATCCCTCCCTATGTGATGAGCATAGTAATATTCTTGAAAAATCCCGTGATGAAGCATAATCCAATATACTTTTTCAGAGACATAGGGCCTTAAAACTGAGGCAACAAGTTGACTATGATTATATGGGGCAAGATTATCTCCAATATCGTGCACAAGAGTTGCCACCACCATTTCTTCATCTGCGCCATCTTTTTCAGCTCGAGTTGCTGATTGAAGTGAATGCTCTAACCTTGTTACTTGATAACCATCAACTGAACTATCTAAATTTCTCAAAGCATCTAGTATTCTATCAGGAAGATCTTTTGAAAACTTTTCTTCATACTTACTTAAAAGATCATAATCTTCTTTTGTGCCATCTTTCATCTGAGTAAATTTTACTTTTTCCATTTATATTTCCTCTGATAATAATTTAAACTTACTTTCTGCGGAGTCATGGTCTATATATAATCCCTGCAGCCATCTATTGCCTTCAGCTGTATTATAACTTGTTCTGCCATGAAGTGTTCGATAATTATTCATAATAATTAAATCTCCTGGCTCTAAGCGAAACTTAAATATATATTTAGAAGAATTTATCATTTTGTGCATCACTCTTTTTGACGCATAAAATTCATCAAGCTTTTTAGGGTCTTGATAAAAAACAAAATCCAGTCTGTTGCTATACTTTATTTGCTTTATCTCTCCTCGTTCACTTAACTTTATGATCTTACCTGTTTTTTCCAGTATAGCATCTTTGTCTTTAAATTTAAAATTGATAAGAGTATTCGTAAGGGTATTAAACGCATTCGGATTTTCATTTTTTAAGTCTTCTACAACCTTAAACCCATCGACAATTGTTGAGTCGCCTCCTTGGCAACTATTATTAATACAAAAAAGAAATTGAATAGAAGGTACTGGTTTTCGATATGGATTATCAGTATGAGACTCTAATTCAATGGATGTATATGCTAAATCGTTTGGTTGTTTTTGAGACTTAACGTTAAACAATTTTCCAAAATTAGTTTCTCTAATATATCCAATTTTTTTTGCAAAATTTATAATCTCACCATCTTCGGGTTTGAGTTTGCTGACAATTGCAAATCCGTATCTATGATAATATTCTAATATCTCATAAATTTGTTTATTTTCATTTGTATTATAATCAAATTTAAACTTTCTAAGTGAGATACTGTCTTTATTCCAAAAAACTTTATCAGGAAGTCCTTTGGCTCTCTTTATTTCTTTAATTAAGTTTTTTATGCAATACTTAGCTACATGATTATCTGAGAATTTAATTAATAGTTTATCTTCGTCTAACTTATTTACTTCTTTGATTTCTAAATTTTCAATGATTTTCTCAGGGTCATATAGTCGTTGTAGTGAATTTTGATCGACTGCTCCTATTTCTAATGACCGTTCTCTCATCCATAAAGGATGGAGCTTATATTGCTCATCTCCAATAAAAAACCTTATTTCTTTTGAGTCATAATTAAAATTCATAAAAAAAATATAAAACTAATTTTTTAATTCTTCAATATTTTCATATTCCGATAAACAAGCAGGATTAGCTAAGGCCTCTAAATTCTTTATTTTCATGCCATTGATTATATCTCGCACTGTAATTTCTGCTATTTTGCCACTTCTTGTTCTAGGTATATCACTTACTTTAATAATTTTTGCTGGTACATGTCTTATAGAATTAGAAGATCTAATATTATATTTAATTTTATCAATAATAACTTGATCAAGTTCAATATTCTTTTGAAGTTTCACAAATAGAATAATTCTTGTATCATTGTTCCAAGACTGACCAACCACAATAGATTCAACAATTTCATCTATTTGCTCGACAGACCTATATATTTCGGCAGTTCCAATTCTAATTCCACCAGGATTTAATGTTGAGTCTGACCGTCCATAAATGACTATTCCATTATTTTGAGATATTTTGGCATAATCACCTTGTGTCCATACATTTTTAAATTTTGAAAAGTATGATTTAATATATTTCTCTTTATTTAAGTCATCCCAAAATCCAATCGGCATAGATGGAAGCGGTGATTTACATACCAGCTCTCCTTTCTGAAGTGTACTCTGGCTTTTTTCATCAAATACATCTACGTTCACTCCAAGACACTTACTCTGTATTTCACCAGAGTAAACTGGCAACATTGGATTGCCCCCAACAAAGCAGGAAACAATGTCTGTCCCTCCACTAATGGACGCCAGATGTATATCTTTTTTAATGAATTCGTAAACATACTCAAAACTCTCACTTATAAGTGGTGACCCTGTGCTCAATATTGATTGAAGTTTACCTAAATTATATTTTTCAAGAATATTGACCTTATCATTTCTTAAAGCATCAATAAATTTTGCACTTGTTCCAAAGCACGTTATTTCTTCTTCCTCAGCAATTTTAAAAAGAGTTTCTTTCTCTGGATAAAATGGGGATCCATCATAAAGCACTAATGAAACTCCTGACGCTAAACCTGTAATAAGCCAATTCCACATCATCCAGCCACAGGTTGTATAATAAAATAATTTGTCACCTATTTTTAGATCACAATGAAGCTGTTGCTCTTTTATATGTTGTAACAGTGGGCCACCGGTATTATGAACTATACATTTAGGCTTACCAGTTGTTCCACTAGAATATAGAATATACATTGGGTCATTGAATAAGTTTTCTTCATAAATAATCTTTCCTTCATAAGTTTCTTTTTGGAAAATTGAACTTAAACTTATTCCTTCTATTTCTTTATCCTGTTTCTTGTCTGGATAATTAATACAAATAGTATGTTCGAGTGATTGAATTTTATTAATTACATTTTTTATCTTTTTTTCAATATCAAATTTTTTTCCACCATATAAATATATTTTAGAATATAATAATACTTTTGGTTTTATTTGATTAAAACGATCTAAAATAGCAACTTCACCAAAATCTGGTGAGCAAGATGACCATATTGCTCCAATAGAGTTCACCGCTAAAAATGCAATGAGTGTCTCAGCGCTGTTTACAGAAACAGCTACAACCCGATCTCCTTTCTTAACCCCAATAGACCTAAAATAGTTAGCTAATTTTGAAGTTTTTGATATTAAATCTTGCTTATAATAACTTTTCTTAAACCCAAGTTCATTGATAAAGGTGATCGGGCAGGAGTTAAGATTAGATAATATATTTTCGGCATAATTAACTTTAATATTTTTGAAAAATTCTTGGTTATATATAGATTTATCTTTTTCAATAACAGGTCTGGAACTTCCTTTGAACTTTATGCCCAGATAATCAATTAAGCTTAGCCAAAATTCAGCGGGGTGATTAATACTCCACGACCAGATTTTACTATAATCAAAGTTTAATTGTAATTTGTTGTTTTCTTCTAAAAAAATAAAATAATTATATAATTTTGTTTTTTCAATTCTTTCCTTAGATGGGCTCCAAAGCAACTTTGGCATATTAAAAATTTTTATTATATCTTAAGCAATGTGAAGTGCTTTAGTTTCAAGGTAATCTTCTAGCCCCATGTCTCCACCTTCTCGTCCATTGCCAGATTCCTTATATCCTCCAAAAGGTGAGCCGTAATTATAACCGCCACCATTAACATGAACACCGCCAGCTCTTAATTGCCTTGAGACTCGTTCTGCTCTTTCTTTATCTCCCGTCTGCAAATAGGCAGCAAGACCATAAGGAGTATCATTTGCTATTCTGATCGCCTCATCCTCGTCATCAAAAGGAATT
Organism: uncultured Pelagibacteraceae bacterium; assembly: GCA_902523535.1. Lineage (GTDB taxonomy): Bacteria > Pseudomonadota > Alphaproteobacteria > Pelagibacterales > AG-422-B15 > CACNXQ01. Next base: position 115,642 of record CABYZQ010000001.1, read on the forward strand.
ATAACCAGTACCGGACCAAATATTTCCTCTTGAGCAACTCTCATATTGTTATTTACGTCAGAAAAAATTGTTGGTTTTACAAACCATCCTTTTTCATGGCCATCGGGCTTTCCAAGGCCGCCTACTAATAGTTTTGCTCCTTCATCAATACCAACTTGAATCATATTTTGAACCCGATCAAATTGAATTTTATCAAAGAGTGGTCCAAGATGGTCACCATCCAGTGTCGGATCGCCTACCTTAATTTCTTCGGCAGTTTTTTTTGCAATATCAATTACTTCATCGTAGCATTTTTTTTCTACCAGTAACCTTGTAGGAGCATCACAAGATTGTCCTGTATTAAACATGCATTCATTTACTGAATCTTTTACTTTTTCATCTAAGTCACAATCTGCAAAGACAATGTTAGGCGATTTACCACCTAATTCTAAAGTTACTTTTTTTACAGTTTCAGCAGATTCAATAGTTACTGACTTACCTCCTCTTTTTGAGCCAGTGAATGACATCATTTCTATATCTGGATGCCGAGACATTGACACACCTACTCCTTCTCCATCTCCATGTACTAAATTAAATACACCATCAGGAACTCCAGCCTCATCTAGAATTTCAGCGTAAACCATCGCTGATAAAGGTGTATGCTCAGATGGCTTTAAGATACATGTGCATCCTGTAGCAATCACTGGAAGGACTTTCAGTGTAATTTGATTAATGGGCCAGTTCCATGGAGTAATTAGGCCACAAACTCCTATTGGCTCTTTTAAAAGTACATCTGAATTAGAGAGAACAATTTTTTCTTCATGCTTCTTTAATGCATCAATAAAACCATCCAAGTGTCCTATTGCAGCATCTGCCTGTGCATCTCGAGCCATTCTATGAGGAGCTCCCATTTCTGATGTCATTGCATTAGCAAGATCTTCAAATCTTTTTTCAGAGATCTGCCTAATTTTATTTAATAATTCTAAACGATCATTTTTTGAAGTTTTAGAAAAGGTATTAAATGCATTTTTTGCAGCGCTCACAGCCATATCTACATCTTCAGAATTACCAAGAATTATCTCACCTATCAAATCTTCGGTTGCGGGGTTAAGAACTGCCATTGTTTTAGTTGAATTGGGTTTTACCCATTTACCGTTAATATAAAATTTTTGAAGATTTTCCATTTTGTTTTTTATTACATACTATACTATTCAAATTGTAAATTCTTTTTAATATTGTAACTTCATTGTCTTATGAATAAAAATGTTATCATTTCTTGTGCAGTTACTGGATCGGGGGACTCAGTTGGAAAGCATCCTAATATTCCTGTTACTCCTCAACAAATAGCCGATGCCTCTATTGAGGCAGCTAATGCTGGAGCCGCTATAGCCCATATTCATGTTAGAAATCCTGAAACTGGAAAGGGATCCCGAGATAATGAACTCTATAAAGAAGTAGTTAGCCGAATTAAAGATAGTGGAACGAATGTGATAATTAATCTCACAAGTGGAATGGGAGGAGATATAGAAATTGGTCCAGAAGATGATTTATTAAACTTTGGTTCGAATACAGATTTTGTAAATGCACTTGAAAGACTAAGTCACGTTGAAGAACTATTGCCAGATATATGTTCCTTAGATTGCGGTACTCTAAATTTTGGTGATGGAAATATGATTTATGTTGGAACCCCAGAACAACTAAGAATTGGCGCTAAGAGAATTCAGGAATTAGGAGTTAAACCTGAACTAGAAGTCTTTGATACAGGTCATTTGTGGTTTGCAAACCAGATGTTAGAGGAAGGATTGCTAGATCAGCCTTCATTGTTTCAAATTTGTTTAGGTATACCATACGGTGCGCCTGCGACTACCGGTTCAATGAAGAATATGGTTGATATGATACCTGAAGGAAGTAACTGGGGAGCTTTTGGAATTGGAATTAATCAAATGCCAATGGTAGCGCAAGCGGTATTATTAGGAGGCAATGTTAGAGTTGGTCTTGAAGATAATCTTTATTTAGAAAAAGGTGTTTATGCAACAAATGGATCACTTGTTGAGAAGGCTGGTACAATAATAAATAATTTAGGCTCGAATGTAATGGGTCCTGATGAAGCAAGAATCAAACTTGGATTAAAAAGTTGAAAAGAAAGATTGTTTCGATTATTGGAACAGGCGTAATTGGTGCTGGATGGGCGGCACGATTTCTTGCTAAAGGTTATGTTGTTAAAGCTTATGACCCCAATAAAGAGTCGCTAGAAAAATTAAAAAAAAATATTCAGACTGCCTTTAAAAGTCTTAAAAAGTTAGGTTTAAATAAAAACGCTTCATTGAAGAACCTAAATGTTTTTACTAATTTGAATGATGCTTTACATGAAACAACCTTTGTTCAGGAAAATGCGCCTGAAAGTGAAAGAATAAAAAAAAATATTCTAAAAACAATTGATAATATAATTCCCAAAAAAGTTATAATTGCATCTAGTTCTTCTGGATTACTACCATCAAAAATTCAATCCGCCTGTAAATTTCCTGAAAGAGTTTTAATCGGACATCCATTTAATCCAGTATACTTATTGCCTCTTGTGGAGATTGTAGCTGGTAAAAAAACTAGTCATACAAATGTTAAAAAATTAAAAAAATTATATGAACATATTGGAATGCGACCACTAATTGTTCAAAAAGAAATTGAAGGATACATTTCAGACAGACTTCAAGAAGCTTTATGGCGTGAGGCCTTACATATAATAAATGATGGCGTAGCATCAACTGAGGAAGTTGATGATGCTATTGTCTATGGTCCTGGATTGAGATGGGCTTTTATGGGGGTTTGTTTGACATTTCATTTAGCTGGTGGAGAAACTGGAATGAAACATATGCTGGAGCAATTTGGTCCTGCTCTAAAACTACCCTGGACTAAGTTGAAAGCTCCTGAATTGACGAATAAACTAAAAAAAGCAATGGTTTCTGGAACAAAAAAACAGGCTGGAAAGTTTAATATCCAAGAGCTTGAGGAACAAAGAGATTTATTTTTGATTGAAATTATGAAAACTTTAAATAAAAATCAAAAAGAGAAGTTTCCAAATTGGGGCAGGAAATACAATAATTTTAAATAATTTATGAGTCATTATCCATCTATATCGTCGTTGAAAAAGAATGGTAAATCAATACTAGTTGATTGGAGTGATGGTGAACAAAGTAAGTTTAATTTTTTATGGTTAAGAGATAATTGTCCATCAGAGGTTCATCCAACTGCAAGAGAGAGGACTTTCAACCTACTAACAGTTACAGATGATATTCATCCAAAGTCTTATAAAGTAAATGATAAAGGTGAGCTTGAGATTGAATGGAGTGAGGGTGATCATACAAGTTACTATGGCAATGATTGGCTAAGACATAATTGCTATACACTTAAAAGTAAAAAAAAATATATATCACCATATTTTCTATGGGATCAAAGCATGGAGTCAAATTTTGAAGACATTCAAATAGACTATGAAGAAATTATTAGTGGAGATGATGGAATAAAAAAATGGCTTGAGCAACTTCACTACAAAGGCATTTCTATTGTGAAAAACGCGCCTATAGAAAAGGAGTCTGGATTTGATGTAATTGCTAATATTAGTCACCATAGAGAAACATTTTTTAAAACACCTTTTGAAGTTATTGATATTCCTAATCCAAATAATTCTGCTTATACCGCAGCCGCATTAAGAAATCATTTGGATCTCCCATACTATGAAATAGCACCAGGATATCAATTCTTGCATTGTCTGATTAACAATGTCACTGGAGGTGAGTCTGTCGCAGTCGATGGATTTAAAGTTGCTAGTTATATGAAAGAAAATTTTACTGAATTCTTTGAAACTCTCTTGGAAACTCCTGTAAAATTTGTAAATAGAGATTATACTTCAAATGCTATAAGAGTAATGCATAAGCCTCTATTCTCCTTAGATCACAATAATGATTTTAATGATATAAGATTTAGTGTTGCTTATATGGGAGTTATGGACTGTGACCCCGACCAAATGGATAAGTTTTACGAAGCTTACCGAAAACTAATTGCCTTACTTCACGATCCAATATTTGAAATAAATTTCAAACTTAAAGCTGGAGATATATTCAGTTTTAATAATAGAAGGGTGCTTCACGGTCGAAAAGAATACGATGCTAATTCTGGTGAAAGACACCTGCAGGGATATTATATTGATAGAGATGAAATAATAGGAAGACTTAACTTTCTAAATAAAATTAATCCTTAGATCTCCTCAAGATTTCAGCAATATTATTCTTAGAAATAACACCCACAAAATTTTTATCATTATCGAGTACATTAAGACTCGACTCACTTTCAAGCATAGTTGGTAGACAGTTTTCAATACTTTCATCGACCATTACTGATGGATTAGACTCATTCATATTTCCATCTATGTTCATAATAGATCCAATTTTCAATACTTTAATTCGGTTCACATCTTTTACGAAATTGGAAACATACTCATCAGCAGGATTGAGTAGGATTTCTTCAGCGTTACCATCTTGAACAAGTTTTCCGCCATTTAGGATAGCAATTCTATCGCCTAATTTAAGAGCCTCATCTAAATCATGAGTTATAAAAATAATTGTTTTTTTTAGATTTTTTTGTAAATCTAGAAGCTGATCTTGCATATCTGTCCTTATAAGTGGGTCCAGTGCGCTAAATGCTTCATCCATTAATAGAATATCAGGATCTATCGCAAGTGCTCGAGCTAGCCCAACTCTTTGCTGCATGCCACCTGATAGTTGATTTGGAAATTTATTTTCAAACCCTGTAAGTCCTACTTTTTCAATCCAATACATTGCTTTGTCCTTCGACTCTGATTTGTCTAAATTTTTTATACTTAGTCCAAATTGAACATTGTCTAATATGTTATGATGAGGAAAAAGAGCAAATCTTTGAAATACCATGCCTGTTTTATTTCTTCTAAACTCAAGTAAATCTGCTTTGTTCAGTTTAGTTATATCTTCTCCGTCGACCAATACCGTTCCTTCTGTTGGCTCTATCAAACGATTAATATGACGAATAAGAGTTGATTTTCCTGAACCAGATAACCCCATCACAACTTGAATAGATTGTTCTTTTATATCTAAATTTATATTGTCCAGTCCCAACACATGATTATATTTTGCGAGAAGCTCATCTTTATCAATCCCACTTTTTACTTTATTGGTGTACTCTTTGGCCCTAGGTCCAAATATTTTATATAAATTTTCAATTTTGATTTTAACCTCACTCATTAGCACCTGCTCTATGCTGCTGCATTCTTTTACCATAAGATTGAGATACTCTATCAAATATAATTGCTAGTGCGACGATGGCTAAACCATTAAGTAATCCCATTGTAAAGTATTGATTAGTTATTGCCTTTAAAACTGGTTGACCGAGACCCTTAACACCAATCATTGAAGCAATTACAACCATGGCTAGCGCCATCATAATTGTTTGATTAATCCCAGCAAAAATTGTAGGCAGGGCTAAAGGGAGTTGTACTCGAAATAGTTTTTGCATTCTGTTAGCTCCAAATGCATCAGCTGCTTCTAGTACCTCTTTATTGACTTCTCTTATTCCTAAATCAGTGAGTCTAATCACTGGAGGTATTGCATAAATAATAACAGCTAATAAACCTGGAATTTTTCCAATACCTAGCAACATAACAACAGGAATAAGGTAAACAAAGCTAGGCATGGTTTGCATGATATCCAATATTGGGGTAATCATTGCTCTTGCTCTATCACTGCCAGACATAAGGATACCAACAGGAATTCCAAATCCAATAGTCAGCGCAGTACAAACACCAATGATACTTACTGTAGACATAGTATCATCCCACATTCCAAAGTAACCAATGAACAAAAACGCAAATAATGATCCAATAGTCAGGTAAATACTTCTACTACCAAGATATACTAAGCCCAGTAGAGCAAGTATTACAAGAGGCCAGGGTGAATTATGCAGAAGCTTCTCAAACCAAACTAAGAAATAAAGAACTGGATCAAAAACAGCTTCTATAGCATCACCGTATTTTGCAGAAAAACTTCTATAAGCACCATCAACTGACTTTTTAAAAAGTCTTAGACTTTCAGAGCTCATTTCAGGGAATGAAGTAAAAAATTCTATCAAGTTCATCTTAAAAAAAAAGCGGGCTAAAAAGAAATTAGCCCGCTGTTATTAGCTGTTATATAGCTGCTTCTATTAGTTTACGCGTATCAGCATCAACCCAATCATGCCACTCACTATAATTTTTTAAGAAGTATAGTGCAGCATCCTCTCCAGAGGCTTGTTGATCTGCCATCCAAGCTAACACTTCGTTAACAGTTGTGTTTGGTAACGCTCGCTTCTCCATGTAGTCCATGGCACCACTGCCCGCTTGATTTTTAAAGCGATCTGTTACGTAAGTGAAGACTTCAGATAAAACCCAAGAATTCTTTTTTGGATCTCCACAGTCTTGAGATGTGCAATTAGCCCATTCATCAGCATCAAACGGAACTCCAAAATCTAGTCTTTTCATTGGATACTTTCCAAGAATTGCTGTTGGGGCCCAATAATAGCCCATCCAACCTTGTTTTTTATTATACGCTTCAGCAATTGAACCATCTAAACCAGCTCCAGAACCAGGGTCAACAAGTCTAAAGCCTTTAGACTCTGCTTCAAATGCCTTAAACAAATTGCCAGTACTTATTTGACAGTTCCAACCAGACGGACAAGTGTGAAGAGCTCCGTCACCACCTTCAGGGTGTGGAAACAATTCAGGTCTAGCAAGCGCATCCTCAACAGTCTGAATGTCAGGATTAGCGTCAGCTAAATACTGAGGAATCCACCAGCCTTCTTCACCATAACTTGAAAGAACCATAGCACCATAATGAAGCTTGCCTTCATCAACAGCTTTATCAAGTTCAATTCTATTCGCATTTGCCCACATTTCAGGCGCAACATCTGGCTCCCCTTTAGAAACCATTGACGCAGTTGTTGGTTGTGTTGAGCCAGGGACTAACTCGACATCACATCCAAATCCCTTTTCTAAAACAACTTTATCTAAATTAGCAAACATTTCTGCTGATGCCCAATCCATTTCAGCAACCGAAATGGTACCACAGTCAGAAACTTCTTGATTTCTGTCACAACTGACAGCAAAGATCATCGCAAAACCTATAAGAAATATTGCAATAACCGACTTTCTAGAGAATAAACTCATTCATAACTCCCATTTTTTATTTTTGTATAAATCAATTGAAACATATATCCATCCTACTATCTAGGTAAAAAGGGGGAAATTTTAATAGTTTATAGAAAAATTCTAAGCTACTGATTTATATAATTTATTTCCAGCGTATATCTCAATCAATGGCGCACTCATAACAAATACCGCACCAATAAATTCTCTCATTGTAATAATTTCATTGGCTAATAGATATGCAGATATTATGCCAATAACAACTTCGAACATAAGTAGAATACCAGCCCTACCTGGATCTACTTGATCTTGGCCGAAAGTAATAAGCCAATATCCAGGAAGCAGCCAAATAAAAGCAAATATCAAAATTATTATATAAGTATTATATATTATCTCAGTATTGAAACCTGTAAGCACTTGTCCATCTGGCAAAAGAGTTGCAATGATAACAAATAATCCCCCGATGAGTATGAAGATTGAAGTCCCAAAGTTAACATCCAATTCCTTATTAATTCTGATTATAGTTGCACAAACTGACCACAAAAAACCAGAGGTTATACCGAATAAATCAGCGAGAGAACTTGGCAAAATATTACCTTTGTCCAGCCCTGTTATAATAAAAAGACCCGTGAATCCGGCTGCTATAGAAAAGGCCCTATATATAGTTAAAGGAGTTCTTAAAAAGACGATCTCAATAATTGTACTCCACACAGCTGTAAGATAGAAAAATATTAAAATCCTTGCTACGTTCCCACGTAATAATCCTTCATTATATAAACACATTGCGGCCGCACCTGCGGTCGCTGCAACTATTGTAAGTATTATATTTTTTTTTGTTAATAAATGTACGTTTCGAAGTGAAAAACTTAAAAGAAAAAAGCCAGCAAGCATAAAGCTTAATGTTAGTGGTATCGCATTATTGTTTGCATACTCATTTAATAAACGCAAAGGATACCACCATGTGCCCCAAAGCAGAGTAGATAATACTATTGCTAAACTTGGATTTAAGTTTTTTAACATTATCTAATGTTGTACTATAAATATAATGTTTGATAAAATCATTTCATGAAATTAAATAACTTTGATTACATTATAATTGGAGCTGGTAGTGCTGGTTGTGTTCTAGCTAATCGCCTTTCATCAAATACAGCTATTAATGTCCTGCTAATAGAATCTGGACCTTCAGACAAGACTTGGAAGACTGCAATGCCTGCAGCACTGCTTTATACGATGCACGATCCAAAATATAATTATCTTTATGAATCTGAGCCAGAGCCATTTATGCATAATAGGACTATGTTCTGCCCCAGGGGCAAGATGTTGGGAGGAAGTTCCTCACACAATGGCATGGTTCATGTAAGAGGCAATGCAAAAGATTTTGATAACTGGGGACAGTTGGGTTTAACAGATTGGACTTACGATAAAGTTCTACCCTATTTTAAAAAATCTGAGTCAGTTGAGGGTTTAGACTCAAATTTTCGAGGAGAGTCGGGACCATTAAAACTTTCAAGATCGCCCAATGGCAATATTCTTAGTCAAGTTTATTTAAATGCCGCTCAACAAGCTGGATATCAAATCAATAATGATATGAATGGTGAAAGACAAGAAGGTTTTGGATTAATGGATACAACTATTTTTAATGGAAAGAGGCAAAGTACAAGCGTTACTTATCTTCATCCAATAAAGCACAGATCTAACTTGGAGATATTAACTAACGTAACTGTAAATAAGATACTATTTGAGGATAAAAAAGCTGTTGGGGTTGAATGCAAGGCGAATGGTGAAAATAAAAAATATTTTTCAAGCAAAGAGGTCCTTCTTTCTGCTGGGGCTATAAATTCACCTCAACTACTTATGCTATCTGGAATTGGTCCAGAAAATGAATTATCAAAATATAGCATTGAGCCAGTAGAGTGTTTGGAGGGAGTTGGGAAAAACCTGCAAGACCATCTAGAAACCTATGTTCAATATAAATGCAAAAAGCCTGTAACACTGCACAGTGCTCAGAACCCATTAAAAATGGCATTGATAGGTGCTGAATGGTTTTTGTTTAAGACGGGTGTTGCTGCACACTCTAATCTAGAAACAGGTGGATTTGTGAGGAGCAATGAAATGTCTGATTATCCAAATATGCAATTCCATTTTTTTCCATCTTTAGTTTTAGATCATGGTAGAAAGAGCTCTACCTGCCATGCTTTTCAAGCACATGTTGGACCGATGCGACCTACTAGCAGAGGATCAGTAAAATTAAAATCAGCTAATCCAAACGATGCGCCTTCAATCCAATTCAATTACATGCAAACTGAACATGATCTTAGAGAAATGCGAGAAGGAATAAAAATTGCAAGGGAGATATTTAATCAAAAAGAATTCGATGAATATAGAGGAGAAGAAATCTCGCCAGGAAGTGACACAAACAATGATGAAGATCTGAATAATTTTATAAGAGATAAAGGAGATACTGCATACCATCCATCATGTACGTGTAAAATGGGTAAAGATAATTTATCAGTTGTAGACGAGGAGCTGAAAGTATACGGAATAGATGGATTGAGAGTCATAGATGCATCGATTATGCCTAATATTATTACGGGTAATCTGAACGCATCAACAGTAATGATTGCTGAGAAGGCGTCTGATTCAATTATAAATAATTAATTAATTTCAGTAATAATTTGGTTTTTCTTAGAGTCATAAATGTATACCGGACCATCAAAACATTTAAGCAATATTTTTTGATCTTCGAGTTTAATAACATCTTCGATACCTGATGTTCCACATGTACTATGAAATTCAGTATCAGTAGTATTTTCAAAAAAATCTACATTTCTTGATCTTTCAATAACTGTTGTGATTACCACGGTTGTACCAACAATAATTAAAAATCCTAAAAAAATAACTATGAATAGTAATATTCTCTGGTTCATTTAAAATACTATTAATGATCTATGAATATAAAGTCAATAATATCAAGTATAACGGGTTAAGACTTGATAAATACATTTCATTAGAACTGACTCATCTGAGTCGATCAAAAATTAAGCTTTTAATAAATAATAAAATGGTATTAGTGAATGGCAAATGGGAAGATCCGGACTATAAAATTTCTCTTAAAGATAAAATTAAAGTTACAGAAGAAATTAAAAATGAAACTTCTTTAAAAAGTGAAAAAATTGACCTTAATGTTGTTTACGAAGATGAAGATTTAATAGTAATTGATAAACCTGCTGGCATCGTAATGCATCCGGGTGCTGGCAACAAATCAGGTACCATTGTAAATGCTTTAATCAACCATTGTGGAAATAGTTTAAAATTTGTAGGAGACTCCCAAAGACCTGGGATAGTTCACCGAATAGATAAAGATACAAGTGGACTCGTTGTTGTGGCAAAAAATGACTTTAGTCACCAACACCTTTCACTTCAATTTGCTGATCATTCAATTAGAAGAGAATACATGGCTGTCTGCTGGGGTTCAATAAAACCTGCAAGTGGAAAAATATCGTCTTTAATTTCAAGAAGTAATAAAAATAGAACAAAAATGATGAGCTCTAAGATAAAGGGTAAAGAAGCAATAACGAATTATAAAACCATTGAAAACTTAAAAAACAGTAAAGGTAATACAATTGCAAGTGTAATTGAATGTAAGCTTCATACTGGCAGGACTCATCAAATTAGAGTTCATATGACTGACAAGGGTCATCCTCTCATAGGAGATAAGACCTATGGAAGATCCCCTCAAAGAAAACTGAAACAATTATCAGATAGTGCAATTTCTGCGATTAATGCACTGCCAGGGCAAGCTCTGCATGCCAAGAGTCTTGGCTTTGTTCATCCTCACAAAGAAAAAATTCAATTATTTCAGTCAGTTATCCCAGATTACTTGAGCAATTTAATAAATTCTATTAAAAGCTGAGCATTGAAAATAAGCATATAAGTACCATATCTAATATATGACCAATAACAACAAGCTACCTGTATTGTCAAATGAAGGCAGCCTAACACACTACCTCCAGCAAATTAAAAAGTTCCCAATGTTAACCGAAAAGCAAGAGGTTAGCCTTGCAAAGAAATGGAGGGACAAAGGAGATACGAGTGCAGCTCATGAATTGGTCACTAGTCATTTGAGGCTAGTTGCAAAAATAGCAATGGGATACAGAGGCTACGGACTGCCAGTCACAGAATTAATTTCTGAGGGTAATATTGGCTTAATGCAGGCTGTAAAAAAGTATGACCCTGACAAAGGTTTTCGTTTAGCAACATATGCGATGTGGTGGATCAGAGCAGCTATACAAGAATATGTCTTAAAGTCTTGGAGTCTAGTTAAGATTGGTACAACTGCAGCGCAAAAAAAATTATTTTTTAATCTTAAAAAATTAAAAGGTAAGCTTAGTGATTACAACGAGGGTTCATTAAAGCCTCATCAGGTGACTGAAATTGCAAGTCAATTAAATGTTTCAGAAAAAGAAGTCTCTGAAATGGAAGGAAGAATGTCAGGAAATGATTACTCTCTTAATGCCGTTGTCAGTGCTGATGGGCAGGAAGAATGGCAAGAATGGCTAGTAGACGAAGATGCAGATCATGAAGTTAAAATTGCTGAAAAGGAAGAAGTAACTAAGCGAAAAGAACTTTTATCAAAAGCTATTGACGTACTGAATGAAAGAGAAAAATACATTATTCAAGGAAGGAAATTATCAGAAGATCCTAAAACTCTTGAGGAACTTAGCAAAGAATACAATATCAGTAGAGAACGCATTAGGCAGATTGAAGAGAGAGCATTTCAAAAACTACAATCCGAAATGTTAAGCCTGGCAAGAGATACAAAACTAATCCAGGCCTAATCAAATAATTTATTTATCAAGATTGTATCTTCGCGACGAGGACTTGTTGAAATCAGATCGATTTTTGTATGGGTCAGTTCGGTAATTCGCTCTATATATTTTTTAGCATTAACAGGAAGATCGTCATAATTATTAATGCCCGTCGTCTTACTTAGCCAGCCTTTAAAAGTTTCATAAATTGGCTCCAGTTCCTCCTGGTCTTGTTCTGAACTTGGATAAAAATCAATATCTTCACCATTTAACTTATAGCCAATACACATCTGTATTTCTTCAAAATGATCTAATACATCAATTTTTGTAAGAGCAATACCTGTTGCGCCTGATTGAGTCAGTGCCTGACGAACCAACACGGCATCAAACCAACCACATCTTCTCTTTCTATTTGTAACTGTTCCAAATTCGTGACCAATTTCACCCAGTTTATTGCCAACTTCATTATCTTGTTCAGTTGGAAAAGGCCCATTTCCTACCCTTGTAGTATAAGCTTTAGTTATTGCTAATACATGATTAACTACTTTTGGGCTCAAACCACTGCCAATTGAAGCATAACTTGCATGAACATTAGATGATGTGACAAATGGATATGTTCCATGATCAATGTCTAACAGAAATCCCTGGGCTCCCTCAAATAGTATCTTTTCATTATTATCTTTAATGGTGCCAAGAATTTCATTAATTGTTTTTGCAAACGGTCTTGCAAACTGCCCCAGTTCATAAATCTCATCAAGTATATCGACGGCTTTGTACTCATCGTTGCCTAATCCTCTCATTATTGCATTATGATGATTCAATAATACATCAATTTTGGTTATTAATTTTTCTTTATCAAATAAATCGCACAATCTAATTGCTCTTCTTCCAACTTTGTCTTCATAAGCTGGCCCTATTCCTCTTTTAGTTGTTCCTATTTTTATAAGATTATTATTTTCTCTTATAGCGTCTAGCTTTTGATGGATGGGTAATATTATTGTTGCCCTATCAGAAATAAATAGATTATGTGGAGAGATTTTTACACCTCTAGCAACTAAACTTGTTATTTCTTTTTTAAGAGCTGATAAATCAAGAACAACCCCATTGCCAATAATTGAAATTTTGTCTTCACGCAAAATACCTGAAGGTAATATATTTAACTTGTATGTCTCATTATTAATTACAAGGGTATGACCAGCATTATGTCCACCCTGAAATCGGATTACAAGGTCAGCTTGACTTGAAAGCCAATCCACAATCTTTCCTTTCCCCTCATCGCCCCATTGGGATCCAACAACTACAACACCTGTCATTTTTTATCCTAGATATTAAGAAAAATATTTAGTAACGTTTTTAGTTAATTCATCAATTTTATTCTGACTTTTACACTCTATCATAACTCTCAAAAGTGGCTCTGTACCAGACATTCTAACAACGATTCTACCTTCACCTGCAACTTCTTCCTCACACTTTTTAATAAAATTCTTAGTTTCATCATTTTCCAAAATATTCTTAGTTTTAACTTCAAAATTAATGAGGTTTTGAGGATGCGGAGTAAATAAATTAAAAATTTCACTAGCCTGTTTTTTACTTTGCATGATAATTGCAAGTGCTTGTAAGGCAACAATGATACCATCACCAGAGGATGTATAATCCCTCATGATAATATGACCTGATTGCTCTCCACCTAAATTTAGATTTTCATGTATCATTTTTTCTTTGACATATCTATCGCCAACATTTGCTCTAATTAACTCAATATTATTCTCATTGAGTAGGATTTCTAACCCTATATTGGCCATGGAAGTCCCAACAACTTTATTTTTTTGGAGTAAGTTTTTTTTACTCATATGTAATGCTAACAATGCAAGGATTTGATCGCCATTAATGACATTTCCTTTTTCATCGACTATTGCTAACCGGTCTCCGTCTCCATCCAATGCAATGCCTATGTCAGCTTTTTCCTCTATTACAGTTTTTGCTAATAAATCCGTATTAGTTGAGCCACAATTATCATTGATATTTATTCCATTTGGCTGAGTTCCAATTTGAATTATTTCTGCTCCTAACTCCCATAAGATAAGAGGAGCTGAAATATATGAAGCACCATTAGCGCAATCAACAACTATTTTTAATCCATCAAGGCGTTGGGTCTTTGGAAATGTGTTTTTCAAATATTCTATGTACCTCCCATTTGCATCTTCTAATCTTTTAGCTCTTCCTATGTTTTCAGGCTTGGCTAGGGTTTCTTCAAGTTTACTTTCCATTAGATTTTCTATCTCTAGTTCTGTCTCATCAGAGAGCTTGTTACCAAGTCTATCAAATATCTTTAAACCATTATCCTGATATTGATTATGAGATGCTGTAATCATAATTCCAAGATCAGCTCGCATTGATCTTGTTAACATTGAGACTGCAGGAGTAGGGATCGGACCAAATAAAAAAACATCCATGCCCATTGAGAGTAAGCCGGATGTTAAAGCTTGTTCGATCATGTAACCAGAAAGCCTAGTATCTTTTCCAATAACAACCTTATGTCTGTGATCTCCTTTAGTAAAATATTTTCCAAGTGCCATCCCTAGATTAATTAGGGTAGGTCCATTTAATTTATCGCTGTTTGAGCTTGCTCGAATTCCATCTGTTCCAAAATATTTTTTTTTCATATTAATTTCGTATAGACTTTTATTGCTTGGTTTGTCTCATATACGTCATGCACTCTGAATATTTGAATACCTTGAGACAGACCGTATAAAACTGAAGCTATCGATCCCCCTTTACGATCATCGTATAATTCATTTTTTTGTATCTTTCCAATAAAACTTTTTCGAGAACTGCCTAGCATCACTGGCAGACCAAGCGAGTGAAGTAAACTAATCTTTTTTATAAGTGTCAAATTTTGTTTCAGAGTCTTACCGAAGCCAATGCCTGGATCGATTATAATTTTATTTTCAGATATGCCTTTTAATTTACATTTTCTTATTTGATTTTCTAGAAAATCATAAACATCAAGTAAAACGTCGTTATATTTAATTGTTTTTTGCATTTTTGCAGGATTAGAAATTGAATGCATAATAATGAAAGGAATTTTAGCATTTTTTAAAAAACTAATTGTTTTACTGTCATACCTTAATCCCGAGACATCATTGATAAAATCAATATTATATTTCAGCACAGCTTTCATTACTGTTGATTTTCTTGTATCAACTGAAATTAAAGAGTTTTTTGAATTACTTTTAATTTGACCAATAACTTGCATTATTCTTTGAAGTTCTTTTTTAGCTGGAACTGTCTTTGACCCAGGTCGTGTAGACTCTCCACCAATGTCAACTATGACTGCACCCTCTTTCTTCAACTTTTTATATTGGGCATAAGCATTATCAATTGATAAAAATTTTCCACCGTCAGAAAAGCTATCTGGAGTGACGTTTAATATTCCCATTATTAAAGGCTTATTAAAATTTAAATTTTTGATTTTTTTTCTAGTTTTTGTTATTTTTTTTAATTGAATTCTTATGGTCTTACTAATATCCCTAGGTAGTCTGGTGACCTCTTTTAAATGAAGATATTTTGACGATATATCCTTTCCATTTCTTGTAATTAATTCAATTTTATCAAAATAAAGTTTGGAAGAGCCAAGATTTAGAGAGTCTTTATTTTTAATGTTATTTAGTATGGGTCTAACGTAATACTTAACAAGTTTACGCGCAGCGGTCATATTTAATTCAGTTTAACTAGTCTGTGGTTTAGGCTTGAAACCAGGAACAACTGTTGAAGGTTTACCACTTTTAGGTACGGATGGACCAGCATTGCTAATTTCCTCTTCTGGGTTTGGTCTGTCAATTTTTCCATCCTTAAGTAACGACAAAATTTCATCTCCATTCAAAGTTTCATATTCAATTAAGCCTTTTGCAAGAGCATGAAGATCGTTGATTTTATCAGTAAGGATCTTCCTTGCAAGATCATAACATGTATCAACAATTATTCTTATCTCAGAATCAATCAGTCTCGCTGTATCTTCTGAGACATTTTGATGTTTTTGAACTGATCTACCTAAAAAGACTTCTTCCTCATTTTCACTGTACTGAAGTGGACCTAGTTTTTCACTCATTCCATATTTTGTAACCATATTTCTTGCCATCTTAGTTGCCATTTCAATATCAGAAGATGCGCCTGATGTTACCTTTTTATCACCAAAAATTATTTCTTCTGCTACTCTTCCTCCCATAGCCACAGTGATATCAGCAAGCATCTTTTCTCTAGCCATTGATAACTGATCTCGCTCAGGTAGCCTCATAACCATTCCTAAGGCTCTACCACGTGGTATGATTGTAGCCTTATGAATTGGATCTGATGCTGGTTGGTTTAAAGCAACAATAGCGTGACCACCTTCATGATAAGCTGTTAATTCTTTTTCCTCTTGACTCATAACAAGAGACCTTCTCTCTGATCCCATCATGACTTTGTCTTTTGCTTCTTCGAAATCTACCATCGTCACAATTTTTTTATTTTTTCTTGCAGCAAGTAACGCAGACTCGTTAACAATATTAGCTAAATCAGCTCCTGAAAAACCAGGAGTTCCTCTCGCTATTGTTCTAATGTCGACATCAGGAGCAACTAATATTTTTTTAATATGAACTTTTAGAATTGCTTCCCTGCCCATAATATCTGGATTTGGAACCACTACCTGTCGATCAAACCTACCTGGTCTGAGTAAGGCAGGGTCTAGTACATCAGGTCTGTTTGTTGCGGCAACCAATATAATGCCTTCTTGGGTATCAAAGCCATCCATTTCAACGAGGATTTGGTTCAACGTTTGCTCTCTCTCATCATTTCCACCACCAAGACCTGCTCCACGACTTCTTCCAACAGCATCAATCTCATCAATAAATATTATGCATGGAGAATTTCTTCTTCCTTGCTCAAACATGTCTCGAACTCTTGAAGCGCCCACGCCAACAAACATTTCTACAAAGTCTGAACCTGAAATTGTAAAAAATGGAACTCCAGCTTCGCCTGCAACAGCTCTTGCTAAGAGCGTTTTTCCTGTTCCTGGAGGTCCGATTAGTAATGCACCTTTTGGAATTCTTCCACCAAGTTTTTGAAATTTTCTTGGGTCTTTAAGGAAGTCAACAATCTCAACAAGCTCTTCCTTTGCTTCGTCAATACCTGCTACATCATTAAAAGTTACTTTATTTTTATTCTCAGTTAAAAGTTTAGCTTTAGATCTGCCAAAACCCATTGCTCCACCTCTACCACCTTGCATTTGCCTCATAAAGAAAATCCATACGCCTATAAGCAATAGCATAGGGAACCATGAAATGAGTACTCCCAGCAGTGAAGGGTAACCATCGTCAAGAGGGGCAGCAGAAATATTTACGCCTCTATCATTTAACCTGTCCACAAGCGTAGGGTCATTTGCGGCATAAGTCTTGAATGACCGGCCGTCATCAAATGCACCATTAATATTACTGCCTCTTATGACTACATCTTTGACTGATCCAGCCTCAACTTCATCAAGAAATTGAGAATATGTAAGGTCTATTATATTTCTTTCACCGCTGGTGTTGCTAAAGAGATTAAATAAACCAAAGACGATAAGGGCGATAAATACCCACAATGTAATATTTCTGAAATTCATTTTTTTAAATTTGTTATAGATATTAAATAATTACTATTTTACGTCATGCAAGAAAAGAAAGGTATAAATTTTAACTTTATATTTCAATTGTTTAACACTAATAATGCTCTATTAATTTTGGCCAATCCTTATTTTCAAGAATAACTCTAAAATTTTGACCTAAAAATCGGCTTCTTCTTTTCTCTTTTGATATTAAAATTTCATCGCTTTTAGAAACAAATATGCACCCATTTAAAGTGTGACTTCTAAAATCCCCAGTATTGATTTTATCAATAAGGCTTTGCAGTGACTTCGATCTGGGTACTTTGTCTTTGTTGCCCACAAGGCGACATAATTTATTGATGATGCGGTATTGTATCTCAACTGGTGCCTTTTTGAATATTTTAGTCTTTACCTTTATAGTGCTACTTCCTCCAAGTGATACACTTTTCTTTAAATAATTATTAACTGATACAATGATTGCTTCGTCTGCTTTTTTTAAATTTTGTATAACTTCTAAAATTCTTTTCTTGTCTAGCCCTTCATTAATTAAGTTTTCAGCAATACCTCTGATACGAGATCTGTCATACTTCATATTTTGATTGGTGTTATCATAAAGATAAGATTGCTTTATTGTTGCTAGATACTTAATCAGACATTTCTTTGAATATTTCAATAAAGGTCTAATAATATTAATCTCACCTCCTTTATGTTTAGAAATAGGCTTTAAAGAGGATAAACCTTTTATCCCACTACCTCTAATTAACCTCATCAAAAATGTTTCAATTTCGTCATCTAGATGATGAGCAGTTAATAAATATTTAAATTTATTTTTTTTACAAACGTCTATTAATAATTCATATCGATGTTTTCTAGCTTTTGAAAGTGTATTAGAACTGCTTATTTTTTTTTTAACTTTTTTTGTTACAAAGCATACTTTCTCTTTTTTCATGAGCTTCTTTATCCATTCAATTTCTTTAGATGAATCCTCACGTAAGTTATGATCGATTGAAACAGCTGTGAATTTTAAATTATTTTTCTTAGCAAAATTTTTAGCTAGGTATAACAGTGCTAAACTATCCGGCCCACCAGAAAGAGCGACGATAAATTTTGAATTTACGCCAAGAAGTTTGAGTTGTTTTTCAAAATCTGCATCAGTGATCTTCTCTATATTTTTATAATTGATTGGCTTAACTAATTTCACAGCCATTTCTTTTTAATTCTAGGTTACTTCTATCAATGATTGAGGAATTAGCTTCAGGATATGACTCTTGCAGTTGCATAAATGTTATACATCCCTGTTCTTTCTGTTGCATGTTCACTAATGAAATTCCAAGCTTCAATAGAGCATCAGGTGCCTTGTTTGCATTTGGAAAAGTTTGATAGAGATTCAAATAATTTTTAGCAGCATCTTTGAAGTTTTCTCTGACATAATAAGTCTCAGCTAGCCAAAAATGTGAATTACTTAAATAATTTTTATCATCTCCAATAGAAATAAATTCTGTAAACGCCTTTTCTGCTGTTTCATAGTCACCTTGCTTAAGTAGATTAATGGCATATTCATACTGACTTTTTTCATCACCCTCCGGCAGTATTGATAAAAATGTTGGTTGCTCCCCAAGGGACACTATATTATCTTGCGATATTGTATTAATAATTTGTTGCTCCTCACCTTCATTATTAATTTTTACTTCAAAAGGTGAATTTTCTTCTTCAGGTAAGCTTGACATATTTATAGTTCCAAGTGATTTTGGTTCTAAATCTAATTTATCTTCATTGGCTATAAACATTTCACTTTGCATTACACTTAAAGTATTAGGCTGGGCATTATTTTGAATTTTTTCTATATTCTCAGCTTTAGTATTTAAATCTGTAAATCTGAATTCTGCATCTTCTTTAAATGTATTAAAGTTGTTGACCGTAGATTGCATTGTAAAAATCATTTCTTCAATTTGAGCTGTTAAAGATTGAATTTCATTTTGAAGTTCTGCTATTTGAATAGATTGTTTTGCAATAATTGATTGATAATCATCAAGGCTTAAATTATTTGCTTGATTAGAAGTTGTATTGTTAAAAGTTGCTTTTTCAAGAACCTTTATTCTACTTTCGATTGTTTCCAACTTTTGGAGAAGTTTATCTAATGGAATTTCTTCTGCATTGAGAACTGGATTGAATAATGTAAGAACTATTAAAGTAGCACAAAAATATAGATAAATCTTATCGATCATAAAAATAAATATTTTTTTATAAGCCTAGACTTATCTTTTGTCTTAATTAAGGCGTAAATAATTAAATATCTATTTAATTTGTTCTTACGGTTACTGATCTTCTGTTTTGTGCCCAGGCCTTTTTATTTGAGCCACTATTCACGGGTCTTTCCTTGCCAAAACTGATAGTGGTAACCCTGCTTGAACTAATGCCTTGTGTCATCAAATAATCTTTAGCAGCGTTAGCTCTTCGATCTCCAAGTGCTAAGTTATATTCTCTCGTTCCTCTTTCATCAGCATGACCTTCAATCGCTATTGTAACCGATCCATTTGCTTTCAACCATTTCGCCTGTTTTTCTAATGTATTTTGAGCAGCTTTAGTAATTGAATAGCTGTCGTATGCAAAAAATATTCTATCAGGAACATCAACCGCTAGCATCTCTACTGTATCTGACCCAACATAAACACCATCTAATATTTCTACAGCTGCGGTTGATGTTGATGATGTTGATGATGTTGATGATGTTGATGATGTTGCAGTATCTTTTGGCACAGTTTCACAAGCTGCCAAAAACAAAGCAAATAATATAATTACCAAATATCTGGTATAATTCTGAAAGGTTGAAACCATTTTAATAAACTCCCGTAATATTTTCAAAGCCGTTAGTACTCTATTAACTTAACTTGCGCAAGTCTAGGATAAAGTTATTACATATTCTTTAAAATATGTCTAATTTCCAGGATAAATTCCTCTTATTGTATTAATTTTGACCAAGATGGGTCAGATGCATCAACCGGTGTAATAATTTTTCTCTCGTTAAACCCAGTCAAATCAATAGACCAAATGGATGAAGAGTGACCGTCCCCTGCATCATTTGCTTTTGTTTCACGATAAAATATTAATACCCTCCCATTAGATGACCATGATGGTGCTTCTTGATACCAATTTTCAGTTAGTAATCTCTCACCACTTCCATCAGTTCTCATGACGCCAATAAAATATTGACCCTGATAAAACTTTGTAAAAGCAATAAGATCACCTCTTGGAGACCAAACAGGGGTTGCGTAATTACCTCCTTGTTTTGAAATTCTCTTTTGATTTCGCCCATTGCTGTCCATTACATAAATTTGCTGGGACCCTCCTCTATCAGAATTGAATGTAATTTTTTTACCGTCAGGAGAATAACTTGGAGATGTATCGATTGCTGGGCTGTCAGTTAGTCGTTCAACAACACGATTTGTTAAATCCATGACGTACAAGTCAGAGTTGCCCTCTCTTGCTAAGCTCATAATAATTTTTCCTCCATCTGGAGAAAATCGTGGTGCAAAAGTCATACCCGGAAAATCACCCACAACTTCTTGTATTCCTGTTTGAATATTTAGCAAATAAACTCTGGGCAAATTTTTAAAATATGAGAGATATGTAATCTCTTGTCTTACAGGGTTAAATCTTGGTGTTAAGACTAGTTCTTTTCCACTTGTTAAAAACTTATGGTTAGCTCCATCTTGGTCCATGATTGCTAGTTTTTTTATTCTTTTATTTTTTGGGCCCTCTTCGGCGACATAAACTATCCTTGTATCAAAGTAGCCTTCCTCACCTGTTAGTCTCTCATATATTTTGTCTGCAATCATATGACTAATTCTTCTCCAATTATCAATTGTTGTAATAAGAACTAATCCCTCTATTTCTTTTTCCGCAAATGTATCCCATAAACGAAATTCTACTCTTAACCTATCGTCTTCAATGGTAAGTTCTCCTGTAAGCAGCCCTTGGGCTTTTATTAATCTCCAATCTGCAAACCTAGGTTTTAAATGCATAGCGCGATTATTTTGGATGAATGCCTTATCGTCAATTGATGAAAACAAACCACTTCTTTCAAGGTCGTCTGAAATTACAGTTCTAATATTTTCTGTTATTTTCTTATCTATTATTTCTGGGTTATTGTCATGAAAGAACTCACTGATAGCAAGTGGAAGAGGTTCTCGGTTACCTTCCGTGATATCAATTTCAATTATCGCATATGAAATATTAGTGAATAATATAAAAGGAAGTAAATATGCCAATAATTTTTTCATCTTTAACCTCTTAGTATCTCTCTAGGATCAAAATTCAACTGTAAATTTTTCCAATTATCATAACGCTCAGCTTCTGGTGCCTTTATAGGGTCACATCGTCTTACCGCTCTGAGAGCACTCTCTGCGAGTGTTCTAAAATATTTCTCGCCTGGCTTATTCATCCGTTCATGCTGGACAACTTCTGGTGGTTTTAATAGCGACCCATCTGTATTTAAAAATATTTTAATTTTTACTATCATTGTTTCATCATAAGGAATTCCAAGTGGAATGCTCCAACATTGCATAAACTGTGCTCTGATTGCGTCCTCCTCACTAAGCGTCAGTCTCTTATCGAGACTTGGTGTTGAATCAAGGGCTTCATAATCCTTTTCAACGATATCTTCTGGATTTGTTTGTTTTGTATCTTTTTGCTTGTCAATTAACTCAGCTAGTTTGAGAGGATCAAATTTATCTTTCTTTTTTATCTCTGGCTTTCTGACTGGCATATTTTGTATCATTTTTTCTTCAATTTTTTTATTTTCAATTTTCTCTTCTGTGGACGGATCTTTTACTTTTTCATTTGATTTTTCTTCTTTTGGTTTTTGAATTGGTTGATTTAATTTTTGTTCTTCTTTTTTGTTTTCTTTTTCTGGTTTTTTATCCTCTTTCTTTTTACTAATCTGAGGTACGTTTGTTTTTTCTGCTATTTCGATAAGTTCAACTTGAATAACAGGTGGCATTTCAAGTTCATCATTATTAAATAAAGGGAGTGAGACTATTGTAAAAAAAAGGATGAACAAGTGAAGAGATACTGATCCTACAACTGAAATTCTCATATTTAAGTCCCATTAATTAATTGCTTACGGGTTTTGTAATTAAAGAAACTTTTGAAAAGCCTGATCCAGATAACTCCCCAAGTACTCTCATTACTTTTCCGTAGTCAATTGCCTCATCTCCTCTGACGTATATCTTTGTATCTAATCTATTATCAGTTATTGCTTTTATTTTAGGAATTAATTCACCCAGTGCTATTTCTGTTTCTTGAATGTAGATTATACCAGTCTCATTGATTGTTACTTCCATTGGCTCATCATTAGATTGCAGAGAGTCAGCATTGCTTTCAGGAAGATCTACTTGTACGCCAACTGTTAATAATGGAGCAGTAACCATAAAAATTATAAGCAGAACCAACATTACATCAACAAAAGGTGTAACATTTATATCGCTAAAGGGTTTTGAACGAGTATTTCTAATCACTTAATAAATTTCATGTTTATTTTGCATTAAGTCCTCTTGAGAAAATGACATTAAAATGTTCTTTAAATCTATACATTCGGGCATTCTCGTCATTCACTTGGCTTGTGAAAATATTATAGGCTATTACAGCTGGTATAGCTGCCAGAAGTCCTAAAGCTGTGGCAAAGAGAGCTTCGGCAATTCCTGGTGCCACTACTGCTAAGGATGTATTTCTTGATATTGCAATTGACTGAAAAGAATTCATTATCCCCCAAACTGTTCCAAATAGACCAATAAAAGGTGTTGTTGCACCTATAGTTGCGAGATAGCTAAAGTATAGTGAGAGCTTTTCATTTTGATAATCAATTGCGGCTTCCATAATTCGATTAATTCTATCAGTAATGCTGTCGATATTTTTTTTAGTATCTTTATTAGATTTTTCAATTTCATCTACTGCCTCAAGAAAAACATACTTTATAGGACTCTCTGAAAGATGGTGGGTGGTTGATGCAATTTCTTTGATGGAACGTCCTGACCAAAATTCTTCCTCAAATTGTTTGCTGATTTTTTTTAGAGACCTAAAAAGTCGTATTTTATGAATAATTATTGTCCATGAGAATATTGATGCAGCAAATAATATTAGAATTACTAATTTCACTACTAAGTCAGCCCTAAAGAATAGAGACATTAAGGTGAACTCATCGTTTATTTGACTTGTACTAATCAGAGCTTCGTTTTCCATAGTATTATTTTAAAACTAAAAATTGTCTTAAATAGGGCATCAAGTGTCAGTCTTCTTGCTTTCAAGTAAGATTTTGTATAGCTCCATAAAGTCATCTAACCTTAAAACGCACAATGAATTACCAGTTGTTTCCCTATTTCTTCTTGTAATTACCACAGGAAATGATTCTGATTTAGATGTTTCAATGTTTTCTTCCACTTGCTTAATTGACTCATGGATTTTAAATTTTTCAGTTCTCTTTGCCTCGACGTAAATATGGGGAGTATTTTTTAAATCACTTCCACCTGACGATTTTATTGCTCCACCTCCAGACAGAGGCATCCGCTGCACAAGATCGTCTCCACCAAAAACTTTTTCATTAAAATATTTGGCTAACTCCCTTTCATATCCATCACCTTTTCTTTTTGGAGAGCTGCCTGACATAAAAACGAATCAAAATTATCAATTCATTAAAGACTAATTAATATATTTGGATTTTAAAAGTTAATTAATCAAGCGATTCTGCTTAATTCTTCATCACTTGCCTCAAAATTTGAGAAGATCTGCTGTACATCTTCATCGCTATCAAGCTCGTTTATTAAATTTATAAGTGATTTTAACTTATCGCCATCAACTTTTACTAATACATCTGGCCTCCATTGAAAACCAGATGAAACTGGCTCACCATATTTAGCAGCTAATAAATCGTAAAACTTTGACATTGTATCGGGCAAGCATACCGCTTCATATTCATCCTCTTCTACGAAACAATCTTCTGCACCATTTTCAATTGAAAAGTTAAAGAACTCATCCTCCGTTGCAACATCCTTATTAAATTTCAAAAAACCAAAATGTTTAAATGCATGTGAAACTGAACCTGTTTCACCTAATGATCCGCCAAACTTTTGAAATGATGATCTTACATTAGATGCCGTTCTGTTTCTATTGTCAGTAAGTGCCTCAACAATTATAGATGTACCTGCAGGACCAAATCCTTCATATCTCATTTGGTCATAATTAACAGTATCTTTATCCAAAGACTTTTTAATAGCACGATCAATATTCTCTTTTGGAAAACTTGATGCTTTTGCAAGTTGAATTGCTGATCTTAATCTGGCGTTTTGATCAGGATCTGGGGAACCTAACTTTGCTGCAACAG
Organism: uncultured Pelagibacteraceae bacterium; assembly: GCA_902523535.1. GTDB lineage: Bacteria > Pseudomonadota > Alphaproteobacteria > Pelagibacterales > AG-422-B15 > CACNXQ01. The sequence goes on from CABYZQ010000001.1 coordinate 140,625, forward strand.
TTATTTCTTTAGATAACTTAGAAAATAGTCCTGCTCTTTTTTTGTCTTGCGCACCTTTTCGGTATTGTATATTTTTAAACTTAGAGTGTCCCGCCATCTAACTTCCTATTTTTCCACCAATACGAATTGATTGAATATTTTTAGCAAGAAAATTATTATCCTGTGATTCTATGATTACACCGCATAATGTGCCTATACCATCTGCAGGAGGCACTCGTTTCCTTTCAGTGTCTTGTGTTGCAAATTTTCTGACAAATTCTTGTTTTTTAGTTCCAATAACGGAGTCATAATCACCGCACATACCTGCATCTGTTTGGTAGGCCGTTCCATGCTCCATGATGTTGGCATCAGCTGTTGGAACGTGAGTATGTGTACCTACTACTGCGGTTACACGTCCATCAAGATGATGACCCATGGCCATCTTTTCACTCGATGCTTCAGCATGAAAATCCACAAAAATGAATGATAAATCATTTACGTCAATTTTTTGCAATACCTCCTCAATTTTAAAAAAAGCATTATCACAGGAGCGCATAAATAAATTGCCCATTATATTAATAACTGCAATTTTTTCCTTATTGTCCAGTTCATAAATATTAAAGCCTAGTCCAGGAGATCCTTCCGCAAAATTATAAGGTTTTAATAGATTTTGATCCTTATCGATGTAATTGGTGATTTCTTTTTGATCCCATAAATGATTTCCCGTAGTAATGACATTTACACCGTAAGAATACAATTCATTACATATACTTTCAGTAATACCAAAACCACCTGCAGCGTTTTCACCATTTGCTATTACAAAATCAATATTGTGATCTTTAATCGCTTGCGGGAGATGATCTCTTAAGGAATGCCTACCAGATCTACCCATTATATCCCCTAGGAATAAAATTTTCATATTGCCTTATATAAATAACTTTCTGTTAAAATCCAATCAAGTTTTTGATCATGACCTTCAATTGGAATTTTATAAACATTTTGAAAAGAAAATCCTAATCCTACTTTAATAATTTCTTTTTCTTCTTGGAAAGAAAAATATTTATCATAAAAACCTCCACCATATCCTAGTCTAAAACCTCTTTCATTAAATGCTAGTAAAGGCACTAAGACTAGTTTTGGAAAAATAATTTCATTAGTTATCTCAGGTTCTAAAATATTATATTTATTTTTAACTAATTTAGTTCCAGTACTATATTTAAAAAAATTAATTTCATTAGTTTGATAATCAATTTTAGGTAAGCAAATATTTAAATTTTTTTCAATCAAGTATTTATGTAGAGCATTAGTACTTAATTCAGAATTATAATCGATATATGAACCTACATAATCACTATTTATATTATTTAATAATGGTCGTAAATGTACGTGAGACATATTTTTTTCTTCATAGTCTCTTGATAGGTGGTTTCTTCTATTGATTAAAAATTTGCGTAATATTTTTTTTTCTAGATGATGCTCTGTATTAATCATTAATATTAATGATTAGAAATTTCTTAACTTGCCTGTGAAAGCTTAGATAGTAAATCTGTTAATTTTTCATTATTAGTTTCAATGTATTTTTGACTTTCCATTTGTTGTTGGTCTAAAATTTTTTCTTTTGAACTAATACTTGTTTGAAGCTCTTCAATCTTAGTCAAATTTGAACTTAATTTTTGATTAAGGTCGTGTATCTCATCAGCAATCAGCAATGAAGCCATTACCATGAGCCTTGTTTCACCTATTTTTCCAAATCTTTTGGTCAATTCTCTAACTTTAAAGTCAATTCGCGAACTAAGTTGCTTTAGGTGATTTTCTTCTCCTGGATCGCAAACTATCGCATAATCTTGATCATTAATATTTACAACTATTTCAGGCATCAATTATGAATCCAATATGTCTTTAATTGTATAAATGTTTTCATCAAGCTGAGATGAAATATTTCCGGCAATATTTTTGAGCTCTATAAAATCAGATTTTAAGATTTTAATTTCGTTTTCAAGGTGGTTATTTTCACTTAGAAGTTTTGCATTTTCATTTTCTAGAGACGAAACTTTTTTTGCTTCTTGTGACAATTTTTCAATCTCTCTACCAAGGTTAGCAATGGTATTACTGAATTGATCTTTAGTATCTTGATATGTTGACATGTCGCACCCTTAATCCTTAGGGGGAGTTTAACTGTCTTTTTTATTCCCAGTCAACTTTTAAAATCACAAAAAAAATTAAATTTTTTTTGTGAATAAGATATTATAATCTAAGACTCTTTCTACTTTATTGCTTATATTAGGCTCATTATTGGTATTATAAATAAATGTCTCAAAACTTAAATTCATCTTCTATCCCTCACGAGAATATGGCAAATGCCATAAGATTCTTATCGATTGACGCAGTGGAGAAAGCTAAGAGCGGACACCCTGGATTGCCAATGGGAATGGCTGATGTTGCCACTATTCTTTTCACTAAATTTCTGAAATTTAATTCTGCTGCCCCCAAGTGGCATGATAGAGATAGATTTGTATTATCTGCAGGTCATGGCTCGATGCTTTTGTATTCAATACTGTATCTCACTGGTTACCGAGATATGACCATAAAAGATATCAAAAGATTTAGACAACTTGATAGTAAATGTGCAGGTCATCCAGAATATGGACATGCTCAAGGCATTGAAACAACTACTGGCCCTCTAGGTCAAGGAATAGGAAATGCTGTAGGAATGGCATTAGCTGAAAAAATACTGAGCAGCCAATTTGGAGATAAGATTATCGATCACTATACATACGTAATAGCTAGTGATGGAGACTTGATGGAAGGCATATCTCATGAGGTCGCTTCATTAGCGGGTCATTTGAAGTTAAATAAGCTAATTGTTTTTTTTGATGATAATGGAATTTCAATTGATGGACCTGTTAAACTCTCGAATTCTGAAAATACAATTGACCGTTTTAAGGCCTATGGATGGAATACGATAAAAATTAATGGGCATAATAAAGATGAAATTATAAAAGCAATAACAAAAGCTAAAAAATCAAAAAAACCGACTCTAATTTCTTGTAAAACAAAAATTGGCTTCGGCTCACCTAACAAGCAAGGTAAATCTTCCTCTCATGGCAGTCCACTTGGGAAAGAGGAAGTAAGCTTAACTAGATCCAAACTAAAGTGGCCCCATAAGCCCTTTGCGGTTCCAATAGATGTATTAAATGAATGGAAAAAGTCTGGCAAGAGATCGACTGATGTATATAAAAAATGGAAAATAGATTTTGAAAAAATGTCCAAAAAGAAAAGAGATGAATTTGAAAGAAGAATTAACGGAAATATTCCAAAAAAAGTTAATCTGATTTTAAGCAAGTTTAAAAAAGGCTCAATTAAGAAACCAATTGATATAGCAACGCGACAAGCCTCTGAGATGGTGATTAACCAAATTGGACCCATCATGCCAGAATTAGTTGGTGGATCTGCAGATCTTACCGGTTCAAACAACACTAAAGGTAACAAAGTAGATGTTATTAATTCAAAAAATTACCGAGGTAACTATATCTATTATGGAATAAGAGAGCATGGAATGGCAGCCATTATGAATGGCTTATCATTACATAGGGGCATTATACCTTTTGGAGGAACATTTTTAATATTTTTAGATTACTGTAAGCCTTCTCTTAGACTTGCAGCTCTTATGAAGCAAAGGGCTATTTATATTTTAACACACGACTCAATTGGCTTGGGTGAAGATGGCCCTACTCATCAACCAATTGAACAGTTGGCATCCCTCAGGGCAACACCAAATGTAAAAGTATTTCGGCCTGCTGATGTTATAGAAACAGCTGAAGCTTGGGAATTGGCTTTATCAAATCAAAAAGGTCCATCTGTTATTGCCCTAACTAGACAAAAGCTGCCTATGCTTAGAAGGAAATATTACACAAAAAATATTAGTTCTCAGGGCGCATATGAAATTAAAAGTAACTCTAAAAATCCAGATATTTCAGTCTATGCCTCAGGTTCTGAGGTAGAAATAGGAATTCAGCTAATGAGTCTACTAGAAAAAAAGAAAAAAAATGTAAGAGTGATTTCAGTACCCTGCATGGAGCTATTTAAAATTCAAAATAAGACATATCAAAAAAAGATCAGAGGGAATTCTAAGTTAAATATATCAATTGAAGCAGGCTCAAGTTTTGGATGGAGTGACATCTGTGGAGGAAATACTGTGAATATATGCATGAGAGATTTTGGAGCCAGCGCTCCTTATCAAAAACTTTATGATTACTATGGCTTCACAGCAAAAAAAATATTAAAGCAAGTAATTAAAAAAATATAGGAGATATCAAAATGGCAGTAAATGTTGCAATTAGTGGGTTTGGAAGGATTGGTAGATTAGTTCTCAGATCAATTATAGAGAGTAAACGTAAGGATATTAATGTTGTTGCAATAAATGACTTAGCGCCTGTTGATACAAACGCATTCTTACTAGCGAATGATACTGTGCACGGACCTTTAAACGAAAAAATTTCTGTAAAGAAAAACAAAATGACCATTGGAAGGAAAACTATTTCAGTACTTAATGAAAGAGATCCACAAAAACTTCCATGGAAAAAAATGAAAATTGACGTAGCTCTTGAATGTACTGGTTTATTTACCTCGAAAGAAAAAGCATCTATGCATATCAAAGCTGGAGCAAAAAAAGTTCTTGTCTCTGCCCCCTGCTCTGAAGCTGATAAAACAATAGTATATGGGGTAAACGAACAAGAAATAACTCGCAATGATCTAGTTGTTTCGAATGCATCTTGCACTACGAACTGTTTGGCACCAGTAGTTAAAGTTCTTCACGAAAAATTTGGAATTGTTCATGGATATATGACTACCATTCATGCATTTACAGGTGACCAAAGTGTTTTGGATACATTTCATCCTGATTTAAGAAGAGCTAGAGCTGCGTCAATGTCAATGATACCTACATCAACAGGCGCCGCTAAAGCTGTTGGGTTAGTGATGCCAGAATTATCAGGAAAGCTTGATGGAACAGCAATTAGAGTACCAACGCCCAATGTATCACTTATCGATTTTAAATTTGTATCAAAAAAAATAATGAAAGTTGATAGTGTAAATAAAGCCATGAATGCTGCGTCGCGATCCAATAAATTGAAAGGCATACTTAACGTTAATTCAGAGCCACTGGTTTCATCAGATTTTAATCATAATCCTGCCTCATCAAATTTTGACCTGACTCAGACACAAGTTATAGATGGAAAATTTGGAAGAGTTTTAAGCTGGTATGACAATGAATGGGGTTTCTCAAATAGAATGTGTGATACTGCAGTAGCAATGAAAAAATCAAAATAGTAATGCTAGATGTCTCTAATCTAAAAAAAATTACTGAAAAAAACAAAACTGTATTAATAAGATTTGATCTTAACATTCCACTTAATTCTAGTGAAGGCTATATTAGTGATAGAATAATCAGAATTAAAAAACCTGTTTTAAATCTGTTACGTGAAAATCATAAAGTCATTATTTTATCACACCTCGGTAGACCTAATGGAAAAATAAGTAATGAACTATCATTGCAGCAAGTGGTTCCTCAGCTAGAAAAAGTTATTGAAAAAAAAATAAATTTTTTTCCAGACTGCATTGGAAACGAAATAAAAGCTAAAATTAATTCACTTGAAAAAGGAAAAGTTATTTTGTTAGAAAACTGTAGATTTTATAAAGAAGAGGAAGAGAATGATCATAACTTCGCAAAACAGTTATCTGAGTTAGCTGATGTCTATATAAACGACGCATTCGCCTGTTCGCATCGCGCACATGCATCAATTGAGGCAATATCTCATTTTATGCCTTCATATTGTGGCGATCTACTTGAAGAAGAAATGATTAATCTGCAAGAAGTTATTCATAAACCTCTTGGTCCCGCTCTGACAATAATAGGAGGTTCTAAAATTTCTACAAAAATTGCTGTTCTTAAAAATTTATCAAAAAAAATGGATACCATTGTTATAGCTGGTGGTATGGCAAATAACTTTTTAAAATATCACGGATATAATATCCAAAGCTCATTGCATGAAGAAAATGTCAACAACTTAATTGAAGAGATAATAAATTTTTCAGCAAAAAATAATTGTAGGTTAGTTTTACCAATTGATGTAGTTACAGCAGATAAAGTTTCAGACAAAGCAGACGTCAAAGAGTGTGATATTGATAACATTAAAGAACAAAATATGATTCTGGATATAGGCAAAAATACATTGAAGTTAATAAAAAATGAAATTAGTAAATCTAAAACTGTATTTTGGAATGGTCCACTTGGAGTGTTTGAAACTTCTCCGTTTGACAAAGGCACTGTAGAAATTGCAAATTTTATTGGCACTCTAACTGAAAATAATAAAGTTAGGTCATTTGCTGGGGGAGGTGATACAATTTCTGCATTGGACTTAGCCCGTGTAAAAGATAAATTTTCTTATGTTTCTACTGGCGGTGGTGCATTACTTGAGCTAATAGAAGGTAAGAAATTACCAGGCCTGGTCGCGTTAGGAATTTTATAATAGGAGATGAAAATGATACCAAAAACATTAGAAGAGATAGCGAACTATATTGTAAAGGACGGTAAAGGAATACTTGCAGCTGACGAAAGCACTGGAACAATAGAAAAAAGATTTAAGTCAATTGACGTGGAGTCAACTGAAGATAATAGAAGAAAATATAGAGAAATGCTTTTTAGATCTCCTGCTATGGCAGAGGCTATTGGCGGGGTAATTCTATTTGATGAGACTCTAAGACAAAAAGCGCAAGATGGATCATATTTAAAGGATGTAATCTTGAAGCATGGGTCCCTTCCTGGAATTAAAGTAGACCAAGGAGTAAAAGAACTGGAAAAGAGTTCTAATGAAAAAATTACAACTGGATTGGATGGTTTAAATGAACGTTGTAGAGAATATGATGCATTGGGTGCTAAGTTTACGAAATGGAGAGCCGTAATCAATATTAGTGATGGTATGCCGTCTTCAAAATGTATCAACGAAAATATGTTAGCTTTGTCCGAGTACGCCCTTATCGCTCAAAAAAATAATATGGTACCAATAGTAGAGCCTGAAGTTATTATGGATGGCCCGCATACAATTGATCAATGCTATGATGTTACTAAGAATACATTGTCTGTACTTTTTGAAATGCTTGATAAAAAAAATATAAATATTAGGGGCACCCTTTTAAAACCTAACATGGTAGTTTCAGGAACAGAAAATAGTCATCAAGCAAATTATAAGGAAGTTGCAGAAAAAACTCTTGATTGTCTAAATTCATCAGTGCCTGATGAATTACCAGGTATTGTTTTTCTATCAGGTGGTCAATCTGACATTGATGCAACGGCACACTTGGATGAGATGAATAAAATCGGTGGGTTTAAATGGAAACTAAGTTTCTCTTATGGAAGAGCATTACAGCAAGCGGCATTGAAAGCTTGGTCAGGCAATGATAGTAATCTAGAGAATGCGCAAAAGGCATTTAGCCATCGTGCGATCATGAACATGAAAGCTTCTTTAGGTGAATGGAGCGAGTCACTTGAGGCTTAATTGAATGAAAATTAATGGAAATTCTGTAAAACCAGGCATGATTTTAGAGCATAAGGGTGAGTTGTGGACTGTTGCCAAATCACAATCTGTAAAACCTGGCAAGGGTGGAGCATTTAACCAAGTTGAAATGAAAAATATTAAAACTGGATCAAAACTAAATGAAAGATTCAGGGCATCTGAGGAAGTGGAGCGTGTACGGGTAGATGAAGAAAATTACCAATATCTATATAAACAAGATGATAAACTAGTTTTTATGAATACCGACTCCTACGAACAAATAGAACTAGATTCAGAAATTGCTGGGGATAGAATGGTCTTAATAAGTGAAAATGATGAAGTTATAATTGAAATGTACAATGACAAAGCTATAGGAATACAACTTCCAAAGACACTCTCCTTTATTGTTAATGAAACGGAAGCGGTTGTTAAAGGTCAAACAGCTGCATCTTCAAGTAAACCTGCGATATTAGAGAATGGTATAAGAGTAATGGTGCCGCCTTTTATTGAACAAGGTGAGAAAATTGAAATCAATACTGAGGATTTAACCTATTCTAAAAGAGCTGACTAGTGAGCTACTCAGATCCATACATAAATGCAATATTCCTTGCTTCAAGAAAAGTAAGTAAAAATCTCATAAGAGACTTTGGAGAAGTTGAAAAATTACAGGTCTCTTTAAAAGGAGTTTCTGATTTTGTTTCTTTAGCAGATACTCGAGCAGAGAAGCAAATAATAAAAGAACTTACTTATTCTTATCCTAAAATAAATATACTTGCTGAAGAAAACGGAACTATAAAAAACTCAGACGATAATGTGAGATGGATAATTGATCCTCTTGATGGAACGAGTAATTTTGTTTTTAGTATTCCCCATTTTGCGATTTCAATTGCTTTAGAAAAAGACAATGAAATTATCGTTGGTGGAGTTTATCAACCACTGACGGATGAATTTTTTTGGGCTGTAAAAGGCAGGGGTGCTTTTTGCAATAACCTAAGACTAAGAGTTTCATCGAGGGAAAACTTACAGGACTGTATGATTGGAACAGGCATTCCTCACAGAGGAATGAAAGGGCATAAAGAGTATCTGCCTGGACTTGAAACAGTAATGGAAAATGTATGTGGTGTTAGGAGATTGGGCGCTGCATCTTTGGATCTAGCATATGTTGCTGCTGGCAAGTATGACGGTTATTGGGAAAAAAACTTAAAGCTAGTTGATATTGCTGCAGGATCATTAATTGTAAAAGAGGCAGGCGGAAAGGTAACCGACTTTGAAGGAAGAGAGGAATATCTTAATTCAGGGAAAATTCTTGCAACTAACTTTAGAATTCATGATCAACTTCAAAAAATAATTTAATTATATTTTTATACCAAACCTATTTAAAATTTTCTTTTCAAATTTCCAAAAATATTGGAATTGTCCAAAAGGAATGGCAACTAATAATAATAATATTTGATATATAAAAAATAAAAGAATAATTCTAATTGGCCAAAATATAGTTGGATTAAAGTTTTCCTCCTTTAAGCCGATGATTTCAAAAAATTCGACTGTTATATAAAGTGATAAAGATCCTGTGATTGCAAATACTACCATTATCAATGTAAACTGCCAAAAACTCATAATATTAAGCCTTTTCATCATTGCGTTAACTATTCTCATAGAAATTCACTAAATAAATATTGATCAGAATTATTATATAGGTTAATTAACCTCAAAATTAACTAAATAAAATGAAAAAAGATAAACATCCAAATTATCATACAATTAACGTTGTAATGACAGATGGTACGAAGTTTGAAACGAAGTCCACATGGGGTAAAGAAGGAGATACAATGTCTCTTGATATAGATCCTTTATCTCATCCTGCATGGACAGGTGGGCAGCAAAAAATTCAAGATAAAGGTCAAGTAAGCAGATTTAAGAAGAGATTTAGCAATCTTAAAACTTAAACTTCGAACCTTGAAATCAAGATAATCATCACAATATGTGTTCTTGTTGGTAGCAATAATGCACCAGCATAAATTGCCTAGCTTAATTTAAGTAGGCTAAAACTTTTAATCGCTTAAGGAGGATTAAACTATGACTACATTTGACTTATCGCCATTACTGCGCTCGAGCGTAGGTTTTGACGCATTTGACAATATCTTTGACTCTGTCTTTAACATGAATGAGACTGGAAGTGCTTACCCGCCTTACAATATTGTGAAATCAGGTAATAATTATACCATAACACTTGCAGTAGCTGGTTTCTCAATGTCTGACTTAGACATTTCTGTTCAAGAAAATGAGCTAATAATCAGTGGCAAGACCAATGATTCTAAAAATAACGTTGAGTTCTTGCATAAAGGTATTGCTGGGAGAAGCTTTGAAAGAAAATTTCGACTAGCTGATACTATCAAAGTATCTGATGCAAGCTATGAGAATGGCTTATTGCATGTATTTCTTGAAAGGGAAATTCCAGAACATCAAAAACCAAGAAAAATAGAAATTAATAACAAAATTAATTAATTTTAATAAGGAGCTGCTAATAATATATAGCAGCTCCTATATATTTTTATGAAAGCAATTACTTTTGACAAATTTGGAGGCCCTGAAGTCCTATATGTATCTGACAACATAGAGACACCAGTTATTAGTGATGAAGAAGTATTAATCAAAGTTCATGCAGCAGGAATAAATAGACCTGACATATTGCAACGCATGGGGCAATATCCACCTCCTAAAGGTGCTTCGGAGATACTTGGACTAGAGGTTTCAGGAAGTATAGTAGATTGTGGTAAAGGTATTGATAAAGAATTTTTAAATAAAAATGTTTGCGCTTTAGTAACTGGTGGTGGATATGCGGAATATGTGAAATGCCATAAATCAACAATACTGCCTCTTCCAAAAGGGATTTCACTTAGTGATGCTTGCACTATCCCTGAAACTTTTTTTACAGTATGGACAAATTTGTTTGACCTTGCGAAACTTAAAAAGGATGAAACACTGCTTATTCACGGCGGCGCAAGCGGTATTGGTTTAACCGCTGTTTCAATTGCAATAGCCTTTGGCGTGAAATGCATTGTTACAGTGGGATCTGATGAAAAAGAAAATTATTTAAATTCTCTAAATATTGAACGAGTAATTAATTATAAGACTGATGATTTTGAAAAAATAATTCTTAACGAATATAAAGGTATTGATGTAATTCTAGATATGGTAGGAGGAAATTACTTCCAAAAAAATCTAAATATAATGAATCGTTTTGGAAGACTAATTAATATTGCTTATCTTCAGGGCTCAAATATTGAAGCTAATCTTCTTCCAATTATGCTAAAAAGATTAATCATTTCGGGATCTACTTTAAGAACAAGGGCAAATAAAGAAAAGGCTGAAATAGCGGAAAATCTTAAAAAGAATATTTGGCCTTTGATAGAAAATAACAATATTAAACTTCATATTGATAAAAAATTTGATATGAGTGATGTCTCAAAAGCACACCAATACATGGAAAATAATAAAAATATTGGCAAATTACTGCTAAATTTTGAGTAAAGCTTTAAAAAAATGATAAACTAACATATAAGGATTTTTTTAATTACAGATTATGAAAACAATAAAATTACCACTTATGCCAAAAGCTACTGCAATTTGGCTTGTAGATAACACTTCCCTCTCATTCAGACAGATAGGAGATTTCTGTGGTATGCACGAACTGGAAATCAAAGGTATAGCTGACGGCGAAGTAGGTGCAGGAATAAAAGGATTAAATCCGATTACTAGTGGCCAATTAACTAAAGAAGAAATTGATAGATGTGTTGCATCCGAAGAAGAAGAGCTTCAAATCATTGAAAATGAAATCTCTGAAAAAACAGAACAATCAAAGAAAAAAAAGAAATATACTCCCCTTTCTAAAAGACAAGATCGACCAGATGCTGTCTATTGGTTGATTAGGAATCATCCTGAATTAAAAGACTCTCAAGTAGCTCGTTTAGTTGGAAGTACAAAAAATACTATAGACGGAATAAGAAAGAGAACTCATTGGAATATGGCAAACATCAGACCTCAAGACCCAATTGGCCTTGGTCTATGTAGGCAAATAGAATTAGATGAAGCTCTTGAAAAAGCCGAGCGCTCAATCAAGCGTGCTGAAAAGAAAAAAGCAAAAGAAGAAATGCTAAAATTAGAGGAAATGAATATTAAAGCTGAAGAGAGTCTTTCCTCTACAAATACAAATATAGACGAATAAGTTTTGTTGATGAAAAGTTTGCCACTCGTTAGCATAATAATGGGAAGCCAATCTGATTGGCCAACAATGAAACATGCATCAAAAATTTTAACCACTTTTAAAATTAAACATGAAGTAAAGATTATTTCAGCCCACCGCACTCCCAAAAGATTATTCACATATGCTGAGGAAGCTGATAAAAAAGGCATAAAAGTAATAATTGCAGGAGCTGGGGGAGCTGCTCATCTTCCTGGTATGACTGCATCAATAAGTAATTTGCCGGTGCTGGGTGTCCCAGTTGAGTCTAAAAAATTAAAAGGATTAGATAGCTTGTTATCAATCGCTCAAATGCCTGCAGGTGTTCCTGTAGGATCACTAGCTGTGGGTGAGTCAGGTGCAAAAAATGCTGCCTTATTAGCAATCTCAATATTAAGTGGTGAAGATAAAATTCTTAAAAATAAATATAAGAGTTGGCGTTTTAAGCAAACCCAGTCAGTAAATATCAAACCTAAAAAATGAGTTTAAAAGTTTCCACCGTTGGCATCATTGGTGGTGGACAACTTGGCATGTTCTTAGCTCATTCATGTAATAAGTTAGGACTTAAAGTATTCGTTTACTCAGACAGCAAAAGAGTTCCCGCAGAGAAATATGCTGACAAGATGTTCTACGGTTCCTTTGAAGATGTTAAAAGTTTAAAAATTTTTAGTAGTGAAGTAGATCTTATAACCTACGAATTTGAAAATGTATCAACTAAAGCTCTAAAAAAATTAAAGAGACAGAAAATATATCCACCTATTTCTGCACTGACTATTAGCCAAGATAGAAAAAAAGAAAAACAGTTCTTCTCAAAAAATAAAATTAACCACGCAGGAATTGGTCTTCTCAATAATAAGAATAGTTTGAGAAAGCTTAAAACGTCAATTCAGTATCCTGTAATATTAAAAACAACCAGATTTGGCTACGACGGTAAAGGACAAGCATTAGTAAAAAATACTAAAAATTTAAAAAGACAATGGAAAGAAAATGGCTATCAGGACTGTATTATAGAAAGGAAGATTAATCTTAAAAAAGAAGTTTCAATCATATGTGCCAGAGACATTAAACGAAATTTTTATTTTTATCCAACATTCACCAATATACACAAAAACCATATACTTTTTGAAACAACATCTCCTAGTAGTATAGATGAGAAAATTGAAGGTAAATTATTAAAAATATCAAAAAAAATTATTACAAATCTCAATTATATTGGATTATTAACAATTGAATTTTTTATTGATAAAGAAAATAAAATTTTTGTTAATGAAATTGCTCCAAGGGTTCATAATTCAGGGCATATAACACTTGATAATGCAAATATAAGTCAATTTGAGTTGCATATAAAAGCCATTACAGGAAAAAAAATTCTTAAACCCAAAATACTTACAAAAGGACTTATGAGAAATCTTATAGGCAATGAAATAAAAAGTGTAAGCAGAATAAAATCTATGAGGAAGTATAAAGACTTCAAAAAAAACATTAAGTATGACTATGGCAAAAAGATCGTAAAAGATGGCCGAAAAATGGGGCACATTAATTTTATTTCATAATTGAATATAATTTTATTTGGCTAGACAAAGGAATTCCAAGATGATAAAAACTTTCAAATTTAAAATGCTCTTAAGGAGGGCAGTACGATAGTTGAAGTAAGTGTAAAAGATAATAACGTTGAAGGAGCTTTACGTATCCTCAAGAAAAAAATGCAAAGAGAGGGTATTTTTAAAGAAATGAAAATGAGAACTTACTTCGAAAAGCCTAGTCAGAAAAAATTAAGGGAAAAAGCAGAAAATATACGTCGTTCTCGAAAAATGGCTAGACGAAAATTATACAGCTAGGAATAGTTATAAAGCCTTAACAATACCCTCAACCATTTTTTTAGCATCAGAGAAGAGCATCATAGTATTTTCTCTGTAAAATAACTCATTATCTACCCCGGCATATCCTAAGCCTCTACCTCTTTTAACAAATAAAACTGTATTTGCATTTTCTACATCAAGGATTGGCATTCCATAAATTGGTGAAGAAGGATCAGTTTTAGCTATAGGATTAGTTACGTCATTCGCTCCTATTACAAATGCTACATCTGCTTGAGAAAATTCTGAATTGATATCTTCTAATTCAAAAACATCATCATATGGTACATTTGCCTCTGCTAACAAAACATTCATATGGCCAGGCATCCTTCCTGCAACAGGGTGAATTGCAAAAGTTACTTTAACTCCATTTTTTTTCAAGGCATCAGTCATCTCTTTTAATACGTGCTGGGCTTGAGCTACTGCCATTCCATAGCCCGGTACGATAATCACAGATCCAGCATTTTTCATTATAAATGCTGCGTCATCAAAGCCACCCTCTTTTACGGGTCGTTGCTCTACATCTTTATTAACTGCAATATCATCACCCCCAAAACCACCTAATATTACACTTATGAATGATCTATTCATTGCAGCACACATTATGTATGAGAGTATGGCGCCAGATGATCCAACCAAGGCGCCAGTAATTATTAGTGCTGTATTTCCAAGTGTAAACCCAATCCCCGCCGCAGCCCATCCTGAATATGAATTAAGCATAGATACAACCACTGGCATATCTGCTCCACCAATCGGAATAATAATGAGAAAACCTATTAAAAATGATAGTGCGATAATTGTTAAATATATCTTTTGGTCTTGATTGAAGCAAAAATATACAATGCCAGCAATGATTATAATCCCAATAAGTAGATTGAGCATATGTTGCCCTCTAAATACTATCGGAGAACCAGACATTATTCCTTGGAGTTTACCGAAAGCAATTACTGAGCCAGAAAAAGTAATTGCACCTATCACTGCCCCCAACGACATTTCAACTAAACTTAGAGTTTTTATATTTCCCAAAGTCCCAATTTTAAATGCCTCAGGCGCATAAAATGCAGCTAGAGCAACAAATACAGCTGCTAAGCCAACAAGGCTATGGAAACCCGCAACCAACTGCGGCATATCTGTCATCGCAATTCTATTCGCAATAATTGCGCCTACTATTCCACCAATAGCAATTGCAACTATAACAAATACGATTGTTTGAATATCCGAAGTAAAAAAATTAACTGATAACAAGGTTGCTAAAATAGCAATTACCATTCCTAAGATACCAAAAATATTTCCTCTTCTTGAACTTTCTGGGGATGAGAGACCTCTTAAAGCAATAATAAAAAATACGCCAGATACAACATATGCAATGGCAACTAGGTTTGTAAGCATTTATTCTTTATCCTCTTTTTTTGGTTTTTTCTTATACATTGCAAGCATTCTCTGTGTTACCAGAAACCCGCCAAATATATTCACAGCGGCTAAAAGCACGGCAAGAAAGCCAAATCCCTTAGAAAGATTTCCTAAAAGTGATAGATCGCTGCTTAGAACTAGAGCAAATAACCCACCAACAATTATAACTGATGATATTGCGTTAGTGACCGCCATCAAAGGTGTGTGTAAGGCAGGTGTAACACTCCACACGACGTAATATCCAATAAAAATTGATAAAACAAATATTGTTAGTCTGAAAATATTTGGATCAACTAATTCCATTATACAAACTCCTCATTTGTTATTTCTTTATTCTTAGTGACAAGTATACCTTTTACAATCTCATCTTCCCAATCAATGCTTAATTCCTTTGTCTCACTATCAATCAGCAAGTCTAAAAAATTTAAAATATTTTTAGAAAAAAGGGATGAGGCATCTTGAGAAATAGTTGAAGTAATATTTTTTACACCTACGACTATCACCCCGTTGACATTATTTGTTTCACCAGCAGCTGAGCATTCACAGTTACCTCCACTTTCTGCAGCTAAATCAATAATTATTGAACCTGGCTTCATAGAATTAACTTGCTCTTTTGAAATTAATAATGGAGCTTTCTTCCCTGGTATCAAAGCTGTACATATAGCAATGTCTTGAGAAGCTAAAGTTTCAGAAATTAGATTTGCCTGCTTTAACTTGAATTCTTCACTCATTTCTTTTGCATATCCTCCAGATGTTTCAGCATCTTGAGACTCATCATCTTCAACCATTACAAATTTACCACCTAAGCTTTCAACCTGCTCTTTTGCAGCCATTCTTACATCAGTTGCCGAAACAATTGCTCCTAATCTTTTTGCTGTAGCAATTGCTTGAAGTCCTGCAACACCTGCCCCAAATACCATGACTTTGGCGGGAGCAATTGTTCCAGCTGCTGTCATCATCATGGGCATTGCTTTATTAAAGAGATAAGTAGCATCAATAACAGCTTTGTATCCTGCTAAATTTGATTGAGACGACAAAATGTCCATAGATTGAGCTCTGGTTATTCTAGGCATTAATTCCATTGCAAAAGATGTTACACCTTTATCTTTTAACTTATTTAGTGTTTCACTATTATTATATGGATCGAGGGATGCAATTAGCACTGATCCCTCATTCATATGTGCAATTTCATCATCATTTGGTTTATTAATCTTAAGTATCAAATCAGACTTACCTATATCAGTAATTTCATTCGATATTATTGCTCCATTTTTAATATATTCTTCATTTGAAAAATTTGAGTTTAATCCAGCATTATCCTGTATAACTACATTGAGACCCCAATCCTTCATTTTCTTTACAGTGTCTGGAGAAGCTGCCACTCTAGAGTCAGAATTACTTTCTTTTAAAATATAAACTTGCATAATGAATAGAATTTATAATAAGAAAATTGCCATAAATACTAAGACTAGAACCACACCAGCTGATCCCCAAACAATCAACTTTCCAAAAAATGAGTATGTTTTTTTTTGTTCTGAAATGTCCATAATATTTACTGTAATATATTTCTTAATTTATAATTTAACAGCATTATTTTTATATAACTTTTATTACAAAAATTAACTTTATTTAATTTTTACAATGCTTTAGAAGGCTTGGAGTGATCCCAATCTATAACAAGAGATCTTAAAGCTGCAACTAATGCTAAAGGTTGATCTACCATTATATGATGGTGGGCTTCAGGAATATTTATTATAGGAGATTTTTTGTCCATCAGCTCGTGCATATATTTTGCACTTCGGCCAGGAAAAAGAAGTGACTTCTCACCTCTAAATATCGCAACTCTACACTTTAAACCCTTAAGCTTATTTCGATACATCGCTTGCCTTTCAGCAAAACTATCACTGTTAAAAATTTTCATATAGTTTGGATCAAACTTCCATGTCCATCCACCATTTACTTTTTTAATAGATTTTTCTGCAATATAATCCATTACATAATCGAGTGCATCACTTTGTGATGGAACAAGTCTAAACCTTTTTCTAATATCTGATTGTTTTTTATAAATTTTATTAGCTCTTATTTTTAAGTCAAATTTTGGTGGCTTTTCTGAAGGAGGCATTATTGCAGTATCCACGATTACAAGACCGTAAAGAGTTTTTTTCATTGATGAAGCAGCAATTACACTGCACATACCCCCTAAACTGTGTCCAACTAATATAGGCTTCTTAAGTTTTTCTTTTTTACATACACCTACAATTTCATCTCCCCATGACTCTATAGAGTACTTTTTTTTCCAATCGCTTTCACCCATACCCCCTAAATTCATTGCAATTACCCTATGTGTTTTTGCAAAATATGGTCCTATAAAATTCCACCATTCAGCATGGGCCATTCCTCCATGAACAAATATTAATCCAGGATTTTTTTTGTCTCCCCAAGTATTATATACTATCTTAGTCCCTTTGACTTTCACGTAAAGTACATCTGGGGAAATAGCAATTGAGTCTTTAAACCATTGAGGTGTATTTGAATTCATGAAGCGAGTTTTTTTAATGATTTAACTATAATTTTATGTAATAGCCTTGAAACTCTTTTTATCTCAATTGGATTTGAAAGTAAATCATTTCTGACTTCTATTAGTGCATGTGGAAGTTTATTTCTTAAACCATGTCGATACATACTGTCTCCTATCAAATTTCCTTTATAGGGCTTATTGTCTCCAACATTTAGTTTACGTAATCTTAGTTGGTCAATAATGATGCGACTTAAATTTTTATCTTCATTTGAAAGAACGCCAAATTCTAGAAGTCTTTTTTTATTCTTAAATATTGGATTAAAGGAATGTAAAGACAAAATTACTTTAACTTTTTCTTTTTTTATAGTTCGAATTATTTCATGGTGATAATTATTATAAATTTTTTTAACTCTGAATCTTACCTCACTTTTACTAAGTCCAATATTTCCAGGAATAATTCTTCTATCTACTATTTCTGGAATAATAGTCGGATCATCTAAGTCTCTATTTAAATCAATGAGTAGTCTTGAATATTTGCCTTGAATGACTTTACATTTTAATCGATTTGATAGATCTAAACTTAGTTCTTTTATTCCAATATCAAATGCAATATGCTGGTTTAAAAAAAAGTTTGATAGACCTAAGTTATTTTTTTCTTGAGGAACGTAATTAGATGCATGATCTGCAATTATAAGAATTTGATTTTCTAAGTATTCAATCAAATGTTGATTAACCTTGGCGGGCTTTCATTCTAGGATTTTTTTTGTTTATTACGTAGAGACGACCCTTTCGTCTAATAAGTTTATTATTACGATCTCTAGTTTTAAGGTTTTTGAGTGAACTTCTTACTTTCATGATTGTTGCTCTACTTGAGGAGCGTTAGCTTCCTCAATTCTTTTAAGTCTTACTTTTTCTTTTCGAATATTGCTCTTTTTAGAACGCTTTATATTAAGTCTTGCTTCCCTAATTTTGTTTGGCTTTTTCATATCTATTGCGATCTTTTATATAAAAAGTGAAAAAAAACAACATATTATTTAGCTGGTGGGCACGGTTGGGATCGAACCAACAACCCCCACGATGTCAACGTGATGCTCTACCACTGAGCTACGTGCCCTATTAAAACATGACTATTTATATCATAATTTATTGGCCACCCATAGCTATCGAGCGAATCTTTTTAAGCCTTCTGGGGTGAACATTTTCTCATCATGAGGTTCATTAAGCCTCCATTGAACTTTAGGTATATCAGTTGATCTAACATTTTGAAGCTGATAGCGACGAGTTGCGAAGTCGTATGTAGCAGAATGTATAGATAAACACATTGGCTGATCATAAAAATTTATAATTGGAAACTCTCTGTATGCCATCAAGTTACTTTGATCATCAAATGTTTCTTCAGCCAGCATATTATGACTATCAGTATCAAAATACATTATCCTTTGTGGTATGATATGTCTTTTGTCTTTTTTTAATGTCGCTTTAACAACATTCACATTTACAAGTTCATACCTTAAATAGTCTTGATTGACATGATATGGGGTTAACACTTCCTCAATTTGAGTTTCATGAAACTTATAAGCATTATAAGGCATTAACTTTAACTGAATACCAATATCTGACCAATTATATCTATCTTTAGCGCCGTTGAATCCATCAAATTGATCTACAGTTGTTAATCCCTGAGATGCACTTGGTTTATAATCATAAGTAATATCTGGTGCTCTTCTTACTCTTCTAGTGCCAGGATTATATACCCATGCTTTTCTTGGAGTCTTAAAAGCATTTAATGATTCAATTACTAGTGTTGATGCATCTGCTAACCTAGGTGGATGAGTAACTTTTGTCATCAACATTCCTTGTAATCCTTTTTTTTCATCTCTTACAAATGGATTCCAAAAATTCTTAGCTACAGCTTCCCCCGCTCCAAATGTATGTGTCCCATCAGGATTTATTATATAGAAAGGAGACGCGCCATATATTTCAACACCCCTGTATCTTAAAATATGGTTCCAAACATGATGAAGGGCTTCAGTTGGATTTGGAAAAGGTATGCTACCTACTATTCCTTCAACCCCTTCACCATCATCTATTAATAATGCATTATTATCAGTTAATTCTAAAACTTCAGGTGGCACAGCACAACTTCTTCGTGAGGGATAAACATTAATTTTGAATGTATCAGGATATGCTTCAAACATTTTAATTTGACCAGGCGTTAAAATAGTGTCCTTATATTTGGTATAGTTCTTTACGTTGATAGTGAGCAGAACTTGATCTGAGGAGAATGGATCCGGATATGAGTCTGACTCGGGATCATATTCTATCAGAGGACTCGTAATTGGTGCCCTTTCTCCAATATTTTCTAATATTAAAGTCGAGTCTGCATGTCCACATAATGGTATAAGTAAAATTATTAATAAAATTTTAATTTTTTTAATCATCCTTATTATGATAAAAGTTCAACTATTCAATATCAATACTAATTATTAATGTATATATGAAACAGGATATTAGAAATTTTGTAAAAATTGGAAATTATATTGCAGATGAGTCTAGGAAAATATCATTAAAGTATTTTAAAAAAAAATTAAAAGTCCTTTCAAAGGACGTAAAGAGTTTCGATCCAGTTACAATTGCCGATATTAGTATTCAAAAAAAAATTAACAAAATCATCTCAGTTTACTATCCAAAGCACTCAGTATTAGGTGAGGAGGCAAGCATCAAAAATAATAGCGATTATGAATGGTGCATTGATCCAATTGATGGCACGAAGTCATTCATTCAAGGGTTTCCAATATGGGGCACTCTTATTTCATTGTCAAAAAACGAAGAAATTATTCTTGGAATAGCGGACATACCTGCTCTTGATGAGCGCTATATTGGGCATTCAAATATATCATATAAAATAATCAGGGGTAAGAAAAGTAAACTTAAAGCAAGAAACACTGTTAAGCTAAAAGAGAGTGTATTAAATACGACTTCTCCATATATTTTTGCAAATGAATATGATCAAAGAATTTTTGAGGAAGTAGTTAAGGGTGTACAAACAGTGAGGCTTGGTGGAGATTGTTATAGCTATTGCCTATTAGCGGATGGCCATGTTGATATTATATTAGAAAGTGGACTTAAGCCATGGGATATTAGAGCATTGGAGCCAATAATTAAAAATGCTGGCGGTGTGTTAAAAACCTGGGAGGGAGATAAAATATTTAATGGAGGAAGAATTGTTGCTACAGCGAATAAAAAACTTTTTTTAAATACTAAAATAAAATTAAAAAAACCCAGTTATAAATAACTGGGCTTTAATTTGCTTTTCTTTAAAACTCTTAACCTAGAGCATCCATTACAGATTGTAACTTCATTGCAATGGACATGTCACCAGATACTTTTAATTTGCCCTGCATAAATGCAGAGGTTCCATCAACTTCACCTGATCTCATTTGTTCAAAAGTTTCCATTGACATTGAAAGAGTACAGTCAGCGTCCTGATCTTGATCGGAAACAGTATTAGGATTAGATTTTCCATCCAAAAAAATACAACCAGCTCCCTCGAAATCAAATTTAACGGTAGCACCGAGACCGGTGTCTTTACCTTCAATTCCTTTTTGAAATTCAGCTAATAAACTTGCTACGTCTGCCATATATATTCTCCATTATTAATTTAGTATGACAATAAATCAATTTACATTATATATGTCAATACGTAATTTTTGTGTGAGCAAGTACATGATGAAACCATATTTTTGGGAAAAAGCAAAAAAAGATCTAATCGAAAAAGATAAACATCTCGGGAAAATAATAAAAAACTACCCAAGAGATTTTCTTTTTACCAAGTCAGACCCATTTTATACTCTTGCAAGATCAATAGTAGGTCAACAGATTTCTGTTAGTGCTGCGCAAGCTGTATGGGAAAGATTTGAGAAAAAAGTTGGAAAAGTAAATCCATGTGATGTTAAAAATATGCACCATATGAAGCTTAAGTCTTGTGGATTGTCTAGGCAAAAAATAACTTATCTAAAATCACTCTCTATTGCATTTATCGATAGAAAGATTCAGCCAAGAAAATGGCAAAACTTAGAAAATGAAAAAATTATAGATGAGCTTGTTCAAATAAAAGGCATTGGTAGATGGACAGCAGAAATGTTTTTAATCTTCAATTTGTGTAGACCTGATATATTTCCAGTCGATGACTTAGGATTAATAAAAGGTATATGTAATTGTTACAACATTAAATACCCAATTACAAGGGAACGTGCTATTAAAATGTCAAAAAAATGGAAGCCTTATAGATCTGTAGCCACATGGTATTTTTGGAGAAGCTTGGATCCAATACCAGTAGAATACTAATATGAATAAAATAAATTTCTCTTATGCATCAAAGTCAGAACATAACTTTGCACAACGTCTAATTATACAGACAATTGAGACCTTTACAGGGAAAAATAAATTAGAAAAATTATATAAAAATTATTCTATTAATCAGAAGGATCCAAAAACATTCTGGACAGATATTTTGAATGCAATGCAGATTAAAATAATTAATAAATCACATAATAATTTTACTGTACCAAAAAGTGGTCCTTTGTTAGTAATTGCTAATCATCCCTTTGGGATTATTGATGGCTTAATACTATGCTCACTAGTATCACAATTCAGAGATGATTTTAAAATAATGACCCATGAAACTCTTCAATTTTTACCGCAATTAGAACAATTTATCTTGCCTGTTGATTTTAGTGGGCAAACTAAAGAATCAAAAATTTTAAACATGCAAACTGCAAAGAATGCGAAGGAGCATCTAAATAATAGTGGAATTTTGATTATTTTCCCATCAGGGGGTGTGTCTGTAGCAAAGAGTCTTAAGTCAGAGGCAGTAGATGATTCTTGGAAATTGTTTCCAGCAAAACTTATCCATCAAACTAAAGCGGATATTTTACCTATCTACTTTGACGGTAAAAATGGATTTTTATTTCACTTTTTTGCTTCAAAATTAAAAAATCAAACCCTTAAATACTCTACATATATTCATGAGACTAGAAAAAAAATAGGAAAGGAAATTTGTATTTACTCTGGGAATTTAATTTCTTATTCAGAAATTGAAAATATTAAAGATAGAGTTGAACTGACAAATTTGTTAAAAAAAGCAACTTATGATTTAAAAAAATAAAATGAGGATAGATTAAGGGAAAAATTAGTAAAAACTATTTATATTTTTTAATCTCGTGATCACACATCTTTTTAATGAGTTGATCAATATTCGTCTTTGGAGACCATTGTAAATTTTTTTTCGCTTTACTTGAATTGCCATAAAGATAATTTACTTCAGTTGGTCTGAAATACTTTTTATCAATTCTAACTATTACTTTTTTAGTTTTCTTATCTAATGCTTTTTCACTTAAGCCAGTACCTTCCCAGATAAGATCAAACCCATAATATTTAGAAGCTTTATTTACAAAGTCTTTCACAGTATATGTTTTCCCTGAAGATATTACAAAGTCCCTAGCTTTTTTTTGCTGCAACATTTTCCACATTGCCTCAACATAATCTTCAGAATAACCCCAATCCCTTTTTGAATATATATTTCCAAGACTTAAATTTGATAAATATTTATACTTTACTCGAGCTAAATCTCTAATAATTTTTTTCGTTACAAATTCTCCACCTCTTAATGGAGACTCATGATTAAATAGAATTCCCGAGCAGCAAAAAATATTATAAGCATCACGGTACATATTAACCATCCAATGCGCATAGAGTTTTGAAATTGCATAAGGGCTAACAGGTTCAAAAGAAGTAATTTCATTTTGGCGGTTAGATTTTGAATTACCATACATTTCTGATGTGGAGGCTTGATAAAATCTTGTTTTTTTTGAAAAGTGTCTGATAGCCTCTAATATTCTTGTGACACCAAGAGCGTTAACATTTGAAGTAAATATTGGAGAACTGTAAGAATTTCCAACAAATGATTGTGCCGCTAGATTATAAATTTCATCAAACTTTCCAAGCCTTATAACGTCAACTATATTATTTTCCTCTAATAATTCAAAGGGTACCACCTTAACTTTATTTTCTATACCTAGCTCTTTGAGTCTCCAAGTACTTCCACTAGCATTTTGTCTTTCACCACCGATAACTATATAGTTTTTACTAAGAAGAAATTTAGCTAAGTAAGCTCCATCTTGTCCAGAAATTCCAGTAATAAGTGCTTTTTTATTCTTCATCTAATTTAAACAAAAATTAATTATTGAAATCATACTGTTACTTTAATATATCGTTAAAACATAGAAATGTCATAAAATTTAAATATTTAATTTTTAAGTCTGATATAAAATAATGAATAATAGTAATTTAAAAATCACTTCTTTTTATAAATTTAAAAATATAAATAGCCCCAAAAAAGTAAAATCTGATCTTGATAAATTATTAAAAAATAAAAATATTAGAGGTACTATTTTATTGGCAAACGAAGGAATCAATGCATCAATATCTGGAGATGAAAATAGCTTAAAAATAGCCATTGAAGATATAAAATATTTAACAAATATTAGAGATTTTAATTTCAAAACTAATGACGTTAATTTTCTTCCATTTAATAAAATGAAAGTAAGAATAAAGAAAGAAATTGTGTCATTAGGAAAAGAAGTTGTAAATGTAAAAAAGTATACTGGTGAACTAATTCATCCAAAAGATTGGAATAAACTTTTAAATAAAAAAAATATAAAATTAATTGATACAAGAAATAAATATGAATTTGATATTGGGCATTTCAAAAATGCAATTAACCCTGAAACATCGTCATTTCGAGATTTTCCTAACCAAATTAATAAGCTTGGAATAAAAAGAAGTGATCAAATTGTAATGTATTGTACAGGCGGTATTCGATGTGAAAAAGTTTCAGCATACTTAAAGGCTGAAGGCTATCAGAATGTTTCTCAATTAGAAGGAGGTATCATAAATTTTCTTGAATTTTCAAAAAATTCTACAGCTAATAATTCTTGGAATGGAGAATGTTTCGTTTTTGATAATAGAGTTACAGTAAACAAGAAATTAAAAATGGGCAGTTATCGTCAGTGCCACGGCTGCAGACATCCTATAACTGAGAACGAAATAAAATTAAAAAGTTATGTGAAAGGCGTATCATGCAAATACTGTAATGAAAAAA
Source organism: uncultured Pelagibacteraceae bacterium (assembly GCA_902523535.1). Classification (GTDB taxonomy): domain Bacteria; phylum Pseudomonadota; class Alphaproteobacteria; order Pelagibacterales; family AG-422-B15; genus CACNXQ01. Next base: position 165,340 of record CABYZQ010000001.1, read on the forward strand.
GAAGAGATGATCAGAAAAAAAGGTCTAAGATAAGGCAAGATCAAATTGATAAAGCAGAAAGACTAAAAATAGACCATCCATTTAAGAAAATTTATAGCGATTTTAATAATTAATAATTTATTAAGCAAAAAGTTTTTATTTTTTTATTATTTTACTTAAATATTTTAAATATTTTTCCCATTCATTTGATGATATAATAAACCCTATACATTTATTAGACCCACACTTGCATGGGTGATCTCTAAAGTCATCTTTATCAAAGGAATATCCATAATCATAAGAAAGCTCTTCGTTTTTCTTTATTTTTTTTATAGATTTTATCCATATCTTACCCTGTTTAATCTCTACTTCACAATTGGGACTGCATGAGTGATTAATGTATCTAGCCTTATTATACTTGGGCGACCCGTCTATGTCGTATTTATTGTCTAATTCAAAAATGTATACAGAACCGTCGACCTTTGAATCTAAATGTTCTTTAATTCTTCTAGCGGATCTTCTGTCACCTTCTTTTTTTGAAATTTTTTCACCGATATATTCAATTATTTTAGTCGATTTAACTATATTTTTAGTTGCATAGACGCCATAGTTGTGAATCTTAGATTTTTTTACCTTGTACATATTATTTATTATTATACTTCCAAGTATCTTGTAACATATGTAACAGATTTTTTCTTGCTTTCCAATTCAGTTGTTTTTTAGCCTTATTACAATTGGACCAAAACTTATCTAAATCTCCATTCCTTCTTGGGGATATTTCCTTACTTATTTTCTTCTTAAGAATTTTTTCAAATGAGTTAACAACTTCTAGAACACTATACCCCTTTTGAGAGCCTAAATTCCAAATATAAAAACCATTTCTATTAGATATATATTTAAGTGCTCTGGTATGCCCTTCTACCAAATCATCAATGTGTATATAGTCTCTTACACAAGTCCCATCTTTAGTATCATAATCATTTCCATAGATCTCAACCTTAACTTCCTTCTCTTTAAAAGCCCTTATAAGATTTGGGATTAAATTATTATGATCACTTTTATGACTCAACTTAAGTATACCACTAGGTGATAATCCAATAGGATTAAAATACCTTAATATAGCAATACTTGAATTTTTGTATTTTAGAGAGTAAGATTTTAGTAGTTCTTCTGTAATCTTTTTACTAATTGCATACGGACTCTCAGGATAAGTTAACATATCTTCCCGATAAGGAGTTTTATTTTTAGATCCATACACAGTTGCAGAGGATGAAAATAATATATTATTTACTCCTGATTTAAAAATTTCAGAAAGTAAAACTATTGATCCTTTTACATTACATTCATAATAATCTTCGAGTTTAATCAAACTTTCTGAAATTGATTTCATCCCAGCCAAGTGTATTAGAGTTGTAACTTTATTTTGGTTTAATATTTTCTTTACTAAAGTTCTATTTCTTATATCTCCCTTATAAAATTTGATAGACACATTAAAAAACTTTTCAATATTTTTAATATTTCCTAGTACCCCAGTAGATAAGTTATCTAGAATAATAATTTTACTATTTTTGTTTTCTTTAAGAATTTGATAAGCTATATGTGATCCAATATAGCCACAGCCTCCAGTAATTAAATACATAAATTAAATTTCATTCTTTGCTTTATTTGAATAGTGAAAATATAAAAAAAATCCTAAAGGTAAATAATAAATAATATTAATCCAATTATTAAAGAAATTCATCGTTGGCAATAAAGGCCATAATGTGCAAATCATTGATATATATATGCATATTTGTATATTTAACAATATTTTCTCCCTTCGAAAATAAAAATAAAATAAAAACTTCACAAGAGCGCCACAAAGTAAAAGAAAGAAAGAAATCATATAAATAAAACCAATAATTCCAGTCTCAGCAAGTAGTTGAACATAATTATGGTGAGGATGAGTGGAACAAGAATGAATATTATAATTAAAATTTACGTCGTTACATAACTTTCTGAACATGTTAGGTCCTTGACCATGCAATGGATTATCAAGAAACATTTTAATTGCGGACCTTATGTGGCTATCGTGAATAGGTGAAAAAAGATTAATCTGGCTATTTTCACTATTAATTCCTAATTGCTCGATCGTAAAATCTACATTCCGTTCTTTTATAGGTGAACTTGTAAATGAGATCAAAAATATTAATGCAAGTGAAATAAAGAAAGTTATTATTCTTATTATTCTATAGTCAGGTACAAGTACTATTATAGCAATTGTACTTATAGCTATAAGGCCAAGTGCTGTTCGTTCACCAGTTATAAACACTAAAAAATCCGTTAATATAAATAATAAACCCAGCAATAAATAATTGCGAATATTTTTTTTAATACAGAAAATAAATAGCCCTACTAGTAAAGGAAATAATCTAGCTAAATAACCTCCAAGAATAAGTTTGTCATTAAAAGGTAAAGAAAGCCTTACAGAATCAATTTGAATTCCAATAATTGTGCTGTCAAAAAAATACTGATAATACCCATCCATTATTGCAAATAGATAAGCAAATAAAAGTGAATAAAAAAAATATTTTATAAGATCTCTCTGATTATCAATTAAGTACCAAATTGCAAATCCAAATATAAAAAATCTAAAATAAAATAAGGAACTTTTTAGTGAAAAAGTGATATTATTTGAAATAAAAGAGACGAATAATAAAAAAATAAAAAAAGAGAGAAATATTTTAAAGTAATTATTGTTATAATATCTATCTAAATTTTCACTTATTATTGCAATAAGAAAAAAAAGGCAAATAATACTCAAAAGTAAATCTGGGAGAAATGGTCCAGTTAGTAATGCAAATGGTATTAGACAGAATAAAATACTAGAAACTCTATTCAAATTAATTATATTTATAAAATCTTTAAGCATGAATATTTACTATTTAAATTTTAGTCAATGATTTACTTTTATTGCATTTTTTCTTCTCTAACAATTATATTATTATTGATGCATTTGAGACGTAATGACATCTTTGTAGAAAATCTGACAGATATATCAAGAAAAATTCACACTACAAAGATAAGTCGAATTGGTGGGACTTCTTTATTATCTATAGCAATAATATTTTTTTATACTAACAATATCTTCATCCATTCAATCGTTATATTTGCATCACTTTTTTTCGTGGTTGGATTGTTTTCGGATTTAGGTCAAAAAGATAGGCTAACAATAAGAACATTATTAATCTCTTTTTTAATAATTATTTTTATTTTTATTTATGATGTGAGATTGATTAATTTTGATCAAGAAATATTAGATAAAATCTTGCTATCTAATATTTATATAAACTATATTTTTGTTTTTTTTTGCTATTTATTTCTTACTAATGGTTTCAACTTTATCGATGGTAATGACGGCTTAGTATTAGGCATAAGTTTGATAATTTTAATAAATTTCATATTCTATACTGAAGGAAATGATCATGATTTACAAAAATTAATGTTATGTCTAATATTTGCAATAATTCCACTATTTTTATTTAATTTTGTTTCTGGAAAAATTATTAATGGAGATGCAGGATCTTATTTTCTTGGATTCATCATTGGATCTATTGCAATTTATATTGCAAATAGTAATTTAATTTATGCAACTCTCATTGCATGTATTGTATCTTATCCTATTAATGAGCTCGTAGTATCAGTCTTAAGAAGGATCATAATCTTGAGAAAAAATCCACTTTTAGCTGATAGGTATCATCTTCATTCAATATTATACAGCTTCCTCGAAAAAAAGATTGGTAATATAAAATTTCAAAAATTAAATATTAATATTAACGCTTTAACTTCAATAATAATATTAACTTATTTTTCACTTTGCTGTTTAGCTATTTATAGCATTGGGGAGTTCATTGGGTATTTAACTTCATTTATTACCCTTTTATTCTTACACTCTTTTTTTAATTATATTCTTTATGTAAATGTGTATAGAAAATAAATCTTGGTTGCGGGGGTAGGATTTGAACCTACGACCTTCAGGTTATGAGCCTGACGAGCTACCAGACTGCTCCACCCCGCGAAAAATATTTACGTTTTTAAATTACTAATTTTTGCTAGAAATACATTTATATTTCTTTTGTGTCAAATAGTTGTTTAATTTTAGCGGAAAGTAATAAGTTTCAAGTATATATATGATAGTAAAAAATTTAATACTGCCATAAATACACTTACATAAATTACATTCAAACCAAAATTTACAATAAAAATCGTTACCACGATTAAGTTGTTAATATAAACTATTAATTCTTTTAATATGTAAGTAAATGATTCATAGACAGTAATTGTATTTTTTTTTTTAAAAGTAAAATACTTATGTGTAAAAAAAGAGAAAATAATACATAGTACAGTCGCAATCGTTAAAATTACGTAAACACTAATTGAAAGTAAATAATATAATATTGGGAAAAGAGAAATTGCAAAAACAAAATTAACAGCACCTACTAATAAATATCTGACCTTCTCATATGAATAAAAGTTAATTATTTTTCGGAGTATCATTAGTGACTTTATTTATTATTATGAGAGAATTCTAGTAATGGAAGATCAACGCCAAACTGCTCTATTTCTCTCACTTCATAATTGTATTTTTTTAATGTAGAGATAACTAAGTTACTGCTTAAAATATTGTTTACATAATGTGGTTCAACAATTATCTTTGGTCTATACTTATTGAAGAACTGTTCATCATCAAAAATTTCTAGCTCACCTCCTTCAATGTCACATTTAATAAAATCAACTCTACCTAAATTATATTTACCAGCTAAGCCGGAGAGTGTTATTGAAGGAACTTTTTTTTCAATCCCTCTACTTCTATATTGCAATACATCAGAAGATGAAGATCCCATATTTCCCTCACTTGCGTATAATAATCCATGATCATTTTTATATATAGCGCCTTCAAATAAATGAATATTTAATTGAGTAATTTTATTATAAAGATTAAAATTTTTTTTAATTGCTTGAATGTTATAATTATCTGCTTCAACTGCAACCACATTACCGTTCTGACCAACTGCACTTTTAAAAAGGATTGATGTCAAGCCTGAATAAGCTCCCAAATCAATTACATTATCAGAGTCTTTTAACTGAGCAAATTCTAGATACTGCTCCGCAGTTATTAGAGGTTCAGAAGCTGATGGAAAGAAAACTGGATGCAACTCATATCCATTTAATTCATGATATGCTGGTTTAGAAAAATCAATTACATCATAAAACCCATTCTTGTAATTTTTAACAGAAGAAAAATAATAATCGAATGAAATTATATAATCATAAACATATATAGAATGTTTATGATTTAATTTTATACACCTATATGTTTTCTTGCATATAATTCTAATAGAATCACTATTGAATAGACATTTAAGTTGATGTTGATATGCGATAAACTTTAGATATATCCTCAGAAAAAAATGACCAAAAAGAATATAAAAAATTTTAATTCTTAATAATTTTTTTACAAAAATTTTAAGATTATTCATACATTTATTTATTTCTTTGTTTCTCTAATCAATTTACGTGCTCTTTTATGAACAAATCTATAGATGAGTGAATATGATTAATCATTTGTTTAGTCAACCCATGGTGACAAGCAATTAAAATACCATTTTTCATAACTTTATTAGACTCAGGGTAGCCTCGTTTATCTTTTTTCATTTTAATATTTTTAAAGCCTGGTTGTTTCATTATATTTCCTGTAAAAACAACACGAGTTTGAATATTTCTCTTTTCTAAAAAAATTTGCATTTGTGTTCTGTTGAATGGAGCTGACTCCTTAATTGTAATAGGATATGCCAACCATCCTGACGTAGATCCAGGAAGCTGTTTGGGCAAAATGAAGTATTTTCTGTATTTTTTAAGAAACTTGGTATGAAACTTAAAATTTTGCTCACGTCTTTTCAAATTTGTTTTTAATTTCTTTAGTTGTACCAAGCCAAACGCAGCGCCAATTTCTGATGGCTCTAAATTGTGCCCAATCTCTTCAAATACAAATTTTTTATCATATTGAATTCCTTCTAATTTAATATTAAACCTGTTTTCAATTGCCTCTGAGTTTTCATCATACAATGAAGAACTCCTGCCCCAAGACCTTAATAATTTTGCCTTGGTGTATTGTTTTTTGTCATTAAAACAAACCATGCCTCCATTGCCTGCACAATTAATGATATGAGAACCATAAAAACTAGTTATGCTGATATCTGCAAGATGACCTGTCGACTTTCCTTTGTAAGTAGCTCCAAGTGTATCTGCGGAATCCTCTAAGATAATAATATTATTTTTTTTTAATATAGGATAAATTTTACTCCAGTTAACTATATTTCCCATTAAATGGGGAGCAACTAATGCTTTTGTTTTTTTTGTGATTAATTTTTTAACCTTTGTTTCGTCAAGGCAGTATGTGCCCTCTTTTACATCAACGAACACTGGAACCAAATTGTTTCTAACAATGTAACCTACAGTTGTTGAAAAAGTTAATGCTGGTGTTATTATTTCACTCCCAGCCGGAAGTTCGAGTGCCTCCATTGCTAACATTAATGCTGAAGAGCCAGAATTAACCATTAAGCCATATTTTTTATCAAATAATTTTGCTACTTTTTTTTCAAATGAATAAACGTTTTTTCCCATTTGTGTCGAAGTTTCTAGAACTCTAGTAACTGCTTTGATTTCATCACTACCATGTACAGTAGAACCATAGGGAACTCTTAAATATTTATTTGCAGTCACTCTCATAATTTCCTACTTATATACATAACTTTCTATTTATGCAATAAAGTACGATGCCAAAAGTGTTATGCTCATGAACTCTTAAGTAGAACTTATAACCTAAATTCCAAGAGTTAATTAAAGCAGGAATTTTGATCAAATGATCAGCAATATGATATATAGATATACATAAATTTGGTTTAAGGGAGTTAATTATTTCTTTTGACCCTTTTAGAGCCTCAATTTCGGCGCCTTCAACATCATATTTTATTAGATTAATTTCTTTTGTAGATAGGGTTTCATCAAGTCTCACACATTGTATTAGACTGTCGCCTTTTTTTGATAAAGAACTAGCCATTGAATTATTACTATTAAATCTAAATTGTGAATTTGAAGACCATACACCCAGAGGAAAATTAATTGAATTATAATTTTGAGTAACTTGAACTAATTTTTTATAATTAGAAATGTCTGGCTCGAAAGCATAAATGTTTCGTAAACTAAATTTATATTTAATAAATTTTTTTATTGCCTCACCTTTACACGCACCACAATCAACAATATTTAATGGATTTTTAAATTTAGGCAAATTATCTGGCGAATATTCGTCATGTAAGCTCGGATCAGGATAGTCTTCAATAATCCCACTCGATCTATATTTCACAATATCATCTAATAAATTTTGACTTATTTTGTCACTCATGAGTTCTTTTGTTTTTGCTACTTTCTTCTTTAAAGAAGTTTCATTATATTTATTATCTAGCCAGTATAGGTTATCTAATGAAATATCTTTATAAATCTTAATTAGGTTTATAAGAGATAATATATTTTTAAAGCCTAATGATTTGAGTTGAATGACAATTTTTTTCATATCTACGTAATGATTATGTAATGCAATTAGGCAAGTTATTTCTCTATCGTAGGACTTTTTTAAGTATTGTAAGTTATAAATAGGTATACCCTTGTATTTATTTCCATATTTTTTTTGATCAATTATAAATAAGATTTTGATTTTCTTGTTTAATAATTGATCAATTATTTGTTTTGAAGAGGAGCCAAAACCATAGACCAGAATACCATTTTTATTTAAATCTAATTTAGTTTTTTTTTGATTATACTTTGCCATTATATTCAATTTTATTTTAAATTCATTTAGTATATACTTAATTATGAAAAGTTATTATACGCTTAACGACTACTCAACTCAAGCAATTGAAGTTTTAAATGAAGATCTCAGACTAATCATCAAAGACACATTACCTATTTTTAAAAGAAATAAAAATAAAAAAATATTAATTACTGGCGGCACAGGCTTCATTGGCAAATGGATATTATTTACAATATATGAATTCAACATTAGGTATAATTTAAATATCAGGCTAGATATATTATCCAGAAATCCTAAGAAATTTTTAAGTGAATTTAGTAATTTTAAAAATCATAAAAAATTTAGATTTTTAAAAAGTGAAGTCACATCTTTGAATATTCCTAATAAAAAATATGACTATATTCTCCATGCTGCAACTGAATCTAGTGAAAGCCTTAATAGGCGTAATCCATTAAAAATGTTCGAAACAATAATAAATGGAACAAAAAATGTTCTGGAATACTCAAAGAGAAACAAGGCTGGTAAGATACTTTACTTTAGCTCAGGTGCAGTTTATGGAAATCAGCCTAAAAATATGATGAAAATTCCTGAAAGTTGGTACGGTTCTCCAAGCTTAGATAATCACAACAACACCTATGCTGAAGCGAAGCGAGCAGCAGAAATAATGTGTCAAATATATATAACACAATACAAACTTAATATATCAATTATAAGAATATTTACTTTGATAGGTCCGTTTTTACCATTGAATACACATTTTGCAATTGGAAATTTTATTAATAGTGCGCTAAGAAATAAGAAGATTTTAATAAATGGAAATGGTAAACCTGAAAGGTCATATCTGTATATAACTGACCTAATAAGTTGGATATTTAAGATACTTGATAAAGGAGAGAGTGGAATTGCGTACAATGTCGGTTCAGAAATTCCTTTTTCAATTAAACATATCGCAAGTCTAGTTACAAAAATACAAAAGAGTCCGGGTTATAAAATTTTAAACAGATTAGATAAAGGATGGAATACAGGCAAATATATACCAGATACGAGTTTTGCAAGAAAAAAATTTAATTTAAAACAAAAAATTTCTTTAAAAGAAGCTATAATAAGAACTGTTAAGTTTAATGTCTAAAAAATGAAAGTATCCGAATATATCTCAAAAACATTTTCGAAGCTCGGAATAAAACATGTTTTTATGGTAACTGGTGGCGGAGCAATGCACCTAAATGATTCTTTTGGAAATAATCTTTCCTTAGAAAGTATATTTAATCACCACGAGCAGGCGTCTTCACTTGCAGCAGAGGGTTATGCAAGATATACAAATATGCCAGCATTATTGAATGTTACATCTGGACCAGGTGGCACAAATGCAATAACTGGAGTTTATGCGGCTTATGTTGACTCTTTGCCAATGATAATTGTTTCAGGTCAAGTAAAATATGAAACCACTGTTAGGAGTACAAATTTAAATTTAAGACAATATGGTGATCAAGAACTAGACATAGAAAAACTAGTAAAACCCATTACAAAGTACGCATGTATGGTCACTGATCCAAAGAAAATACGATATCACATAGAGAAGGCTTACTACCTCGCGACAACAGGGAGAATGGGTCCTTGTTGGCTTGATATACCAATAGATATTCAGGGTGGTCAGGTTGATGAAAAAAAATTAATTGGTTTTAATTATCCTAAAACTGAAAATTACAAAAAAATTGATATAAAGAGTACATGTAAAAAAATTTTAAAAAAAATTAATTCCTCATTTCGTCCTGTGATAATAGTTGGTAGTGGCCTTAGGATGAGCGGAAAGATAAAAGAATTTGTATCTTTTTCTAACAAATTAGATATTCCAATTGTAACTGCATGGAATGCACATGACGCTATAGTCGATAATAATAAGAATTATATTGGTAGGCCAGGAACAATAGGAGATAGAGCGGGAAACTTTGCAGTTCAAAATAGTGACTGCATACTTATTTTAGGTTCAAGATTAAATATACGGCAAATTAGTTATAACTGGAATTCATTTGCAAGAAAAGCCTATAAAATATGGGTCGATATTGATCCTTTAGAATTGAAAAAGCCAAACATTAAAGCAGATATGCCAATTAATGCAGATCTTAAGGATTTGATTCCAAAGTTAAATTCTTTAGTTAAGAAAAATGAAAACAAAAATCATAAAAAATGGCTAAAGTGGTGTAAAGTGAGAAAAAGAAAATACAAAGTTGTAAGAAGAGAGTTTTGGAAAACAAAAAAAATTAATCCTTATACTTTTTTTGATAGCATGTTTAAATTACTTAAAGGTGGAGAGGTAATTATTAGCGCAAATGCAACACCTAGCATTGCTGGTTTCCAAGCTGCAATAATAAAGAAAAATCAACGTCTTTGGGCTAATTCAGGTTGTGCAGGTATGGGCTATGATCTTCCAGCGGCAATAGGTGCTTATTTTGGTTCAAAAAATAAGCAGATTATCTGTCTTGCTGGTGATGGCAGTATAATGATGAACTTACAGGAATTACAAACAATAAAAAATTACAATTTGCCAATGAAAATAATCATATTTAATAATAATGGTTACGTTTCGATATATCAATCACAGAAAAATCACTTTAAAAGGGAGGTTGGGGGCAAGCCCAGAAAGTGGTTTAAACTTTCCCTCATTTAAAAAAATTGCTAGCGGGTTTCAGATTGAATATACTAAGATTTCTTCTCATAAAAATATGAAACAAGAATTAAAAAAATTTTTAAATAAAAAAAATGATAGACCCTATATTTGTGAGGTTTTTATCGATGGAGATTTTGAATTTCAGCCAAAATTGTCTGCAAAAGTTCTTGAAAGTGGCAAAATAGTATCTCCAAATTTAGAAGATCTTTATCCTTTTTTGAGTAAAAAAGAGTTAAGTAAAAATATGTTAATTGAATAGAATGGAAAAAAAAGAAATTTGTATTGTGCTTCCTACCTACAATGAAGAGGTAAACATTAAAAAAATTTACGAAGAATTAAGTACTATTTGCAATAAACTTGTAAACTACAAGTTCAATTTTTTAGTAATTGATAATGACTCAACTGACAATACCCAAAATTTACTTCGTGATATAGCAAAAAGTAATAAAAATTTTCGTGTAATAATTAATAATAGAAATTATGGACATGTCAGATCTCCTTACTGGGGTATTCTTCAATCAGTAGGCGATGCAACAATATATATGGCTTCAGATTTTCAAGATCCACCAAATAAAATTCCTGAATTATTAAATGAGTGGTCAAAGGGATCTCAAATAGTACTTGGTGTTAAGAATAAAAGTAAAAGTAATTTTATTTTTCACAAAATTAGAAAGTTATATTACTCAATGTTGACAGGTTTGTCTAAAACCCCACCAATAGAAAACTCAACAGGATTTGGTATATATGACTCTTCTGTTATAAAAAAGATCAATGAAAACAGAGAACCTTATCCATTTTTTAGGGGACTAATCACTGAGCTAGGATTTAAAATAAAACAAATAGAATTTACACAAGAAAAGAGAAGTGCAGGTATTACTAAGAATAATTTCTTTACACTCATTGATTATGGACTTTTAGGAATAATTTCACAGTCAACTCTTCCGTTGAGAATTATAACTCTTGTAGGTTTTTTTATTTCAGTTTTTAGTCTAGCTTTAGGAATTATTTATTTAGTTTTGAAGCTTATTTATTGGGAATTTTTTATTGCTGGACAGGCACCTTTATTAATACTAATACTTTTACTGTTCGGATTTCTTTTTGCGGCAATTGGAATAATTGGTGAGTATTTATCGTATATAACTATACGAATTAAAAACTTGCCTATTGTAAACGAGAAAGAGAGAATAAATTTTGATAAAGATAATTCAAATACTTAATATTTTTTTTGAAACTAGTAACTGTTTATTAAATGAATATATTTTTACTACTGATAAATAATGTCTTATTCTGTAAAAATCTATTCAAAGCAGTATTGGAAGAACTTCTTAGCATATAATATGAACTTCGTTTTCTGAGATAAAGAATTATACAATTAATATGTTTGAGAAAATAAAAATTTTATATTCGAGATTAACTAATGTTTTGAATTCTTTTGAATTTTCAACTTTCGAAAATAACAATTTAATTAAATTATATAATGAATTAATCAGTTATTTTCCTAAATTAAATTTCATATTTTCATCAAGGAACCTTGCTTATGGAATACTTTTATTATTGGTGCTTTTCTCACAATATTTTTTATTTTGGAATGCCTTTTTGTTTTCAGGTTACGAGGGAGGTTGGAAATTAATTTCGGAAGCATTAAATTCCGGCTACTTACTTCACAAGGATATCGAATACTTATTGCCTGGATTTTATCCCTTCTTTCAAGCAACTTTATATAATTTTAATTTTAGTGAGAATTTGGTCTCAATTCTTCACATACTTATTTATGACTTTATCTTGATTATTATTTATCTTTCATTAGTTGATTTTAAGAAAGATTATCTTTTTAGAATATTAGCCACATTTGCTATTTTCTTTATTATTTTTAATTTTAAGGGACTTAGAGTAGTTGATTATCATATTATTTCAATTCTTACAAATTTAGGAATCCTTTTTTTATTAATAAGGCAAAAAGATTTTCCAAGTTATTTCTTATATATATTCTCATCAATACTTCTTATTTTTTGTATCTCAAATAGAATACATGACGGTGTATTAATTGCAGTGGTTTTAAGTCTAATTTTCTTGCTAAGAAAAAAATACTTAATTTCCATCTATTATCTTTTATTTGTGCCAGTGGTATCTATTATTTTCATTTCATATATTGATCCACTGTATTTTGCTACCGACCAGTTATCTAAGGCAAGCATTATTAAAGGTCCAAGTGTACTTGATGCAATAGTTGCGGCAGCAAATCTTTTTATAGGAATATTTAAAATAAGTAATTTGCTAATAATTTTTTCAATATTTTTATTTTTAATATTAAAAAACATTATTTTTAGACTTGGATTATTTTGCACTATCACTTTCTTATTTGTTTATAATAATACTTCAGTAAATGATCTGATTTTTTTCATATTTATTTTTTTCATACTCTATTTAGTACTAAATAAAGGATTGAAATTAATTTATAATGATGAAAATCACTTGATATTATTTCCATTTGCATATTTCTTTTCAAGCTCTCTTTCATCTAGCGGATATATTAGCGAACTTGGTCCCCAAGCTTCAGCATTTGTGATTTCCTTATTAATATTATCAAATAGATATACATCTAAAGATAATATTCTTATAAAAGATCAATCTTATTTAATTGGCTCCATAACAATAGCGCTTATTTTATATTCTACATTAGTTCCATTTAAGTGGCATAATTATAAAAGTTCCTCATTAATTACTTTTCCAGAAATATATAATGGAAGGTTGATTGATAAGGAAGTTTCTTCTTTGCCTACTTATATATGTCCAATAATTGAAAAGAAAGAAACCTATTCAATTCCATTTAGCTTCCTTAATATTGTTTGCGATGCTCCAGTATGGAAAGCGAATATAGCAACCTTTTTTGATCTTACCTCATATAATAAAGCTTTACAGATTGTGCATGATTTAAAAAATGATCCTCCTGAGTATATTATTTTTTCAAATACTCCTGATTTATTAAAAATGCATGAGAATATATACACTAGCGGAGGCCCAAACCCACTGAGAGTAATTTATGATTTTTTTGAAAATCAACCTGAAAACTATGATTTAATATATGCAATACCTAACGGTAGAATCTATAACCCATACCAAGATAAAAATTATAATTTAAAAAATGCATATGGCAAAATTAGAAATGACTTCTATAAAATAGGGGTTACAACAGCTTTATATAAAGAGATCAAAGTTGATTTATTTAATTTAAATAATATTAATAAAAATCAGGATTTTATTCTTAAAAATGTCATACAAATGCAATCTATTAATGAATCAAAAGTTTTAAATACAATAATAAATGAAAATTATTTACTAATATATAAAAGAAAAAGTTAGTGATTTTTTATTTGATCAAAAATATTTAGAAATTTATTTATAATCAAATTAGAATCGAAAACAGTATTATATCTTTGACTAATATTTTGGGAGAATTTTCTAGTAATTGATAAGTTATTTTCCATTTTCTCTATCGCATCGCAAAGCTGCTCTACTGAATTTGGCTCTATTTCAAACCCTGTTTCATTATTTATATTTACGAATGATGTTCCAGAGCCAATCTTTGTAGTTATTAAAGGTTTTTTAAAATATGCTGCCTCTAAAAGAACATATCCAAAAGCTTCATTCCGTTGCGTTGATGGGAGAATTAGTGCCTTACAAGAATCTAGTTCATGATATTTCTCATAATCAGATACTTCACCTAAAAATTCGACATTCGGCAATGATACTTTATCATCAATAAATCCTATTATCTTCAACTTGATTTGTTTTAGTCTTTTGAAAGCTTCATATAGAATATTTATTCCTTTGTAGCTTCTATTTTTCCCAATAAATAAAAAATTATTTTTGCTGCTTAAATTCTTTACATTTTTTTCAATTTCACTGTCATAATTTATTGTTTCGTTATTTATAAATAGTGGAACTACTTCCACTTTAAACTTCCATTTTTGTAATAGCTTGCTTGTCTGTAAGTATTGTGGTGATGTGCAAATAATTTTTTTTGCTTTTTCAAAAAAAATTGATCTTAACGGTGAATAAATATATTCTAATTTTTTTTGACGAATGATATCAGAGTGATAAAAAATTATATATGGTATTCTTATTTTTGAAAAGAATATTGATAGATCAGCGAATGGCCATGGATAATGAAATATAATTAAATCAAACTTATTTTGAAGTTGATTTAATTTTTTGAAAAATTCAATAGTGCCGATGCTGCACGAATAAATTTCTGTAATCAATTTTGACCTATAAATAGTCAAATCATCACTTTTTATGTTCTTGTTGTTAGACAAAAATAATACAGCGCTATCAATATTTTTTTTATTGAGCGCTATTGATAATTGCTTAATAGCTTGCTCTACTCCACCTGTTATCTCAGTAGAAAAAGTTTTATATACATTAAGAATTTTGAGTTTTTTCATATTTAATAATTTGCATTAAAAAACGAAGCATTGATACTATTTCTCCATTCATAAGACGAAACATTAATACTAGCATGGATAAATATGGTATAATGATAATTCTAGGAAATAAGTCTACGTATCTGAACAATACGTTATATAACTTAAATTCCCTATATTTCTCGTCCAAAGATTTTTTGAAAATACGAGTATTCTTATTTCTTAAAATTTGGATCAAAAAAATATATGAATAGTAATTTTTTAATGTTGAACTTAATAGATAATTTTTATTCTTTAAATTAATTTTTTTATTCCTTACTAAATAATTTATGAAGTAAAAGTAATCACTTATAAATAATTGATAATTGAGCAAGGCAGATTCATTATTTTTTTGGTATCCTATATTATATCTTTCAGAATAAATGTTTTTATTATCCTTAAAAAGGCAGTCAGAAAAAAGGTAGGTTTGTAAAATATTAGAGTTTTTTATTTCTGAAAAGATTTCTTTTCTAACGTAATTTTTATTAAATATACATGAAGAGAGGTATATAAGATTAAAATTAGTTTTTTTTAAAAAATTTATTTGTGATAAACCTTTAATTTCATTATTTTTTTCAAATAATTTATATATGTTTTTATCATTATAAAAGCCGATTGGATTGAGATACAATATACCAAATTTCTTTTTTAGATTTTTGGATATTGTATGATAGTACGACTCAAGTAAAATATCGTCATCAGATAATATATGAAGATACTTGCCCTTTGCTATGCTTATCAATTTTCTAAGATTTCCATTTAAGTTTATATTTCTTACATTTTTTATATATTTAAAATTTCTGAATTTTTTTTTATAAGTTTTTATTTCATTAATATTCATAGCCTTAAATGAGTTGTCAGCAACAATCACTTCACAAGAATTATTTAATGACTTTAAATTAAGGTAAATAGACTCTAAACATCTTCTGAGAAGTTTTTTTCTATTGTATGTAGGTACACAGATAGAAAGATATATTTTTTTTTTCTTTTGCATTTATAAATAGATTTTCAGTTTCTCAAGCGTATTTATTTTTCCGAGAGTTTTGCAATCTTTTTCTAACATTCCATAACCTTTATTAAAAAATATAAAATCGATACGAGCATTTCTTGACGTTTTATAGTCAATTTGGCTATCTCCAATAAAAAGAGTATCTTTATTTTTGATTTTTAATTTTCTCATAATTGAAAAAATTTGTTGTGGGTCTGGTTTCAAAGGAGTTTGATTATCGTCACCAACTACTAAGTCAAATAAGTTCAAGATTTTTATATCTGATAATATTTTTTTACACAGAAAAATTGGTTTGTTAGATGCAATTGCTGTAGCAAATCCTTTTTTTTTTAGATAGTGCAAGGTCGATATTGATGTTGGATAGAAGTCATGCTTCGTTGTTGTGTATTTAAAATATTGTTTCCTAAAATATTCTTTTTTTGAATCAAGACTACTCTTTTTTATATCAAGTGAGTCTGAAATTAATTTATCAACTCCTATTGATATTCTCTCCTTGTAAAATTGTATTGGGAGGCTGTCTTTTTTCTCATGCCTTCTGATTTTGTTAATAATTTTCTTAATAATTCTTGCACTATCGAGCAATGTGCCGTCAAGGTCAAAAATAACTAACTTATACATAAAATTATGATTTCAAATTTTTTTTCTACTTTGTAATTTAAAATAGGACGCTATTTGCTTCTGCGAAACAATATAAATATCATCTCTCTTTCCATAATAAGATTTATACCAATCATACGTAAATATTAGGCTTTCTTTTAAATCCAATACATTATTCCATTTTAATTCTTTTTTTGCTAGTTTGCTGTCTAAAAGCAAAATTTGAGTTTCTTTATATTTCTGCTTTTTTCCTGATAATTCTATATTTAGTTTATCTTCACAAATTTGTTTTTTAAGAATATCAACAACATCAATTACTTTATATTTTTTATTGATATTTGGACCAAAATTATATGCATTCTTGATTCCCTTTTTTTTCATCAAAAATTGAAGAATAAGTAAGTATCCATATAAAGGTTCAAAAACATGTTGCCATGGTCTTATATAATTTTTATTCCTAATTTTTAATTTCTCTTTTAGAAAAATAGACCTCATAATATCAGGTACTAATCTATCTTCTGCAAAATCACCTCCTGCAAAAACATTTCCACTTCGAGCAGTGCATACATTGGAATATTTATATTTTCGAAAGTATGATTCTATATATGAGTTTGCTATAATATCCTGACAAGCTTTACTTGCACTATATGGATCTACTCCATAAATCTCATCATTTTCTGTAACAGGATAATTTTTTTCCTTATAACACTTATCGCTTGTTATTATTAATACTGGCAAGTGAACTCTGCTCTTTCTTGCCCACTCAAGAATATTTATTGTGCCACTTAGGTTTGTTTCAAATGTATATTGTGGGCTTTTATATCCGTCAATAACAAGGGGTTGAGCAGCCATATGTAATAGTAGGTCTGGCTTTATCTTATTTAGGAAGGATATTAATTTTTTTTCGTTTCTAATATCTCCATAACAAGTTTTTTTATAAATATTATTTTCTTTCGCGATTTTATAAAAGTGCTTTTGTCCTTTATTCGGCTTTAGAGAGTACCCATATACTTCAGCCCCAAGATTTTTTAACATCATAGAAATCCAAACACCTTTAAAACCAGAGTGTCCAGAGATAAAAACTTTTTTTCCATTCCATAATTTTTTTAAGATTTTAGTCATTCATGAAATCATTTATAAATCCAGGGAGCTTTTCCAGAGTTATATAAATCTTCTAGTAAGTTTTTCTCTCGAATATTATCCATACATTGCCAAAAACCCTTATGCTTATACGCCATGAGATTTTTTTTATTTGATATAATCGGCATAGTATCAAATTCCCAAGAGGTTCTTGAGTTTTTGATTTCCTTAATTGCTTCCTTGTTGATAACAAAATATCCTGCATTAATGTATTCATTTGGCATATCAGTATTTTTTTCTCTAAAGCTTTTTACTTTATCATCTTTTGACAAAACCATTGATCCGAATCTTGAAAGTGGCTTTACGGCACTTACTGTTACCTGTGAATTATGATTTTCATGAAATTTTGCTAATTTATGAATATTTATATTGGATAGACCATCACCATATGTCATGAAAAAATTATCTGATTGAACATACTTTAAAATTTTTTTTAATCTACCGCCTGTATTTGTTTGCATTCCAGTATCAATTAATGAGATAGACCATTTATCAATCGGATTATTATGATAAATAATATTATCCGACTCATAATTGATAGTAAAATCAGAGTTAATTTTTCTATAATTAAGAAAATAATTTTTAATGTAGTCACCTCTATAACCACAACAAATTATGAATTTTTTTACACCGAAATATGAGTAATAATTCATTATGTGATGGATAATTGGAAGTGGACCAATATTTACCATTGGTTTTGGCTTATCCATTGTCTCTTCAGATAGTCTTGAACCTAATCCACCAGCTAATATTACCAATGGCGTTTCATTTAAATTTACCTTATTGCTCATAATTGGAATGAAGTTATCCTAATTTTTCAATATTTTCAATCAAACCATTTTCTAAATTAACTATTTTGCCACATATTTGTTCAAGAAAATTTCTATCATGACTGGCAATAACTAATAATTTTTCACTGTCTTTAAATGATGATAATTTATTTAATACAAAATTTCTAAAACTACTATCTAATACAGTTAGCCATTCATCAATTATAAGTATTCTTGGGTTTATTAAAAATATAAGAGATATTATAAGTCTCATTATCATGCCAGAACTATATTGTTTCAAAATTTTAGATCTATCTTTTTTTAATTCAGCATCATGTAATACTAAGTCAACAAATTTTTCACTACAGACTCTGTCTGGATCATATAGCTTTGTAATTAATTTTAGATTATCATGTGCATTTAGTTCAAAATTAATGGCTGATAAATAATCAATCACTGAAACCGACCTATCATCAGAACTGTATATAATTTCTCCAGTTGAAATAGGCATTAAACCGGAAATAGCCATTAGCAGAGATGTTTTTCCTGATCCATTCGGGCCCATAAGCCCTACATTGTCTCCCTTACGTAAATTCAAATTAATATTTTTTATTAAAAATGAATTATTTGTTCTACTATTCGTTTCAATTGAAACATTTTTTAGAGTTATCATTTATAACCACATAATAAATTTATTTTTTATTTTTCTTAACAAGAATATGCAAACAATCGTTGATACAATAAAGATTGTAAATAATATTAAAATTGAATTTATTGGAAGTGTTCCATTTAATATTGGATCTCTAGTTACATTTACGATATAGGAAATAGGATTAAACTGAAGATAAATTGCATATTCACTATCTATGAATTTGTTTGTCCATATTATTGGGCTCACAAAAAAAAGTATTGGCATAACCATATTTATTAATAATGAGAGATCTCTAAATCTAAGGCACATAAGACTATTAATTATCATTAGAGGAAGTATTGCTATCGCTATTAATGGAGATATTAAAGCTATCCAAATTAATTTAATTAAGCTGCCACCATAAATGAAAAATACTATTGTCACAGCTAATAACTGATGAAAAGAAGTTATTAGATTGCGAAACATTACTCTTAGTGATGGATTCAAAATTCCTATATTTTTTAGCTTATAAATACTTTTAGATTCGTTTAAGATCTC
>CABYZQ010000001.1:190000-223649 GCA_902523535.1 uncultured Pelagibacteraceae bacterium
TTGCACTTCAAACTAACTCGCTGACCCATTATACAAAAGGTACGCGGTCACCCTTACGGGCTTCCACAGCTTGTAAGCATTCAATTTCAGGATCTATTTCACTCCCCTCGTCGGGGTTCTTTTCACCTTTCCCTCACGGTACTAGTTCACTATCGGTCACACAAGAGTACTTAGGCTTGGAGGGTGGTCCCCCCATATTCAGACAAGATTTCACGTGTCCCGTCTTACTCGAGAACATTAACTGTCATTACCCATACGAGACTATCACTCTCTATGGTTTACCTTTCCAGGTAATTTTGGTTGTACAGTTAATGCTACTGGCCTAGTCCGCTTTCGCTCGCCACTACTTACGGAGTATCGGTTGATATCCTTTCCTCCAGTTACTTAGATGTTTCAGTTCACTGGGTTCGCTTTACTAACCTATGTATTCAGTTAGCAATAACTCAAAAGAGTTGGGTTTCCCCATTCGGAAATCTTCGGATCAAAGTGTGTTCGTCACTCCCCGAAGCTTATCGCAACGTACTACGTCCTTCATCGCCTTTGTGTGCCAAGGCATCCATCAAATGCTCTTAAACGCTTGATTATTCTATGTACAAAAAACAAACTTATATGTCTTTTGCAATACTTAGATATTTTGAATTCTCAATAAAAATTTTATTAATTTAGTATTGATGTCACTTCACGATGTAAATGGAAAAGCTTAAAACTTTGGTGGAGCTGACCGGGATCGAACCGGTGACCCCCTGCTTGCAAAGCAGGTGCTCTCCCAGCTGAGCTACAGCCCCTAGAGAAACCACGTCATGGTGGGCCTGGGTAGACTCGAACTACCGACCTCACCCTTATCAGGGGTGCGCTCTAACCAGACTGAGCTACAAGCCCAAACGTAGGCTTTATAGTTTTAAACAATGAAAGAGAAACGAGGACGGTAAGCCACATATAATTACTAAGTTAAAAATTTCTTAAGTTCAAAAGAACTCAAAAAATGACTCTTAGAAAGGAGGTGATCCAACCGCAGGTTCCCCTACGGTTACCTTGTTACGACTTCACCCCAGTCGCTAATCTTACCGTGGTTGGCTGCCTCCTTACGGTTAGCGAACCAGCTTCAGGTAAAACCAACTCCCATGGTGTGACGGGCGGTGTGTACAAGACCCGGGAACGTATTCACCGTAGCGCGCTGATCTACGATTACTAGCGATTCCAACTTCATGCACTCGAGTTGCAGAGTGCAATCCGAACTGAGGTAACTTTTAGAGATTTGCTCCAGATCGCTCCTTCGCTGCCTTTTGTAGTTACCATTGTATCACGTGTGTAGCCCGGCCCGTAAGGGCCATGAGGACTTGACGTCATCCCCACCTTCCTCCGGCTTATCACCGGCAGTTCCTTCAAAGTTCCCACCATAACGTGCTGGCAATTGAAGGTAAGGGTTGCGCTCGTTGCGGGACTTAACCCAACATCTCACGACACGAGCTGACGACAGCCATGCAGCACCTGTATCCAATCCACCCGAAGTGAAAGACTTAATCTCTTAAGTCCGCGATTGGTATGTCAAGGGCCGGTAAGGTTCTTCGCGTATCTTCGAATTAAACCACATGATCCACCGCTTGTGCGGGTCCCCGTCAATTCATTTGAGTTTTAGCCTTGCGGCCGTACTTCCCAGGCGGAGTGCTTAACGCGTTAACTGCGATACTGGAAATTTAAATTCCCAACATCTAGCACTCATCGTTTACTGCATGGACTACCAGGGTATCTAATCCTGTTCGCTACCCATGCTTTCGAACCTCAGCGTCAGTATTGGCCCAGAGAGTCGCCTTCGCCACTGGTGTTCCTCCTAATATCTACGAATTTCACCTCTACACTAGGAATTCCACTCTCCTCTACCAAACTCGAGAAATGTAGTTTTGAAGGCAGTTCCAGAGTTAAGCTCTGGGATTTCACCTCCAACTTACAAATCCGCCTACGCTCGCTTTACGCCCAGTAATTCCGAATAACGCTAGATCCCTCCGTATTACCGCGGCTGCTGGCACGGAGTTAGCCGGATCTTCTTCTTCAGGTACCGTCATTATCTTCCCTGACGAAAGAGTTTTACAACCCGAAGGCCTTCATCACTCACGCGGCATCGCTGGATCAGGGTTGCCCCCATTGTCCAATATTCCCCACTGCTGCCTCCCGTAGGAGTCTGGGCCGTGTCTCAGTCCCAGTGTGGCTGATCATCCTCTCAGACCAGCTATAGATCGTAGTCTTGGTGAGCCATTACCTCACCAACAAACTAATCTAACGCGGGCCCATCCAATAGCGCATAAAGCTTTTCCCCGAAGGGTGTATAAAGTATTAGCTTAAGTTTCCTCAAGTTATTCTCTACTACTGGGCAGGTTCCCACGCGTTACTCACCCGTCTGCCACTAGATCCGAAGATCCCGTTCGACTTGCATGTGTTAAGCGTGCCGCCAGCGTTCATTCTGAGCCATGATCAAACTCTCAAGTTTAAACACGACGCACACAAACTTATTGGCGGAGTTACATAATCTAAATTATGTAATCCAAATAAAACGTGTACGATTATTCTGTACTGCGGAATTACCGCCCACGTTTCTCTTTCAATTTACTTTTCCAATAGCATAATCGCGCAGGCAGGTGTTACTTTTCCATTGGAAAAATAAAAAATGCCAAACTGATTATATTAAGACTAAAATAGTCATATGCCGCAGGTTCAGAGCATCACCGAACAAGGGTGAACGTTTTTTATTGTATTGAGCCAAAAAGTCAAGCATCAAACATAAAATTACCCAGAAAATAAGCACTTTTCAGTCTTATAGAATAACCAATAATATCAATGGGATAGAACGCATAAAATCATTTAGTCTCGTAAGATTAATATTAGTGATGTCATAAAATATAAATCCTTTATATGAAATGATGAAAATGCATCTATTAAATAAAAAAATCTTGGTTTTTGTAACTGGACTGATTCTTATTGGCACGGTCGCTTATTATTTGGCAGTATTTTTTAAAGACAATAATGATATTCAAAAACCACAAGAAGCAATTCAAATTCAGAACAATAATACTGAAAAAAAAGATAGTTTAGACTTATTCTATTCATTTCTCGAGTACTATGAACTTGAAGAAGGCGATACGTTTATTAGCACTCTCAAAAAAACTAACCTTGATGGTAAAGAAATTGACCAATTAATTATAGCTGCGGAAGATTTAATGGAGACAAACCAATTAAGGGTTGGAACGCGCATAGAGATAATTTCCGAACTTATAAAAGAAAAAAAAATTGTTAAAGAAGTTGTAATTTACCCTGATAATGAAGAAAAAATATCAGTCTTAAGAATAGACGATAAATTTACAGTAAGTAAAGACGTAAAAACACTTTACTCAGAACTCGTATTTCATGAGGTTGACATAAATAAAAGTATCTATTCATCACTTAAAAATATAAACGTACCAGACAATATAATCATGTCATTTGTTCAACTTTTTAGTTTTGATATTGATTTTCAACGAGATATCAGGAACAAAAATCAAATAAAAATTCTATTTGAACAGTTTAAAGATAAAGATGATGACTTAATCAAAACTGGATCCATCTTTTTTGCAGAGATTGTTCTGACCAAAGATAGTTACGAGCTGTACAAATTTGAAAATAATAATTTTATTGAATATTTTAATAGTGACGGCAAAAGTGCTACAAAAGCTCTAATGAAAACTCCAATAAATGGCGCAAGATTATCATCAGCATACGGTATGAGGAAGCACCCTATCCTAGGATATAATAAAAAGCACATGGGCGTTGACTTTGCTGCCCCCACAGGTACTCCAATCATGGCTGCTGGTACCGGGCATATTGAATACATTGGCACCAACGGTGGTGCTGGAAAATATATTCGGATTAAACACTTGAATGGTTATAAAACCAGTTATTCTCATCTGAGTAGTTATGCTTCCGGCATGCAAAAGAATGTTCGAGTCAAACAAGGGCAAACTATAGGTTATGTAGGAAGTACCGGATTATCAACGGGTCCGCATCTTCATTACGAAGTTATATTTAATGGCGAAAAAATTAATCCCATGAAGATGAAGCTTCCATCAGGAAAGAAATTAAAAGGGGCAAGTTTGAATAATTTTCTGACAGAAAGAGACAGGATAAATAGCGAGATTTCAAAAATTAAGAATTAGCTTCTTCTATTGCTTTAGCAGGATCCAAAGTTTCTATAGGCACAGTTTTCTCTTCTACAGCCTCAGTTTTTATAGTTTTTGTTTCTTCAATACTATTGTTTCTATCTTGTCGATCATTTATTAAACGGCTGTAGTGCTCTGCATGCTGTAAATAATTTTCTGCACCAATATGATCTCCTGAAGCAGCTGCATCTTTTGCTAGGACTTTATATTTTTCAAGTACTGTAGATAGATTGCCTCTAACACGAGTAGAGCTGTTGCCATTAACAAAACTATCACCTGAATGTCTATTGTTTGACCTTTTAAAAGGTCTCGTTCTTCTATTTTTCACTTTGAAATTTTATTTCCTAAATATATTTGGAAAGTATTAATTCTTTTTCTAAGAATTATGTAAAGTAGTGTTTACTATAAAATAATCAAGTTTTAATTTAACTTCTTTCAGCAATAATACATCTAGGAATGTTTGAAATATCTTTTTTTATTGAAACAACATTAAAGTTGTTATTTTTCAATATCTTAACTACTCCATCTGGCTGATTTATTCCTACTTCTAAGAATAGAAACTGTTTTCTCTTCAGGTGTTTAGAAAAATTTTCAATAATCTTTCTGTAAAAATAAAGTCCTTTTTCATCTGCAAATAAAGCCTTTGATGGTTCATAATTCCTTACTTCTTTCATTATATCTTTTTTTTCTTCAAATGGGATGTATGGTGGGTTACTGATAATAATATCGAATGAACTGGTATCATAGTTAGAAAAATCTCTTTCTAAAAATTTTAGCCTATCTTTATTTAATAAAAATTCCTTATTTTTTTCTGAAACTTTGATAGCTTCTTTATCAATTTCTACACCTGTCCCTGAGCTTAACAAATACTCATTTAGTAGAGATATGATCAAGCAGCCAGACCCCGATCCAAGGTCTAAAAAATTATAAGTTTTTGTTAAATCTGGAAAATATTCAATGACTGATTCAATTAATAATTCACTATCTGATCTTGGAATAAGAACAGACTGATCGACATAAAAATCATTTTTCCAAAATGATTTTATATTCATTAAATAAGCAATTGGTTCTGAATTTTTTCTTCTATTAATTAGTTGTTCAAAGTTTTTTAAATCTTTATCACCTATTTTTTTGCTATGAGTTAAATTTAGCTTTTCATTACTGAAGCCAAGTACATGAGATAAAAGTAACTTTTTCTCAAAGACTGAGATAGAATACCCATCAGAATATAGAATTTCACCAATTGTTGTCATTTTAATTGCTCTGATCAGCTATAATTAAATTTGAGATAACTTCCTCAAGTCCGGATGCATTCAAAATTTGCTCAAGTTTATACAATGTTAAATTAATTCTGTGATCTGTAACTCTTCCTTGTGGAAAGTTGTAAGTCCTAATTCTTTCTGATCTGTCGCCTGAACCAATCTGAGATTTTCTTTTATCAGAAATCTCATCTTCTTGCTTTTTTCTCTCATGATCATAAAGTCTCGTTTTTAAGACAAGCATAGCTTTTGCTTTATTTTTGTGTTGTGATTTTTCATCCTGTTGTTGTACAACAATTCCTGATGGCATATGAGTAATTCTGACTGCACTATCAGTAGTATTTACATGTTGCCCCCCAGCGCCACTTGAGCGAAATACGTCAACTCTTATATCTTTTTCGTCAATTTGAATGTCAACATCCTCAGCTTCAGGTAACACTACAACACTGGCTGCAGATGTATGAACTCTTCCTTGAGACTCAGTTTCAGGAACTCTTTGAACCCTATGAACACCTGATTCAAACTTTAGTTTTGAATAGACACTCTGCCCTGATATTTTGGCTATAACCTCTTTCATGCCTCCTTTTTCAGAATCAGAAATAGACAGATATTCAACTTTCCAATTTTGATCCTCTGCATATCGCTGGTACATGCGCAATAATTCATTTGCAAATAACGCTGCTTCATCACCACCTGTTCCGGCTCTAATTTCGAGAATGACATCTTTTTGGTCTAATGGATCTTTCGGTATCAATAGCTGCTTTAAGGATTCTTCAGAAGATTGCAGATTTATTTTTAAGTTGCTAATCTCAGATTTTGCAATTTCTATTAGGTCACTATCATTTCCATCCAAAACTGCATTCAAATCTTCATGTTCTTTGAGAAGAGATAAATAAATATTTATTTGTTCAGCTAAAGGCTTAATTTCTGCATATTCCTTTGAAATAGAAACATATTTTTCTTTATCATTGACTGCTGTGGTTAACTCTTGTTCTAAAGAATTAAATTTATTTAATATTTTATCTAATTCGTCTCGCTTAATCATTTATTGTTCTAACTTTTTGCTCTACAAGCTCAACTACATGATCAACAATTTCAGGATTGGTAATTTTATGGTCCGCTACACCTGACAAATAAATCATATTATTACCCTTTCCTCCTCCAGTAAGGCCGATGTCACTTTTGAGAGCTTCTCCGGGACCATTAACAACACATCCAATGATTGAAAGTGTGAGAGGTGTTTTTATATGAGCAAGTCTTTGTTCTAA
Organism: uncultured Pelagibacteraceae bacterium; assembly: GCA_902523535.1. Classification (GTDB taxonomy): domain Bacteria; phylum Pseudomonadota; class Alphaproteobacteria; order Pelagibacterales; family AG-422-B15; genus CACNXQ01. Next base: position 196,712 of record CABYZQ010000001.1, read on the forward strand.
TTTTTTTACTGTTTCAATAACTGGAAAAGCCTGTCTAGCACAAGAAGGGCAAGAGATAATTTTAATTCCTCTTGAACCTAAATATAAGCTTTTTAATATTTCATAACCAACTTTAATTTCTTCTACTGGATCGGCGGTAAGTGATACTCTTATAGTATCTCCTATGCCCTTTGATAAAAGAGTACCAATGCTTATTGAGGATTTAATTGACCCAGATAAGTATGTACCTGCCTCTGTAAGACCAACATGAAATGGATAATCACATAATTGAGCAAGCTTTTCATATGACTCAATTGTTATAAATACATCTGATGCTTTAACACTAATCTTGAAGTTTTCAAAATTATTATCTTCCAATAACTTTATATTTTCTAACGCACTTTCAACCAACGCATCAGAACATGGCTCTTTGTATTTTATTAATATTTTTTCATCTATTGATCCTGCATTAACTCCTACTCTCATGCTAATATTGTTTTGCTTTGCAGCCTCAATTACTTCGATGATTTTTTCTTTCCCAATGTTTCCGGGATTAACTCTTAAACAGGCTGCACCAGCTTCTGCCGCTTCAATGGCACGTTTATAATGAAAGTGTATATCGGCAACAATTGGAACACTTGATTGATTTACTACCTCTTTGAGAGATTCTGTAGACTCTTTATCTGGACATGAAACCCTGACAATATCAGCGCCCTCTTCAACTAACGAATTTATTTGAGAGACTGTAGCATCAATATCTGTAGTTAAAGTATTGGTCATTGACTGAACAGTGATTTTTGCGTCGCCACCAACTTTTACATTGCCAACATTAATCATTTTAGTCTTACGTCGTACTATAGCATGTTTAAATTCTTCACTCACGATGAAACCTTATTAACAACTTTAAATTATATTATATTTTATCTAGATTAAATACACTGTGTAGCGCATTTACAGCTGACTCTGTTTTATTTCTATCAATTAGGACGCTAATTTTAATTTCAGAAGTAGATATAACCTCAATATTAATATTATTATTAGAAAGGCAATCAAACATTTTTGCTGCTATTCCTGGCTGATTTCTCATACCTGAACCAATTATTGAAACTTTTGATAAGTTTTGCTCATCCAGTACTTTTGAATAAACTATTCTCTTTTTGAGCTCCTCAAGTACGCCAAGTGACTTCTTTAAATCAGTCATCGGGACTGTAAAGGTTATATTAGTCATTTTTCTCTCAATAAAATTATTTTGAACAATCATATCTACATTTACTGATGAACTAGCTAATTCTTTGAATATTTCTGCTGCAACTCCAGGCTTATCCTCAACATCAATAATAGTTATTTTTGCCTCATCTTTAGAATAAGCAACGCCTGTAACTGCACGAGTTTCATTCGATACATCATTTGAAATTTGTGTACCTTCGTCAGAAGGATTAAATGTTGATCTTACATTAACATTCACATCATGATTCATTGCGGATTCTACAGATGTAGTCTGAAGGACTTTAGCGCCTTGTGAGGCCATTTCGATCATCTCTTCATAAGAAATTTTATCAAGTCTTCTTACTTTATCTGTCATTTTAGGATCAGAAGTGTAAACACCGTCTACATCAGTATAGATATCACACCTTTCCGCAGCAACTGCCGCGGCTAAAAAGACAGCTGTATTGTCTGATCCACCTCGGCCAATAGTTGTTATTCTTTCTTCTGAAGATATTCCTTGAAAACCTGCAACCACTGCAACTTTTTTCTCTTTGAAATCGTTGACAATGCCATCTGGGACTATTTTATCAATAAAGGCATTTCGATGTTGGCCTCTTGTAATAATGGGTATTTGCCATCCTAACCAGGATCTTGCTGGTACGTTTAGTTTCTTGAGAGCCAATGACATAAGGCCAGCTGTAATTTGCTCACCGGATGAAACAACCAGGTCATATTCACTATCATCATTAAAGTCGATACTATTTACATGGTCGATTAAACTGTTTGTAGTTCCAGACATCGCTGATACGACTACGACAATGTTATTGTTTTTATCATATTCAGATTTAACAATTTTTGCTGCAGACTCTATTAATTTTGTTGTAGCAACAGAGGTACCGCCAAATTTTAAAACAAGTGTGGACATTTTCTATATCGTAACTAAATAGTTTATCGTGATATTTTAAAGAATTAAAAATAAGAAGTACTGTATAACCTCAGTTAAATCAAGTACTACTTAAGACATTGTATTATGGATATAAATTCAATTGATAAGACTGAAATTGAGAAATTCAGAAGTCTCTCAAAAGAGTGGTGGAAGCACGATGGTAAATTCAAAACTTTACACAAATTTAACCCTGTTCGTCTCTCTTATATAATTCAAACTATAAAAGATCATTTTTCAATAAATTCAGAAAAAGATAAACCACTTAAAGATTTATCAATTTTGGATATAGGCTGTGGTGGTGGATTAATGTGCGAACCACTAGCCAGACTAGGTGCCAAGGTAACTGGAATTGATGCATTAGAAAAAAACTGTCTTACAGCAAAAATTCATGCTGAAGAGAGTGGATTAGACATTAACTATATTATGAGTACTGTTGAAGAGCTACCCAAAAAAAATCAATATGATGTAATATTAAATTTAGAAGTTATTGAACATGTCAATAATCCGAAAGAATTTATTAATCAAAGTTGCAATCTGGTGAACAATAATGGATTAATGTTTATTGCAACAATTAATAAAACATTATTTTCTCTGGTGTTCGCTAAATTTACAGCTGAATATATATTAGGATTTCTTCCGAAGGGCACTCATAATTGGAATAAGTTCTTAACACCCGAAGAAATTTATTCTTTCCTTATTCAAAACAAATTTGATGTTATTGGAAGTGCGGGAGTTAATTATAATCCTTTAGGCGATACATGGTACAAGTCTCAAAATATGAACGCTAATTATATGGTAGCTGGTAAAAAAATTTAATTCTCCTCTTCAACCCAAGGTATCGATGCGACTTCAATACCCTCATCATTTAGCTCTACAACATCTTCTTTAGTAGCCTTGCCGTAAATAGGTTTTTTGTCTTTCTTACCATAGTGTATTTTCCTTGCTTCATAAGCAAAATTATCTCCTACATAATCGCAATTTTTTTCAATGAATTTTTTTACATCCTTAATTTTATTTTTTAATTCTCGCAGAACCTTTTCTGATGACTTATCCTTACCCTTATTGACAGATACATTCGGCTTAGAAAGTGTTTTTTCTATATTAGAGGAATTACAAATTACACACTCAACTAATTTTTGTTTAATCTGAGTGTCGCAGGATTTTGAATTAGAAAACCACCCTTCAAATTCAGAAGAACAATCTTTGCACATTAAATTAAATACGATCATGCATAATATATTGTTACGAAATAGTCCTTTTCAATAGTTTTGATTGGTAAGTTGGCATATTTTTTCTAATATTATCAACTTCATCCATATTAATTTTACAGGTAATTATTCCAGTTCCACTCATTTTTTCTTTTAAGATTTTGCCGTATGGCGAGACTATGAGGCTATGACCATATGTTTTTCTTTTAGGAGTATTTTGACCACATTGAGCAGGTGCGAATACATAACATCCGCTTTCGATAGCTCGTGCTTTTAATAATGTGTGCCAGTGAGCTTTTCCAGTAGTAACTGTGAATGCGGAAGGAATTGAAATTATTTTAGCGCCTACAGCGACTTGACTTCTATACAATTCTGGAAACCTCATATCATAGCAAATTGAGAGCCCCACTTTGCCCCACGGTGTCTGACCTATCTTTACTTTTTTCCCAGCAGTAAAAATAGAAGACTCCTTATAAAATTCTTTAGAGGAGATGATAGCATCGAACATATGAATCTTGTCATATTTTGAAATTATTACACCTTTATTGCTGATTAAGTAAGATCGATTGAAAAGACTTTCATTTTTATCTTTCACAATGATAGATCCTAAAACAACCCAAACAGAATTGTTCTTTGCAAATTCTTTTATTTTTTTCAAAAATGGATCATTTTTTTCAGGATAAGTTTCTTTCAGTAAATGCTTTTGATTTAAAGAAACAATATTAGTGATTTCGGGTGTTAAAATTAAATTTGCATTAAGCTTTACAGCTCTTGTTAAATATTTGAGTGTTTGATCTAGATTTTTTTTTACTGATTGGCCTGAATTTAATTGGACACAGGCTACTTTGAATCTTTTACCCATCTAAAATACTGTCAAGCTTACCACTTACGTCAAGTTTTTTTAATTCTTCAAATCCACCGATATGCAGGTTTTTAAAAAAAATTTGCGGAACAGTTCTTTTTCCATTAGCTCTCTCTAACATAATGTCTCTTTGGGAGGGGTCGTCTTGAATGTTAATTTCCTGATACTTTATTTGTTTTTGATCAAGGAGTTTTTTAGCTAAGTCACAATATCCACAATTGTACGATGAATAAATAATTATTTGGTCACTCATAAAAATTAGACCCTATCATCAAAATAATTTATGATTTCAGAAATATTTTCTAATACTTTATCATCTTCAACATAAGTTTCACCTAATCTAACAACTATCATATCCTTAGATGGGATTATCAATATGTACTGCCCCCCAAATCCAGCGGCATAATAAGTATCCTTTGGAAGTCCCCGTGTAAATGCCGGATAAGGCATCCAAAATTGATTACTATACAACTGGTAGGAGTTTTTAGCTGGAGTTCTTGTGTCATCAATCCATTCTTTTGACACAATTCTCTCGCCATCCCATACTCCATCTCTTAAATATAAATATCCAAATCTCGCATAATCTCTTGCGTTTGCAAATATGGAGCTACCACCAATGAAAGTTCCAGAGTTATCAAATTCGAAGATAGAATTTTTTATGCCTATTTTTTCAACAAGATTACCTTTGATGAAATCCAAATAGTCGATTCCTTGAACTTCAAGCCTTGTCTTTATTATTTGGCTAAGAATATTAGTTTCTCCCGTCGAGTAGTTATATTTCATACCTGGTAGAGGAGTTTTTAGTTTCATGGAAGATGCAAACCCAGCTTGATCAAATCGTCCCTGCCCAAATAGCATTTCTAATGTATCTGACCTTCCACCTAAATCATACTCCTCAACATAGTCCAGCCCTGACTGCATATTAAGCATATGTCCTATAGAAATATGTTTTCTATTGTCATCCCAGCTTGGTAGGAGATTTGTTTCATCTTTTGATAAAATGATGCCTCTATCAATCATCATTCCAGTCAATAAACCAATATAGCTTTTTGCCATTGAATAGGAGACAAGCTTAGTATCTTTTGTAATAGGAGAATTGTACTTCTCATAAACAATACTTCCATCTTGAATAATTAAAAGCGCATTCGTTCGCCCCAATTCATCATAAGAATTATCAGAAAAAGTATAATTAATAATTGCACTAAACCGCTCGTCATCAATTTCTTTTAAATTTTCTGGCCATGTATTTGTTGGCCACTCGACTGCGTCATTTTGTGGTAACTGATTAATAATAGCTAATGATGGATTGACCCAAATAAAAATAAAGGATAAATACGTAATAAATTTAATAATTTTATGCATAAGATGTCACGGAATATTTATAACACATTAATAATATTTACATCATTTTTTTTTATAAATATTAGTACAGCCAAGTCTGATGAAACTCTCATTGGTTTAAATGCTTCTGCAAAACACTATTGTGTTTGTTTCTTTATATCAGAGATGAAAAGTGATTATTGCGATGAAGCATATGATCGTGTTATAACTGCATCAGTTTCAGACGATGAATTGTACAGTCAAATTAAACTATTGGGTTACAATAAAGATGAGGTGGGGAAAGAAATTTCAATTGAATATGGAGAGTATAATATAGTTTCTGTTTTCACAGAGGACACTGGTTGTTATTTTAAAAAATAATTAATAACTTTGGTATTCGCAGGCAATAATTTTATTTTTTTTATTTCTTTAATTGAAACCCATCTTAATGTTTCATTATCTTTATTTTCAATTTGACCTGACCAGTGTTTAACCTCAAATGTATACATCATTAACAAGAAAGCTCGATACTGATGCCTAGTAAAAATATAATTCTTTAACTTATTTTTAGCCATATCAATTCCTAATTCCTCTTTCAATTCTCTTATTAAGGCTTCAAAATAATCTTCGAAATTAGATAATTTTCCTCCAGGAAACTCCCAACAATTTCTGAATGTTTTTTTATTTTTTCGACTCATGATTAGAATTTGGTCTTTTTTATTTCTAATGACTGCTGAAGAGCAAAAAACCAGATTCATGACTTATATGAAGCATTTATATCTATATATTTGTGCGACAAATCACATGTTAAAATATCAGCGTGTGAATTTCCTATGGCGAGATCAATTTGTATTTTAACCTCTTTTTGTCCTAAGTACTTCTTAATATCAGAATTATTTATTTTAGTATTAGCTTTTCCATTCATTGCTACTAAGTAGTCACCAAAGTAAATCTTTAATTTGCTTTGATTGATTTTTTCATATGTTTTGCCAATTGCCATGATTATTCTCCCCCAATTAGCATCTTCTCCATAAATCGCAGTTTTAAAAAGATTTGAATTTGCGATAGATCTTGCAATTTTCTCAGCCTGCAAAATATTCTTAGCTTTCTTCACTTTAATTTTGATTAATTTAGTTGCTCCCTCACCATCTCTAACGATTTGTTCCGATAAAGAGCTAAACACTTTACATAAAGAGGTTTTCAAGCTATTTATTCTTTTATCATTTATAGAATTAATTTTGTTTTTAAGTTTAATTTTATTTGAGCTTGCAAGTATAACTGTATCATTCGTAGACTCATCGCCATCAACAGAAATTCTATTGAATGACTTGGCATTGAGTTGTTTTAATAAAGCTTGTAAAATTTTCTGAGGAATTTCTAAATCAATAAATATAAATCCTAACATGGTTGCCATATTTGGCTCGATCATTCCGGATCCTTTGGTAATTCCCGTAATTGTTACTACTTTATTATCAACTTTAGTCTTTGATGAAATAGCTTTTGGAAAAGTATCTGTTGTCATTATGGCTTTTGCTGCATCCATCCAATTATTGTTTTTAATTTTATTTTTTCTTATCGCATTTATTATTTTTTGTTCAGGAAATTCTTCTCCAATGACACCCGTAGATGCAAAAAATATTTTACTTTTTGAAAGATTAAACATATTTGAAACAAGTTCGCTTATCTTTATTAAAGACTGATGACCTTTCTTTCCTGTAAACGTATTTGCATTTCCAGAATTAATTATTATTGCTTGCACCTCTTTTTTTTTAAGTGCTTTTTCATTCCAATCAAGAGTACAGGATCTCATAGAAGACTGAGTAAACACTTCAGCTATAGAACCTTTTTCTTTAAAAATAAAAATTGCTACATCGTTTCTAGATTTATCGTAAAGATTGGCACAGTAGGTATAAAGTTCTATACCTTGAATACTTGAAACCTTGTTTGCCTTTTTTGGTGCAAGTGGTGATTTTCTGTATTTTTGTCTCACTATTATCTCTTTAATTAATAATACTAATTTTAACTTAATTGAAGTTAGTATTTAATGTATAAAAGCTTGTAATTAAATAGAAAATAACAATATCAACTTACATGTTTAATCTAAATTCAATAGTAAATTCACTTTTTAGCGGGAATGATAAGAAAAAAATTGGTGAGTTTTCGAAAATTGCCAGAGATATTGACGCACTTGAACCAGTATTTGAAAAGAAAACTCAAGAGGACTTAATAACTCATATCGAAAAGATTAAAGCTGAAATCAAAGATGGGGCAAGTATTGATAAATTTATCCTTGAAGCTTTCGCTATCGTTCGAGAAGCAGCAAAAAGAACACTTGGGCAGAGACATTTTAATGTTCAATTAATTGGGGGGATGATTCTTCATAACGGTGGTATAGCTGAGATGAAAACAGGCGAGGGTAAAACACTTGTATCTACACTTGCTGCATTTCTTAACTCACTAACTGATGAAGGTGTGCATATAGTTACTGTAAATGACTATCTTGCAAGAAGAGACTCCGAGTGGATGGGTAATGTATTCAAATATCTTGGGCTAACTGTTGGATGCCTCACAAACGATGTGACCGGAGTTGAGGAAAGACAAAAACAATACAACTGTGACATTACGTATGGAACAAATAACGAATTTGGTTTTGATTATTTAAGGGATAACCTAAGAGTGCTTAAAAAAAATATGGTACAGAGATCTCATAATTTCTGCATTGTTGACGAGGTTGATAGCATTCTTATAGATGAATCACGAACACCCTTAGTAATTTCTGGAGCTGTTGAAGATAAAACAACACTCTATAATTCTGTAAACAAGATTATTCCTTTCCTAGACTCAGAAGATTATGAAATTGATGAAAAGACAAAAACAGGGACACTTACAGATAAAGGAAATGATAAGGCAGAAAAAATTTTAAAGGAAAAAAATATTATAACTGAGGGTACGCTTTATGACGTATCAAATGTTTCTGTAGTTCACCATATCAATCAAGCATTGAGAGCAAATAAACTATTTGAAAAAGATAGAGATTATATAGTTAAATCTGGAAGTGTAATTATCGTTGATGAATTCACAGGCAGAACAATGGAAGGAAGAAGGTATGGCGATGGCTTGCATCAAGCAATAGAGGCAAAAGAAAATGTAAAGGTACAAAATGAGAGCCAGACCCTAGCTTCTATAACATATCAAAACTATTTTAGACTTTACAAGAAAATATCAGGAATGACTGGAACAGCCCTTACCGAAGCAGAAGAATTTGCAGATATATATAATTTACCAGTTTTTGCGGTCCCTACAAATACACCTGTTGTTAGAAAAGATAATGAAGATGAAATCTACCGTACCTCTGAGGAAAAATATGATGCAATCATAAAACAAGTTGTTGAATGTAATTCGAAAAATCAGCCTGTTCTGATTGGAACAACTAGTATTGATAAGTCAGAAAAAATATCAAAAAAATTAAAAAATGCCAAAATTAATCACGAAGTTCTTAATGCAAAGCAACATGAATCAGAAGCAAAAATAATTGCTAATGCTGGCGAGCCAGGCGCTGTGACGATAGCAACAAATATGGCTGGAAGAGGAACTGATATTCAACTGGGTGGAAATTTTGAATTTAATAAAAAGCAAATGAAAGATCATGAAGGTTCCGATAAATTAAAAAATAAAATCTCCTTGCAAAATAAAAATGTGATTGACTCTGGTGGTTTATATGTGATTGGAAGTGAAAGGCACGAAAGTAGAAGAATAGACAATCAACTTAGAGGTAGATCTGGAAGACAAGGAGATCCAGGTGAAACTAAATTTTTTATTAGTTTAGAAGATGATTTGATGAGAATTTTTGGTTCTGAACGAATTGATAGTGTTCTAAAAAGTCTGGGTCTTAAAGAAGGTGAGTCAATCCAACATGCGTGGATATCAAAAGCTCTTGAAAGAGCACAAAAAAAAGTTGAGGGTCGTAATTTTGATATTAGGAAAACATTATTGAAATTTGATGACGTTTTAAATGATCAAAGAAAAACAATATTTGATCAAAGGCTAGAATTGATGAATGCTGACGATATATCTGAAATTGCAAAAGATATGCAATACGATGTCGCTGATGATATTATAAATCAATACGCTCCTGAGAAAGCGTATATAGATCAATGGAATGTCGATGAATTAAGTAAGGAGATTTCTCAGCATTTTTCTCAAGATTTTAATCTTAAGAAAATAATAGAAGAGGAAGAGATCGATCATCAAGGATTAAAAGATAAGATATATAAAATCATAGATGATATTTCAATCTCCAGAGCTCAAAATCATTCCAAAGAAAAAATTAATACTGCTGAAAAAATGGTTCTTCTTAAAATCCTAGATGATAAATGGAAGGATCATATAAATAATTTAGAACAATTACGATCAACAATCGGCCTTAGAGGATATGGGCAAAGAGATCCTCTTAATGAATATAAAAATGAAGCTTTTAGTTTATTTGAAGGATTAATCAATAATCTAAAAACAGATGTAACAAAGATTTTCTCACGAATGCGAATACGTGAGAATACTAATCTCAACATTGACGATAATAGTGACGAAGTTGATCAATCGTCAAATGAACCTATCAAAAAAGATAAAAAAATATCAAGGAACTCTCCTTGTCCATGTGGATCTGGGAAAAAGTATAAACACTGTCACGGAAATATTAGCTAAATAAGTAGTAAGCTAACCCCACTGAAAAAATAGTAATTGCAAAAGCAGCAATTGCTCTGAATAAAGTACTATTTTTGAATTTTTTTCTATCACTTGCCTTTCCATACTTTTCATCAAGCACAGAATTTGCTGTAGTAAGTGTATCGCTAAATAGCCCTGATCGCCCAATCTGCAAATATCTTTCTTGTCTTGCGTGTTTTAGATCATTTCCATGCTGGTTCGATAAAATATTAAGATACTCTTCTATTTGATCGCCGACATTGTTCATTGCGATGAGTCGATTCCTATGGGCTCCGCCTGAAGGTTCCTGAATTATTTTGTCAATCACGTCTATTTTCAACATATCATTAGCGGTGAGTTTAAGTGCTGATGCAGCCTCAACAGTTTTTGAGTTATCCTTCCATAAAATTGAGGAACAGCCTTCAGGTGAGATTACAGAATATATTGAATTCTCAAGCATCAAAACGGTATTGCCCGTTCCTATTGCAACCGCTCCTCCAGAACCTCCTTCTCCTATAATTACCGCTACAATAGGCACTCCTAGTGATAAGCAGCATTCTGTAGTTTTCGCAATTGCTTCTGACTGTCCTCGTTGTTCTGCTCCCACTCCTGGATAAGCGCCAGGTGTATCCACAAATGAAATAACAGGAATATCAAACTCTTCAGCAAGTTTCATTAAACGTTGGGCTTTTCTATAACCTTCAGGTCTTGGCATGCCAAAGTTATGCTCTATGCGAGAAGTTGTGTCATGACCCTTTTCATGACCAATAACCAAAACAGATTTTCCTCTAAATTTTCCAAATCCACCTATAATCGCCTTGTCATCTGAAAATGCTCTATCACCTGATAAAGGAAAAAAATCTTCAATTAAGTGTTCTATGTACTGTTTTGTTTTTGGCCTATCTGGATGCCTGGCAACAAGTGTTCTTTGCCACGGGCTTATATTTGAGTATATTTTTTTATAAGTATCACTAATCTCTAACTCAACTTTAGAGATCTTGTCTAGCATATCCTCAGAAGGAGCGCTGTCATTCAGACTTTTTAATTCAACTATCTTACTATCGAGTATTTCAATTGGTTTTTCAAACTCAAGATAAGTGGTCATTAAATATAAATTATGTTAACTTAAAGTTTCAATTAATTTAGTTTGTTCAATGATTTGCTCAGCCTGTCTAATGGATGCAGCATCTATAAGTCTACCATTGAGAGTGGCTGCCCCTGCCCCAGATTCTTGAGCTTCTCTCATTGCCTTAATAATATCTTTGGCTTTTTGGACTTCGCTTTCAGGTAACGTAAAGACTTCATTGGCTAGGTCTACTTGACTAGGGTGAATCGCCCATTTCCCCTCACATCCGAGTATTGCAGTTCTTCTTGCATGCGATTTAAATCCATCTGGATCTGAAAAATCACCGAAAGGTCCATCAATAATTCTCATGCCGTGAGCCCTGCCAATAGTTGTCATTTTAGAAATAGGATAATGCCACATATCATTCCAATGAATATTTCTCTCTCCATTAGTTTCGTCTGTTAAAATAGAATAATCTGAATTCGACCCGCCTATATTAGTAGTCCTCATTCTGACTGATGCAGCATAGTCAGCGTAACCAAAATGAAGAGACTCAATTCTTTTGCTGCCAGTTAAAATACTGTCTAAGTTGGTGATACCCATAGAAATTTCAATAATTAATTCAAAACCAATTTTTTTGTTTCTATTTATTTTGTCTTCTATTTGAGTAACCATCATGTCAATGGCATAAACATCAGCCGCAACTCCAACTTTTGGTATCATTATCAAGTCAAGTCGTTCACCACCTTGCTCCATTAAATCAACTACATCGCGATAACAATAATGAGTATCGAGGCCATTTATTCTGACAGAAATAGTTTTTTTTCCAAAATCAAGTTCATTTAGAGCTTTAATAACATTTTCTTTTGCTTGCTCTTTGTCTTGTGGAGCCACCGCGTCCTCTAAATCTAAACAAATAATGTCAGCATTACTCTTGCATGCTTTATCAAATAATTCGGGTTTAGAGCCTGGAACGAATAACTGGGAACGATTTAGTCTTGTTGGTTTTGTTGGTACAGATGTGAAGCTCATATTGTTTTTTCTATCACTATAAAATTATCTTTTCAAGGCCTTCTTCAGATACAAATTTATTTATTATAAATTTTTGAGAGTGGGTGGTTATCTTTAACAGTCTTTTTCAATCTATCATTTAAAATATGAGTATAAATTTGAGTTGTAGAAATATCTGCGTGACCCAGCAATATCTGCAAGGATCTTAGGTCGAGACCGTTTGCAAGCAGGTGTGATGCAAAGGCATGACGTAATTTGTGAGGACTAACAAATTTCTCTTCTATGCCTACTTTTATCGTAAGTTCTTTTAAGAGCTGATTGAATCTCTGTCTGCTTATATGTCCTAATTTAGAATTTTTTGAAGGAAATAACCACTTTTGATCATTTTTATTTTTAATAAATAATTCTCTTATTTTTAAATAGTTTTCGATTGTTCCTAATGTATTTTTGTCAATCGGAACAAGCCTTTCTTTATTTCCCTTCCCATAAACAAGTAAAAAATTTTTTTTCTCATAAAGTGCTGAAATCCGCAAGTTAATTAGTTCTGTTATCCTTATGCCTGTTGAATAAAGTATCTCAAGCATCACTAAAAATCGAATACCTCCATTAGACTTATCTTCTCGGGCAGCTTTTAAAAGTCGATCAATTTGAATATTTGTTAGGAAAATAGGTAACTTTGAACTTTTCTTTGGAATATTTATTTTTTTTATTGGATTTGATTCTAGAATTTCTTCTTCGACTAAAAAATTAAAAAAGTGCCCTAACGCTGAGATTTTTCGAAGTACAGTAGATCGCTCAAAACCCTTTGCATTCAATGAAGCAACGTATTTTTCAATATCTAGATTTAAATTTTTTGATGAAATTTTATCTATATTAAGTTTAGTTATTTTTAAACATTGCTTGATGTCAAGGCCATATGATTGAATAGTATTCTTACTAAGTCCTTTTTCAGACGCAAGAGACTCTAAAAAATTTTCGATTAGTGATGCATTGGCCATTTAATCTAAAGCGTATCTTTTGTGAGATATTCAAATACGTATTGATTTGCATATACAGGGTCTATGTTAACAAGTCCCTCTATGATCGTAAATATTGTAGTTTCATGAAGATTTACGAAATTTTGATCACCGTGAATGAGATTTAAAAGCAAGATCATTTCTCCAATCTGATTATCTAGTGATTTTAAGTATTCATCAAGCTTCACATTTGTAATTACAGATGAAACCCTGTTTAAATCATTTGGCGTTTTCCAATAATTACTTATTTTTTCATCTGTCATTAACTCATAATATTTGACAATAATATTTTTTTGTTTTGAGCTAAGTTTTTTATCTTCAAGTAAAATTTCAAGCTCATCTAAAGAAAAAGAGATATCAGAATTAAGGAATAAATAAAACTTAATCTTCGCCATTAATATTTTATAATCATCTTTATAATTAATTACATTTAACCATTCCTTACATTTATCTAAATCTTTGTTAAGTATAAGAATTAAACAAACATCTAAACTTTCTGCTACAAAATTTTGTTTTGGAGTAATTACTTTAACTTTATCATAAATAAGAGTTGAAGCTTTATTAATGAAGCCTTGCTTGCTAAATGTATCAATAAATTTTGGAATGAGCTTTACAATTTTTTCTTGAGATGCAGTTTTTCTAATTTCTTGATAAATTGAAATCCTATTCTCCAATGTTATATTATTTTCATTACCATTATCAAACTTATAACCTTTATAAAAATCTGCTAAGTAGGACACGTCAAGTAGCCCTAGTTCTAGCAATGTTTCAGTGATGTTTATTTTTTTTAAGTTACTATCTTGACTAGATAAAACATAGAATAATTTATATTCAATATCTGCATCTTCTTTGATCAGGTTATCGTAATTTATCTTTTCATTCTTTAGCAGATTTAATTTAATGAGACTAATGTCACCAATTTCATTAGTATTAGTAAGTTCATCATTTAATAAAGAAATCAAAAGTTCAATATATTCTTTTTCGTGCTTAGTCTCTTCACGCATAAGAGAAATATTTAAATCCAAAGCCAACAAGTTTGAGTTCATTGCATTACAAAATGATGTGTAATATAAATCATTAAAATAATCAGAAAAATAAGTTACATCTCTATTACAAATTCTCTTATAATTTCCACTAATAAGAAAATATTTTTCAATATTCCTTAATATCTGTTCATTAATTTCATCTTCATTCATTAGAGTAGATAATAAATAAATTTCTTCAAAATACCCTTTGGAGGCCAGAAAATTAATTTTTAAATCTAAATAACTTTGAGCACTTTCTAAATTATTTTTTGGAGGAGTAGCTATAGTAAGAAGTGAATTAACCAACAGCTCTCTAAGAGTTGAACTATGGGATACTTCAGGTAAGGAATTTATCAAATACTCAATATCAGAGTAACTTGATTCATTCCATAAAGTTGTATCAAACCCACCATTTGAGATATCGATCAAACCAAGTGAGTCTTTTCTAGAATAAGAAAAATCAGACTCTTTTACTGCAGACTTTGACTCTGTATTTTCATCAATTTTCACATCATCTTCTGTGTCATTTTCATTAATTGGTACCAAACTATCTTCAGCCCAAATATCAAATGGTTCTTTCGTGTTTGTTTGTTCGGCATTTGCTGAGAAAATTATAAAAATTATACTTACGAGATAAATAGTTATAATATATAATAGATATACAAAAATGCTTTTTTTCGTCATAACAATTTCTTTTAACAGATTAATCTGAAACTGTGAAATTTATTCACATCTAATGATGTCAAAATTAAGACTTTCTAATAGTAATAAAAGTATTGTTCTTGTGGGTCACATGGGATCAGGAAAATCAACAATAGGCAAAAACCTCTCAAAGAAATTGGGTATTGATTTTTTTGATTCTGATAAAGAAATCGAGTTAAAAGAAAAAATAAAAATTAGTAATATCTTTAGTTTACATGGAGAAAAATATTTCAGAAACCTTGAGGAAAAAATTAATCTTAAACTTCTTAAATATAAGAATGTAGTTCTTGCACTTGGTGGTGGAGCATTTCAAAATCCTTCTGTAAGAAAAGTAGCATTAGAAAAATGTAATTGTATTTGGCTAAAATGTAGCTTAAATCTATTGGAACAAAGGTGTAATTTTAAAAAAAATAGACCTTTACTTGAAAATAAAAATATTAAATCAGAACTGTTAAAGTTAGATAAAATTCGAAGAAAAAATTATTCTAAAGCCCACTTATCAATAAATGTGGGGGGGAAAACTAAATATCAGGTTACAAAGGAATTACTAAATCAAATTAAACTTAATGATTAAAACTCTAAAGGTTACAACTCCTCTTAAGAAATATAATATAATTATTGGCAATAATATTATAGCCAGCTCTGGAAAATATTCTAAAAAATATTTAAAGAGTGATAGGGTATTCATTGTTACAAATAAGCTTCTTAAATCTTTGTATTTAAAAAAAATAAAGAACTCATTTGTTAAGCATGGAATAACTGTCAGCGAAATTATCATTAACGATAGTGAAAGTAAGAAAAATCTTGAGTCAGTAAAAATCTTAACAAGCCATTTATTAAAAAATAAAGTTGATAGAAATGATACTCTGATTGCTCTTGGGGGAGGCGTAATAGGTGATCTCGTTGGATTTGTAGCAAGTATAACCCTAAGAGGTATTAACTTTATTCAAATTCCTACAACTTTACTTTCACAAGTAGACTCATCAGTTGGTGGGAAAACAGGAGTTAACACGCCACTTGGAAAAAATTTAATCGGTTCTTTTTATCAGCCTGCCCTTGTTATTTCTGACGTAGGCATATTAAAGAGCTTAAATAAAAGAGAGGTATTGTCAGGATATGCAGAAGTAATCAAATATGGCATCATAATGGACAAAGCGTTTTTTAATTGGCTATTAAAAAATGATAATCATTTTTTGAATCAAAATGCTAATTACTTAATAGAGATAGTATATAAATCATGCAAAAATAAAGCAAAAATAGTAAATCAAGATGAAAAGGAAAAAAATATTAGAGCCTTATTAAACCTTGGCCATACTTTTGGACATGCTATCGAAGCACTTAATAATTATAAAAAAACAGTTGTGCATGGTGAAGCTGTTGCGATAGGAATAATAATGGCACTAGAGCTATCTTTCTTAGAAGGAAAAATATCAAAAGACATTATAAATAAAATAGTATCACATTTTGATAAAATAGGTATTAAAAGAAAGATACCAAAGCAATTAAAACAGCATTTAAACACTTCACAGTTTATAGAAGCAATGTCTTCTGATAAAAAAGTAAAAAACAAAAAAATAAATTTAATACTATGTAAAAGTATTGGTGAAGCTTATATCACTGATACTTTCAAACATAAGAACATGAAAAAGGTAATAAAAGATTTTTTAAACTAAATGTTATTTGAGATAATTATTTTATTTTTTGCTATTATTATACTTCTTGCATTATCTGCATTTTTCTCAGGATCAGAAACTGGATTGACAGCCAGTACAAGAAGTCGACTTACAGGTTTGCGAATGAAAGGTAGTAAAAATGCTGATGTTGCTCTTCAATTGCTAAATAAAAAAGAATCATTAATCGGTGCGATATTATTAGGTAATAACCTTGTAAATATTCTTGCTTCCGCATTGGCTACAAGCCTACTCATTAAAGTATTTGGAAACTCAGGTGTAGCTTACGCAGTAATAATCATGACGGCATTAATTGTGATCTTCGCAGAAATTCTTCCTAAAAGCTATGCAATTGCGAATGCGGAGAAATTAGCGTTGATTGTTAGTCCATTATTAAAACCACTGGTTACTGTACTGGCGCCCATTACATGGATTATGGAAAAAATAGTTTTTTATATTCTAGGAATTTTTGGAATTAAACATGATCAAAATTCTCGCAGTATATCTGTCGCCGATGAAATAAGAGGAACGGTAGACCTACATCATAAAGAAGGTAGACTATTTAAAATTGACAAGGATATGGTTACTGGAATTTTAGACTTATCTGAAATTGCGGTTGAAGATATTATGGTACATAGAAGCAACGTGTTTATGCTTAATATTGATGATGATCCTGAAAAAATTGTTAATCAGGTAATAGAAAGCCCATATACAAGAGTCCCAATATGGAAAGATAATAATGAAAATATAATAGGTTTAATACACGCTAAAAATTTACTGAAATTACTTAAAGAAAAGCAAACCCTTTCAATTACGCGGGAAGACATAAAGGATTCACTTATTAAAACATGGTTTGTTCCAGAAACAACTTCTCTGAAAGATCAACTTCAAATGCACCTTAATAGAAAAATTAAATTAGCAATGGTTGTAGATGAGTACGGAGTACTGAGTGGGATGATTAGCCTAGAAGATATTATAGAGGAAATAGTTGGCGAGATAAGTGATGAACATGATATTGAGCTTTCTGACATAAAGAGGAATCAAGATGGTTCAGTAAAAGTAAAGGGTTCGACAGAAATAAGAAATATCAATAGAAGTTTTGGATGGGATTTACCTGATGAGGAAGCGAATACGATTTCTGGACTTATAATAAATGAGTCAAGATCATTTCCCAAGACTGGTCAGATTTTTCAATATTATGGTTTTAAGTTTGAAATATTAGGAACTAATAAAAATATTATTACTCAAGTAAAAATATCTTCACTTAATTAGAGAGTATTCTGCTTCAGTATGCAACTTTAGTCTGATTGAGTGAATATCATCTAAAATTTCCTGTTCGAGTACTTTATGCACTTTTCTCTCTCTATCAATTCGTGATAGGTTTAGAAACTCTTCAGAAACTATAATAAGTTTTATGTGGGAAGTATCTTTATTTTCGCCAGAATAATGGTTTTTGTGTAGGTCAGAAAAATTTATTATTTTGAAAAATGATGGTTTAAAAAAATCATTAATCTTCCTGTTTATATTTTTTTCAAGACTCATATATAATCATATATACTTAACATAATTAATTGCGATATGGATAACAGAAAATGTTCTTTTGAAAATTGCCCAAATGATGGAGAATTTAAAGCACCTTCATCGCCAAAAGAGCTTAAAAGGTATGTATGGTTCTGTTTGAAGCATATTAGAGAATATAATAAAAAGTGGAATTATTTCTCTGATATGTCTGCTGACGAAATCGAAGAGTTTATTGAAAACGACATCATAGGCCACAGAAAAACCAAAAAAATAGGCACGAATGATGTGAATTACTTCGAAAAAATATCAAAAATCTCCGAACAGATGTTTTCTGGCATGAATAATCTTGAAAACCTGAATATGCACCCTAGTTTTTATAGTTCTAAATATCTAAATGCGCTAGCAACTTTAGGTATGGACAAAAAAGAAAGTTCATTAGAGGATATTAAATCTAAATTCAAAAAGATTGTAAAAGAACTTCACCCTGATACAGTTGGACTGAATGAAGAAAACAAAGAAAAACTTACTAAGGTTCTAGAAGCCTACAAAATAATAAAGGATCAACATGACAGCAACAGAAAACCTAATTCAAAATAAGCCTGACATTTCTATTTCAGTAAATCAGGCCTTTGGCATTGATACAGATTTACACGTTGAGGGATTTTCAAAGAAGTCTGAATATGTTCCAGATATCGATAGCAGCTATTGTTTTGATAAAGCAACAACAATGGCGGTTTTATCAGGTTTTAAATATAATAGAAGGGTAATGGTCCAGGGATTACATGGTACTGGAAAATCTACCCATATCGAACAAATTGCTGCGCGGCTTAATTGGCCTTGTATTAGAGTTAACCTTGACAGTCATATAAGCCGAATTGATTTAATAGGTAAAGATGCGATCGTATTGAAAGAAGGCAAGCAAGTAACAGAATTTCAGGATGGAATTCTTCCTTGGTCATTACAAAATCCAACGGCATTAGTTTTTGATGAATATGACGCAGGCAGGCCTGATGTCATGTTTGTAATACAAAGAGTCTTGGAAGCAGATGGCAAATTTACACTTCTAGATAAAAATAGAGTTTTAAAACCAAATCCTTATTTTAGAATGTTTGCAACAACAAACACGGTTGGCTTAGGCGATACCACAGGCTTATATCATGGAACGCAACAGATCAATCAGGGTCAGATGGATAGGTGGAATATAGTGACCACACTAAATTATCTTAATTTTGAGCAAGAAAAACAAATCATGCTCTCAAAAGTTCCTTCGTTCAATACGCAAGAAAAGCAAGAAATCATTGAGCTTATGATTAAAGTGGCAGACCTATCCAGAAAAGGGCTATCAAATGGAGATGTATCAACAGTTATGAGTCCACGAACAGTTTTAACCTGGGCTCAAAATGCTGAGATATTTGACTTTAACTATGCAATGGCATTCAAACTTACTTTCTTAAATAAATGTGATGAGAGTGAAAGACAGATTATATCTGAATATTATCAACGCTGTTTTGGTGACGATCTCTCATTAGAACAGAATGAGTTTAACTTAATATAGTGAAAGAAGATATTTTAGAAGATATCAAAAGAGCTATCTCATCTGCTACAAGGGCTATTGCTGAAAACAAAGAGCTTGAAGTTGTGTTCGAAGATACCGGTTCTTCATCTGAAAATAAAATTGTTTTACCCCAAATAAAGTTAGATGTTAATCCTGAATCGCTTAGCCAGCTTAGAGGGAATGCTGATAATCAAGCCCTAAGATATAAATACCACAATCAAGACACTTTCAAAGAATACGAGCCCTCCGGAGAAAAAAATAGAAAGATTTATGAAATACTTGAAGATACTCGCATACAACTAATAGGCAGTAAATTGATGAGAGGTGTTAAAAATAATTTACATTCTCTCTATGAAGACAAATTCAAAGACAAAAATATTTCTGAAATCTCTAAACAATCTGATATTGATATTGAAGATGCTATTGATTTATATTTTAGAAATAAAGTCAGTCCTGATTATCTACCTAAAGATTCTGATAAAGCAATAAGCGTATGGAAGAAATGGCTTCAAAGTAGGATTGGCGACTCTTCCAATTCGCTCTTAAAGAATATTTATGATCAAAAAGTTTTTGCTGAAAATGTAAATAAATTAATAAATGACTTAGACTATTATGATGACCAAAATACTAATGATGAAAAGAATCAAGAGGAAAAGAATCAAAACACAGAACAACTTGAAAATAATGAATTGGATGAGATGGAGAATCAGTCATCTTTTAGTGATGATGAGGCCTCACAGTCTGAAGAGGAAGTGGGATATGAAGAAACAGAAATGAATATTGACCAGCAAGAAGATGACGAACTTTCAGAATTTGATGAAGGAAATAGTGAAAATGCAACACCTCAGTATAGAGCTGAGAATTCAAGTGAACAAATACTAAATGAGTACAGTATATACACTGAGGAATTTGATGAAATAATTACTGCTTCTAATATATGCGAAGATGAAGAATTAAACCGTCTTCGGGCTTATTTAGACCAACAACTAAAGTCGTATCAAACAATTATTTCTAGATTAGCTAATCGATTACAAAGGAAATTACTTGCTAAGCAAAATCGAAGTTGGGATTTTGATTTAGAAGAAGGCTTGCTAGATACATCAAGATTAACCAGGATTATAATGGACCCATATCACTCATTATCTTTCAAAAAAGAAAAGGATACTGACTTCAAGGATACAGTAGTTTCACTTTTAATTGATAATTCTGGATCAATGAGAGGAAGACCCATTACTGTTGCCGCCATGAGCGCAGATATTCTTGCCAGAACTCTCGAGAGATGTGGTGTGAAGGTTGAGATTCTTGGTTTTACAACAAAAGCTTGGAAAGGTGGCAAAAGTAGAGAGCATTGGATGCAGAACAAGAAAATTCCAGCACCAGGAAGATTAAATGATTTAAGACACATTATTTATAAAGCTGCGGATGAACCATGGCGTAGATCAAAAAAAAATTTAGGCCTTATGATGCGTGAGGGACTATTGAAAGAGAATATTGATGGAGAAGCACTTTTATGGGCACATAAAAGGTTGCAAGTCAGATATGAAGCAAGAAAAATTTTAATGGTTATATCCGACGGAGCACCTGTAGATGATAGTACTTTATCTGTAAATACAGGAAATTATCTTGAAAAACATTTAAGAGGTGTAATCGAATGGATAGAGTCAAAGTCTGCTATTCAATTGTTGGCTGTAGGCATAGGTCACGATGTTACTAGATACTACAAAAGAGCTGTTACCATAGTCGATGCTGAACAGTTAGCGGATGTTATGACAGAACAGTTGGTTGATCTATTTGAAGAGAGTGAGAAAAAAAGTAAAAGTCAGCTTGCTAACTAACTTTACTCGCAGCGATGTCCATTGCACGTTGTAATCTCTTTGCTTTAAGCGATAATTTCTTACTTTTTGTTTTTGTTAAGAATTCATCTATACCACCAAATTTCGAGACTGTTCGAATTGACGATGTAGCCACTGATAACTTTATTTTTTTATTTAACAATTCACTTTTAAAAGTTACCGCTTGAAGATTAACATTGAATTTTCTTCTGGTTTTGTTATTGGCTTTGCTTACGTTATTTCCAAACTGAACTTTTTTGCCAGATAAATCACATGCTTTTGTCATAATTCGTGTTAGTTAAAGATAATAATAAATATTGTCAATATGATTATTTATTCTGCAAATTCTGAGTAATAGCTTCAATAGCTTCAAACATTTGAATCTTACCATCCATCACTTTTTGTGACAATTGACTAATACTACCGTCTGCTCTGATTTTCTTTTGAATATTAAATTGGATTATTTCTCTAACCTCTTCCTCTATCCAATAAGTAAACTGTTTAGCACGCCTTTCATCAAAATTTTTATTTTTCTTATTTTGTGAGACTATATTTTGTATAGTTTCTATTACTTTTTTCATACCAGTTTGTTCAATGGCCGAGACAAGTAAGACCTCCTTATCAGCAGTATCATCTGATTTTTTATAATAACTTATTGCTGATTTATAATCAGAAGCAGTTTTAGAGGCTTCAGATTTTAGGTCACCATCATTTTTATTAACTATAAATATATCAGCATATTCTGTTATCCCTTTTTTTATACCCTGTAGCTCGTCTCCAGACCCTGGTCCTACAATTAAAGAAAATATATCTACTAAATTAGTTGCCATAGTTTCTGACTGACCTACGCCAACAGTTTCAATAAAAATAAAATCATATCCCGCTGCATCCAATATGATTGATGCTTCTCTTGTTCCAACTGAGATGCCCCCCAACGAACCTCTTGAGGGAGTAGACCTTATGAATGTATTGGGATTTTTAGAAATTTCTATCATCCTAGTTTTGTCACCCAGTATCGACCCTCCTGTAATCTGTGAAGATGGATCAATAGCTAAAATGCCAAGCTTATAATTTTTTTCTACCAGGTAACGACCAAATGATTCGATAAATGTTGATTTACCAACACCAGGCGGCCCTGAAAACCCAACACGAATTGATTTGCCTGGCTTATTTAATAGCTCTGAAATTAGTTTTCTACTTTCATTTTTATCATTTTCCCTAGAGGACTCTACTAATGTGATAGCTTTAGCAATTGCAGCTCTTTCACCTTTAATAATTTTTTCGACAAGCTGCATTTAATTATGTTCGTGAATTTTATCTGATATCAAATCAATGACCTTTTCTGCTGATTCAATAATATTTGAACCTGGACCAAAGATAGCTGAAATATTATTTTCATATAAAAAATTGTAGTCTTGCTCAGGTATAACTCCGCCAACAAAAACAATTATTTTTGACTTGGGATCTATTTCTTTAAGGCTTTTCATGAGCTCTGGTACAAGTGTTTTGTGACCTGCCGCAAGTGTTGAGACACCTATTGCGTGCACATCATTCTCGATTGCATCTTTTGCTACATCTTTTGGAGACTGAAATAAAGGACCCATATCAACATCAAATCCCATATCTGCAAATGACGTAGCAACAATCTTTGCTCCTCTATCATGACCATCTTGACCCATCTTAACTACCAAAACTCTAGGTCTTCGACCATTTTCCTCTTCAAAAATATTTACTTTTTTTGTTACATTCATAAAATCCTCATCGCCCTCAAAATGCTTTCCATATACCCCCGAGACACTTAAAGATGTTGCAAAATGTCTTCCGTATACTTGCTCTAACGCTTTTGAAACTTCTCCCACTGTTGCTCTATTTTTTATAGCATCAATTGAACGCGCTAACAAATTACTATCCTCTTTGGCTGCAGTCACTAATTTAGCAAGAGACTCATCAACAGCCTTTTGATCCCTAGAGGCTTTTACGTCATTTATTTTTTTTATTTGATCATCTCTCACTCTATTATTATCAATTACCCTAACATCTACCTTTGGCTCTTTGGGGTTTTTAAACTTATTCACCCCAACAACAACTCTTGACCCACTATCTACTTTTGCTTGTTTTTTAGTGGCTGACTCCTCAATTTTTAATTTTGGTACACCCGCTTTTACAGCTTTTGTCATCCCTCCAAGGGACTCTATCTCTTCTATAACCTCCCAAGCTTTTTTTGATAATTCGTCAGTAAGACTTTCTATAAAATATGATCCTGCTAATGGATCTACAGTATTCGTTACACCAGTCTCATTTTGAAGAATAAGCTGTGTATTTCTAGCTATTCGAGCAGACTCATCAGTGGGAAGAGCAATTGCTTCATCAAATGAATTGGTGTGCAAACTCTGAGTTCCACCTAGTATAGCAGAGAGTGCCTCATAAGATGTCCTTATGATATTATTATATGGATCCTTTTCGGTAAGTGATACTCCAGAAGTCTGACAGTGTGTTCTGAGTATTAAGGACTTTTCATTTTTTGCTCCAAAATCTTTCATTATTTTATACCATAATGTTCTAGCCGCTCTGAGTTTTGCAATCTCCATGAAAAAATCAGTTCCGATTGCAAAAAAGAATGAAAGACGTGGAGCAAAGTCATCAATATCTAA
Source organism: uncultured Pelagibacteraceae bacterium (assembly GCA_902523535.1). Taxonomy (GTDB): domain Bacteria; phylum Pseudomonadota; class Alphaproteobacteria; order Pelagibacterales; family AG-422-B15; genus CACNXQ01. Next base: position 220,983 of record CABYZQ010000001.1, read on the forward strand.
CCCTTTTGAGAGAGCTGCCCTTACATATTCCATGCCATCAGCAAGTGTGTAAGCAAGTTCAAGCACATTATCTGCACCTGCTTCTTGCATATGATAGCCAGAGATTGAAATTGAATTAAACTTTGGCATTTCTTTAGATGTAAATTCAATTATGTCAGCAACAATTTTCATAGATGGATCAGGAGGATAAATGTATGTATTTCTCACCATGAATTCTTTTAAAATGTCATTTTGTATAGTTCCAGATAGTAAATTTTTATTAACATTTTGCTCTTCCCCGGCAACAATGAATGAGGATAACACAGGAAGCACTGCCCCATTCATCGTCATTGATACAGACATCTGATCAAGTGGAATGTCATTGAATAGAATTTTCATGTCTTCAACAGTATCAATGGCAACACCGGCCTTACCAACATCTCCCATTACTAAATCATCATCAGAGTCATAACCTCTATGTGTCGGCAGATCGAAAGCAACTGAAAGACCTTTTTGACCAGATTTTAAATTTTTCTTATAAAAATCATTTGATTCCTCTGCTGTAGAAAACCCAGCATACTGCCTTATCGTCCAAGGTCTATTTGTATACATTGATGCTTTTGGGCCCCTCGTATATGGCAACTGACCAGGGAGTGAGTCATTATCTACAAATGAAAGATTCTCAATGTCAGCTTTTGTATAAACTGGCTTTATTTTAATGCCTTCGTCTGTTTCAGAAGACGCCTCGTTGAGATCAATCTTCGTTTCTCGTTCAAAGCTTTTCTGCCACTTTGTATAATTATCACTATTTTTTGTTTTCATATTTAATTAAGAAACTTTTAAAATTAGATTATGTGATGTATATAATTATTTGATTATAAAAAAAAATAGAATATTTAAAGAACATAGCTTGTTAGTGATTCGGACACATAATCTACCTGTTTTGTTCTATATTATAAACAATATGTTGTGTCAGTTAATAGTTAATATACAAAAATAATATTATGTTTGAAAAATTTACATCATTGTTTGAAAAGACTGAAATTAAAGAAGATAACGAATTTGATGCAACGCAGTTGGCTGTTGCCTCGCTAATGATTACGACAGCAAAACACGATGGCATATTTGATGAAATTGAAAAGGAAGAAATTCTTAAGTTACTTAATAATTACTACAAGTTGACAGATGAAAGCTTAATCAATTTGTTTGAAATATCTGACTCTATGGTTGATAACGCCAGTGATATTCATCAGTTTACTTCAAAAATAAATTCTTCCTTAGATGATGAAGAAAAACTAGCAATAATTGAAATGCTTTGGAAGATAATCATTGCTGATGGGCGAATTGATGATTACGAAAATGCTCTTGTGAGAAAACTATCAGGACTACTTTATATTGATGATTTTAAAGTTGGTGAAATCAAAAAAAGACTTACAGGTTAATCCTCTATGACATACGTAGTAAATGAGAATTGCATTAAATGCAAATTCACTGACTGTGTGGAAGTTTGTCCAGTTGATTGTTTCTATGAAGGCGAAAACATGCTAGTAATCAATCCTGAGGAATGCATTGATTGTGGGGTTTGTGAGCCAGAATGTCCGGTAGATGCAATAATCTCTGATACTGAAGATAAAGATGGCAAATGGTTAAAAATTAATACGGAGTTTTCTAATGAGTGGCCAAATATTACATTAAAAAAAGATCCGCCAGTTGATGCGGAAAAATATGAGAATGAAGATGATAAGTATAATAAATTTTTTTCAAAAAAACCTGGGGGATAAGTCAATTATATGAAAAAAAATAAGAAATCCATAAAGAAGAAAAAGAAAATTGTTAAAAAAGTTCCTAAGAAAAAGAAAGCTATTAAAAAAGTTCTTAAGAAAAAGAAAGTAGTAAAAAAAACTATTAAAAAAAAGAAGGTTGCCTCAAAAAAAAAGGTAGAAGCGAAAAAAACTGTAAAAAAGTTTGTAGCTCCAAAAATGCCTCAACAATCTAATAAAAAGGTTAATAATAGAATAATTAATCCTTCCCACTATCAAGCAAAAAAAGTAAAGAAATTTTTAGAAATAAAAACAATAAAAGAAAAAAAAGTTAAAAAAATATTTGAGACTAAAGACCATGTTGTTTATCCAACTCATGGTGTTGGGCAAGTTATCGATATAGAAAAAAGAGAGGTAGTTGGTCAAAAGCTTGAAATGTACGTCATTGAATTTGTAAAGGATAAATTAATACTGAGAGTACCAGTTGATAAAGCAAAGAAACTCAGTTTAAGAAAAGTTTCAAAACCATCAAAAATTCAAAATGTTTTGAAAATTCTCTCTCAGAAAGCCAAAATTAAAAGAACTATGTGGAGTCGACGTGCGCAGGAATATGATTTAAAAATTAACTCTGGGGAAATTGAGCAAATTGCTGAGGTAGTTAGAGATTTAAATAGGGCAAACAACCAGATAGAGCAATCTTATAGTGAACGCCAACTATTTGAATTATCTTATGATCGTTTTTTACGCGAAGTTATTGCAAGCCTTAAAATCACTGAAGAAAATGCAATCAAAAAAATAGACAAAATTCTTGGTAGAGACAAATTAAAAAACGCCCCTAGTCTATTAAACTAAGGGCGCAAAAAAAAAGCATTGATTAATCAATGCTATTTATCTTTTCTTTTTCTTTCTAGCTGGCTTCCTTTTAGCG
>CABYZQ010000002.1 GCA_902523535.1 uncultured Pelagibacteraceae bacterium
TATTACTTGTTTTTTCGGTAGTCGGATCAGGGATAATGGCTGAAAACTTATCTCCTACAAATGAAGGTGTTGTATTGCTTGCTAATGCAATAGCAACAGGAGCGATGCTTTACGTGATAATATCAATATTTGGTCCTATATCTGGAGCTCATTTTAATCCAGTTGTTACACTTTATTTTAGATTTAAATCAGATATTAATAACGTAACGATGATATTATTTATCATTTTTCAACTAGTGGGTGGCACTTCTGGAGTCATTTTAGCAAATTATATTTTTGATGATTTATTTATTGAATTTTCAACTAAAGAAAGAACAGGAATTAATATTCATGTCTCTGAAGTGGTTGCAACAATAGGCTTATTAATTACAATTGTGCTCACACTAAAGGCAAAAAGAGATCCAGCAATAGCGGTGGCTTTATATATAACTGGGGCTTATTGGTTCACATCTTCAACATCATTTGCCAATCCAGCTGTCACGATCAGTAGATCATTCACCAACACATTTACCGGTATAGATCCACAGCACGTGTTGATGTTTATTTTTATGCAATTAATTGGACTCTTAATTGCATATTTTATTCTTCGATTTTACGATTAATTATATCGCTTGTCCAGATACCCATACTTTTTTTACTATTGGTAAATTGTTATAAATACTGAAACTAACTAGGTCCGCCTTCATGCCGCACTGTATACTACCTCGGTCTAGAAGCTGTGTAGCTATTGCTGGGTTTCTTGAAATAGAGGCAATTGCTTTTGGCATATTACCGGACTCTAAACCCCATTTGACAGCTGAAGAAAGTAGGGATGACGGGATATAGTCAGAGCTAAAAATATCAAGGCAATTTTCGTCTATGAGTTCTTGAGCTGAAATATTTCCAGAATGTGACCCACCTCTCATTAAATTTGGCGAACCCATGATAATTTTCATGTCTTCTTTTTGCGACTCTTTTGCTGCTTCGATTGTTGTTGGAAATTCTGCTATTGAAACTCCTAGATTTTTTGAACTTAATACATCTTCTATAGTAGTGTCATCATGACTCGCAAGAACACATTGAAATCTCATTTGTGCTTCAGATATTTTCTTTATATGTATTTCACTATTTTTTGACTGCAGTGCTTTTAATTTAGAGAAGTGATTTTCCATTTCTTCATCAGATAGTTGATATTTACCTGCTAAATATTCCTTATATTTATCTGTATTTCTAAATTGTCTTTGTCCCGGTGTATGGTCCATAATGCTTATCATTTTAATGTTGCTTGATTCATCAAACTCATCAAGTTCATTTGCTAACGTTTCAGATGCGGTTTCTGCACGCAAGTGAATATAATGGTCAATTTTAAAAAGTTTATTTTTTTTTAAAGTTGAAATTTGGTCAGCTGTTGCTTTAGCATATTTTTTATATTCACCTTGAAGGTTCCCTTTTGGTATCGATCCAACTCTAAGTGCATCAAATACCGTGGTTATACCGACGGAAGACAATTCTCTATCATGAGCTAGCAATGCGTTTATAATTGGCCATTCTACTTTTGGCCTGGGTGTTAAATGTCTTTCGATATTATCTGTATGAAGTTCGATTAAACCAGGAATTAAGAAATCCTTGTTTAAATCGAAAGCAGAATTTCCTGTATAATTTCCTTTACTTAAATCTTTTATTATACCGTTTGCAATGTAAACATGGCCCATAAAAGATTCGTCCGGACAAACAATATGGGCATTTTTTATTACAAATTCATTCATATTTATTTAACAAGATATTACTAATTTATTAGATTATTGTTAAAGTATTATGACTAATTACAAAAGAGTGGCAATTTACTTTTTGCCTAAAAAAAACTCGAGTTTAGAAAACTTCGGGAAAAACCTTTTAGGTAGAGATATCAATAAAAAGAAAAAAATATCACTAACAAGACGTCAAAAATATTTTATTAATAGAGGTTTTACATACTTTGATGAACTTAAAGACTATTGTGAACAGCCAGCAAAGTATGGGTTTCACGCAACATTAAAGGCACCATTTAGACTTAAAAGAAATGTTAAAACAAAAAATTTTTATGATGTTATTGGCCATATAGCAGCACAACATAGTAGATTTAAGATAAAAGGTTTAAAAATTGTTTATAGTAAAAAATTTACTTTAATAACGAGCAGAAAACCAAACAAATTATTAATAAACCTTGAGAATGATCTTGTTAAACATCTAGATACTTTTAGGGCAGAGCTAAATAAAACAGACATAAAAAAAAGGATCCCTGATTCTTTAACTATTAAGCAAAACAAATATTTAAAAGAGTGGGGGTATCCATTCGTCTTTGATCAATTTAAATTTCATATGACGCTAATGAACCAAAATAACAATAAATTATCTAACAAACAAAAATTAGAACTAGAAAAATTAATTTACAAAACATCAAATAATGTAATTGAATTTAATGAAATTAGTTTACTTGGTGAAAATAAAAATGGCTATTTTGAGGAAATAAAAAGGTTTAAATTAAACTTTTAATTAATGCAGTTAAATTCATAATACCTTGATCAATACTGCTATTATTTTCTAAATATTTTGTACTTGTTGGTAAATTATAATTTCCTCTTTTTATTCGAGAGTTGATTTCGAATTCGTTCTCTCTTTTTCTATCAATAATTCGTTGACTCAATAAATTACTAGTAGCATTTATGTGTATAACGATAGAAGAGGATATATCATATAATATATTATTTATATATTCTCTAGATCCAGCAAATATTATGTTTTTACCATTTTTAAGATCATCAATTGCATCTTTGTGAATACCATAATTGCAATTATTTGCATTCCATGTTGTACAAAATAAATTTTCACCCTTCATTTGTGTAAATATCTTTTCATCAATGGGGTTGTGGTCTTCATTAATATCTATTTTAGTTCTAGTGATGTATCTTTTGATCGCCTTTAGATTATCGATATTTTTACAGGCTCCATTTATAAGGGTGTTTTTACCAGATCCTGATGGACCTAAGACGATAAAAGCCTTGCCGTTTTTTTTAATGCTTTGTTTCAATGTTTAGATCAATCTCTCTTACATTTAGCTTTTTTCGCGAATATTCATCATGAAAGATTCCAATAATTGATACTCCTCTATTAGATTTCGCTTTAATTAAATTGATAATTATATCACGATTTTTACTGTCAAGACTTGCAGTTGGCTCATCAAGTAACAAGTAAGGAAGGTCTTTTATGAAACCTCTTGCGATATTAATTCTCTGTTGCTCGCCCCCAGAAAAAGTTAGCGGAGATAAGTGCCACAAATTCTTTTCAATATTTAAGTCCTTTAAAAGTTTTATCGATTTTTTATAAGCATTATTTTTATTATCACCTGAATTTAATAATGGTTCCATTATTACATCTAAAGCAGAAATACGGGGTATCACTTTTAAAAATTGGCTCACATACCCAATTGAAGTTTTTCTAAGTTTAAGTATTTCCTGAGCTGATAGAGTGGCAATATTTTTATTATTTATAATTATAGCACCCTTATCAATTATATAACTTCCATAAATCATCTTTAAAATACTTGATTTACCTATGCCTGATGGTCCTTTAAGGGCTACAATTTCACCTGGATTAACCTCAAAATTTAAATTTTTTAAAAACTGTTATCTTCGCGTTATTTTGGTTAAATAAAGTAAACGATTTATTAACTTTTTTTTACCTCAATCATATTAAACGTGTAACACCGAACTTACTAATAGCTGTGTATATTCTTGCTGAGGATCTTCAAGTACCTGATCGCTTAAACCAGACTCGATTACAGTACCGTTTTTCATGACAATCATTTTATCTGCAAGTAATCTGATAACGGCTAAATCATGTGATACAATAATTACTGTAAGGTTCAATTCATTAACAAGTGATCTTATCAAATCAAGAACACGAGCTTGAACTGACACATCTAGCCCACCAGTTGGTTCATCCATAAAAATAACATTTGGGCTTGTTATTAGATTTTTTGCTATTTGAAGTCTTTGAAGCATTCCACCTGAGAAAGTAATGGGTAGATCATCAATTCTACTTTTGTCTATTTCAACTTTATTCATCCATTTTGTTGCTAAGCTTCTTATATTTCCATAATGTCTATAGCCAACAGACATTAATTTTTCGCCTATATTACCACCTGCTGATACATTTAATCTTAATCCGTCACGTGGGTTTTGATGAACAAAAGCTAAATCTGTTCTAATAAATTTTCTTTTCTCTGACTCTGATATATTTAAAAAGTCGGTTTCTTTGTTGTTAATATTGAAAATTATTTTTCCTCTATCAGGCTCAAGATTGCCGGATAAGCAGTTAATTAAGGTTGTTTTACCGGAACCAGACTCACCGACAATGCCCAATACTTCACCTGGATATAATGACATTGAAATATTTTTACATCCAACAATGTTATCATAAGATTTGCTTAAATTTGTAACTTTTAAAAGAGGGATTATCATTTATTTTTTCTTTTATTACAAAAATCTGTATCTGAGCAAATAAAAGATTTATTTCCCGCATCATCAACAATAATCTCATCTAAATATGTATTCTTTGATCCACAAATATCACATGCGTGTTCAGCTTTAAATGGGTCAAATGGGTAGTCTTCAAAATCGAGACTTTTAACTTTTGTATATGGTGGAATAGCATAAATTCTTTGTTCTCTTCCAGCACCAAATAGCTGTATCGCTGGTGAGTTATTCATTTTAGGATTATCAAATTTTGGTATTGGGGATGGATCCATTATATAACGATCATTAGTTTTTACTGGATAAGCGTAAGCAGTTTCTATATGCCCATTTTTTGATATATCTTCATAGAGCTTTACGTGCATTGCGCCATATTCGGAAAGAGAGTGCATTTTTATTGTTTCAGATACTTTAGGTTCTAGAAAGGCCAAGGGTTCAGGGATGGGTACCTGATAAACAAATATTTGTTTCTTTTTTAATGGTGTTTCAGGAATTCTATGTCTAGTTTGTATCAATGTTGCTTTTTCAGTAATTTCAGTAGTTTTAATATTTGAAGTTTTTTTGAAAAAATTTCTTATTGATACAGCGTTGGTAGTATCGTCAGCTCCCTGATCTATTATTTTTAAAGTGTCTCTTTTTGTTAAGCAGCTCGCAGTAACTTGGACTCCACCTGTTCCCCATCCATAGGGCATAGGCATTTCTCTAGAGGCAAAAGGAACCTGATAACCTGGAATACATAAAGCTTTTATTATTGCACGTCTTATCATTTTTTTTGTATTCTCATCTAAATACGCAAAATTATATTCTTGATCAAAAGGTAGACTTTTGTCTACTTTGAAATCTTTAATCTTAATTACGTTATTTGTTTTTCTCATACTCTTTACGAATTCTTCTAACTAATTCCAGCTCTGATTGAAAATCAACATAATGGGGTAACTTTAAATGTTCCAAAAACCCAGTTGCCTGTATATTATCACAATGTGACAATACAAATTCCTCATCCTGAGCAGGAGCTCCGACAAACTCTTCACCAATTTCTTTCCACCTTAATGCCCTATCGACTAGGGCCATTGATACTGCCTTTCTTTCTAATTGACCAAATGTCAATCCATATCCTCGTGTAAATTGTGCGGGTGTTTTTTTGCTTCCTTGAAATTGATTTACACTCTCGCACTCAGTAACAATTATTTCTGCAATATCGATCTCAATGTCCAATTCTGGAATGTTGTACTTTACTTTTACATAACCAATTCTTAATTCACCTACAAAAGCATGATTTCTAGCGTAGCCTCTTTGAGTTGAATAAGCTAAAGCAAGAAGAAATCCTTCATCGGCCCTAGAAAGTGATTGTAACCTCTCACTTCTATTAGCTGGAAACTCAAGTGGATTTCTTGTGATGTCTTTTGGCTGATAATTATTATTTTTTTCTTTTTGAATAAGGCCTTCTTTATTTAAAAATCTCAATACGTGAGGTATTTTTTCCTTTAATACTTTTCGTTTTTCTGCCTTAGGTATATTGCCTTCAGCCAGTAAACTAAAGTCTAAAAGTCTATGTGTATAATCAAATGTAGGCCCTAATTTTTGTTTTCCAGGAATATCTTTATAAGTTGCTGAGATTCTTCTCATGCATACCATATCTTCTGTTTTAATAGGGGGGGATGTTCCAAATCTTGGTAGAGTTGTACGATAGGCCCTGATTAAGAAGATGGCTTCAATAAGGTCACCTCTTGATTGTTTTATGGCGAGAGCTGCTAGATCAGTATCATATAATGATCCTTCTGACATGACCCTTTCAACAGACAATGTCAACTGTTCTTTAATTTGATCAATTTCGAGGTTGGGAACATTAACATCACCTCTCCTTATTTCTGAAAGCCAATTATGAGCATTTTCAATTGCTTTTTCACCACCTTTAACAGCTACATACATAGAAACTATCCTTTCTTTTTAATTTTTATTGATCTTGGAATGCAAAAAAAATTGCTTTTATTGGTAAAATAGAAATCTATACCAAGGGGGAAGGAGTTATTTACATCACTTATTTTATTCGCATGTGGTAAGTAGATATCTTTGCTGCCTTTGATACCGGGCCCCGAAACACTTACATTGTCTGATTTAAATGTTGTCTCAATTATTAATGTACATGATCTATCCGGAAACTCGTCTGATCCTCTAGAAAATTCTGTAAGGGGCAACATGTCATTGAAAGTACCAATTGCAAAATTTGCAAATTTTTTATCTACTATTTTAGAGTTTGTATGAAAGGCTACCCAATCTCTTAAGGATTTAGTATCTAATGATTTTCCAATATAAATGGTGCTGGTGTGATCGCACATAGTGGACAAAATAGAAGCTGAAGATGTAGATATTTGTTTAGGTTTATTTATCTCTAAAAACTTTTCAATTGATCCAGGATAAGAAGTTGCAAATAATATAGCTCTGAATGCATCGGCTTTTATAATAGACTCATTTTCATTTGTATTAATCATTTCAAGTTTCACCTCGCACCAAAGTAAAGAAATCTACAGCTGTTGACTCTGATTTTGACATTACATCTTTTTTTAAATTTTTATCGCCTACAACTAGAGGACGTATTATATTTTTAATTAAAAAATCTCTTTTATTTGTTTGCATTAAAGCATCGCATATAGCAACAATTTCAGCCTTATGTTTATTTCTTCCTTGCACGTATCCGTGACCAATTTTTCCTTGTGAGGTTTTCAATTGACAACGGGTAATAGTAACTTCACCAAAATTGAAATTATTTCCTGTTACTCCAATTTTTCCTTGACACATTATACTGCCTATTTCCGGTTTTCTAAGCCATGTGAAATTTACCTCAATACCAAATTTTTCCCAAAGAGAAGTTAGGTGGGCATCATTGCATGTAGCCAATGTACTAAGCCAAAATTTTCTTTCCATATTAATCTATACAACTATACAAGTATACTATATTGATTATGACGATTCGTTTCAATTTATTTATTAAAATTATGTTACAATAACTAAATGTTTGCCTGGGAAGAAATAAGGGACTCAATAAAAAAAGATATTATTGATCGTAAGCTTCGATTAGGGGAAAAAATCTATTCTGAAAACTATTATGCTAAGCTTTTTAAGGTGAATAGGCATACAGTTAGACGTGGAATCGAGGCCCTTAAAAAAGAAAATATCATTTATTCGAGAAGAGGTTTAGGATATTTTCTTAACTCTAAGAAAATAAATTATAAAATCGGAAAAACAGTAAGGGCATCACAGAATTTAAATCAAGAGACTACTGATATTGCTGTAGATATTATTTCTATAGATAAGAGAAAAGGGTACAGCAATGAAATAAGAGAATTTAATTTAAAAAAAAATGATTCAGTTTTCTATATTTATACAATCTCTAAAGCTAATGGTATTCCACTTATTTTAACAGAAAGATTAGTCCCAGAAAAAAGATTTAAAAATTTTGATTTATTTTTTCGTAAAACTGTCTCTATGACATTGTCCTTTAATAAATATGGATTAAAAAAAATATATAGAAAAAAAACAACAGTATCAGCAGAGAGTGCGAATAATGTACAATCCAAATATTTAAAAATAAATGTCGGAGACCCGTTAATACATACAAAAGCAATAAATACAGATATTAATAACAAACCAATTGAGATAAGTGATAGTTATTTTGTTGGAAGTAAAATTCAATTAGAAGTAAGCAAATTATAATTCGTGCATTTGATTTGTAGGTTTCTCGAAAATTATTAGTAAGAAAGAAAACGCTGATAAGATTGCAGTTATTACAATCGTAATCGTAAATAAGTTTAAATTATACGCAAAAAGAAATGCACCTACTGCTGGACCTACGGCAAAGCTAATGCTCCTAGAAAGGGCCATCCACCCTTTAGCTTGGCCATAAATTTGTGACTCAAAATACAAATTGGTGACATAACCATATGTTATTGTTAAAACACCGTGACCCATTCCGAAAAAAGCCATACTAATTGCGGCAACAAAAATATTATTTGTAAATTGAGCTGTAAAAATTGAAAAAATTACAAACAAAAAGGCTATTAAGCCTGTATATCTTGCGTCGTAATGCTTTCCAATTTTCATCTCCAAGTATCTTCCTACAAGTTGAAACGGACCATATATACTCGCAAGTAAAACCGCGATACTAATGTCATTAAATGTTTCTGTAAAAAAATTTACCAATGCAAGGGTGAATGCTACAAAAAAAAAATTTTGTAAAGAAGATGATATTGTAATGTAAAAAAATGATTTTTTTTGAGTCTTATTTAGCTCATTCCAATTAAATAATAACTTACTTTCATCTAAGTATTCTTTATTTGATTTGTATTTCATTTCCTTTGAAGACACAAGTAAATAGCCAATTAATAAAATAATTGAAATAAATAAACACGTATAGAATAAGCCTACATTGTATATAAGTGGATAAATTGAAAGCCAGGTAATAGTGCTTGCTACCGCTCCATAAAAAGTAATTATTGAAATATTTTTTCTAGAATTGATTTCATCCATTTGGACTGCTGCATTGAACGCTACTTCATAGGTTGACATACCAAGTCCCAGGGTAATTAGAGACATAGAAATAAGTACCCAAAATACATTTTTGAAAATAAATAAATCAATCTCTGTTATTCCAATAAAAATTGAGCCAATCATACCTAATAACAGGCCGTATTTAATTACGACTAGGCTTCCATGATGGTCTGACCATTTTCCAATCCGAGGCGCTAATAGGGCTTGAAATAATAGGGCTAAACTAAATATTGTGAGAATTAATTCCTCACTTAAATTGGTGTGCAGTGAGATATACTCTTTTAATGGGGCAATAGTATAGAATAAAAATCCGTAACCAATGATTGTTACAATTCCAATTGTATGAACAGGAAATAAACTATTATTTTCTTTCAACTTGATGCCTGTTTAGTATTCATTTTTATAAGTCATTGAATAAATTTGTTATTTTTACAATAGTTAAAAAATAGATTGTTTGCCAATTTTTAAATATTACAAAAATATTAAGAAATATTACAATAATGTTACATGAAACGATTCGTGCTTTTAATGTTCATTTTTAAAATTCTGCTGAGCACAAACATCAATGCTGACGACTTTAAGAGTTGTGTAGCTTACTTTCAAAACACTTCAACTCTAGAAATAGGGTACGATGAGACATTAATTAATTGTGAAATATATTTTAATACTCATCCTAGCAGTAACTTCAATGAGTATAGTCTTTGTATGTTGCAGAATATTAAATCAGCTAAAAATATTGATGATTATTTTTATGAGTCAGACCAATGTGTGATTAATCACTGTTCTTCTAATATAGAAACTTTTTTTAATGGTAGTGATCCTGGCTTTTGTACGTTATTAGAAGAGGTGTAGTTAAAAAATCTGCCACCATGACTTTTCTTTTTCATTTTCTGTCTCTTCTTGCAGTTCGTCTGACTCATTAACAATTCCAATTCTCATATCTTGTCCGGCAACATTGCCTTCTCTCGCTATAGTTTGAGCCTCTTTCAATTTCATTTTTGCAAGGACGTTTTGATTTTTATTACACAATTCCATTCCTTCAAGCATTAAATTCTGTGCTTGCGTTGCTGAATCTGGGTCAGCTCGCTGTATATCGTTTTTAATTGATCCACGAAGCATTAATATACTTAAATCCTCACAGTTTCCTATATTTTTTTCAAATGTACTTTCAGTATTGGTAGAATAGTCACTTCCAGCTTGCCCAATAGTATTGTCTTCATGACTGTCTGCAAAAGCAAGAGATAATAACATGTACGACGTTATTAAAAAGAATTGAATAAATTTAACCATGATTAATTATACAAATAGATTGTTAAAAAAATATTAAGATCATAAAATAAAAATTATTTTTTTGCCATTTTTGCCAATTGTAATTCTGCTCCTAGCGTTTCATCACCAATCAAAGCCCTTCTTACTTTTGAGGACATTGTATCCATGAAAATCACAACTCCTAAAATCAACAATGACATATACATAACATTTTCCCAACTGGTACCCGTATTTATTGCTCCAAGTAATTGTAAACCTATGCCGCCCGCGCCCATGGCGCCAATAATAACAGCTCCTCTCGTGTTTGATTCTAAGTAGTAAAGAGTTTGGGAAATAAAAATAGGAAGTATTTGGGGTATAATTCCAAATCTGTGTTGAAGAGTTTTGTTCGCTCCCGTAGACTCCACACCTTCTTGTTGCTTTTCTTCAGTGTTTTCTATTGCTTCAGACATTAATTTACCAAGAGTTCCTGTATCTGTAATTGCAATAGCAAATATTCCAGTAAATGGTCCTGGTCCGAAGGCTCTTAAAAAAATTAAGCTCCAAATCAAAAAATCGATACCTCTTAATGTATCAAATAATCGTCTTAATATCGTTCGAACAAATTTAAAAGGTGTTACATTGTAAGCTGCAAAAAATGCTAGAGGAAAACCCAGAAGAGCGGCTAGTAGGGTGCCCAATAGAGCCATAAAAATTGTCTCTAATAAAGCCCACAATATTTGTCCATGATGCCACATATCATTATTTAGAAATTCTTGAATTAGAAGAGAAAAATTAGAAATATTGGGGTCAATTCTATCACCTGAGAATGAAAGTGAAATGGCATTCCAAATTCCATATGGTTCTAGAGGACTGTCAAAGTCAAACCAGAAATAGTTCCAACCAAGACTGTACCTATGAACTTCAACTTTTTTTGAATAAACTTGAACTCTTTCGTAAAGAGATGGTCTAACCTCTATTTTATTTTCCGTTATCCTAATCCATTTTGGTAGATTATCTACATTTTCAACGTAAGGCTTACCTTGGGCATCAAGACTAAAAACAAGTGTTTCTTGGGTGTCTGGCCAGTTTTCTATTGTAACTTTATCATCGTATAGATTTACAAACCCTCCATTTTTAAAACTTATTTTTGTTTCACCCTCTGAACCTATGGAAGTCCATTCAGGATACCTTGCTGGAAGACCGTCACTTTTTTGATAGGGGCCAACATACTGAGACCACCTGCTTCCTTCAAAGGACATAATTATATCATCTGGTTCACTCCATTTCATTATGACATGGTCTTTATGCGCATATGTGTCGAGGGCAAACAATGAAGCTCTTTCAGGACTCCATTTTTTATGAATCTGCAATATGTCGAGGCTTAAAATTGCTATGATTAAATACACTATAATCCCGAGCACTAAAAAAGTTGACCACATTTTAGATGAAAATTTAGTAACTACTATATCTGAATAATTTTCAATAATTTCGGACCTGTTCATGATTTCAATCCTATTAATGATTTTCGCCAATAACTTGATAAGTAATCCAATGCAATGATCGTAGACACAAGTAAAAACATTATTGCAATAGTGTCAGCTTCATATTTCCACTGTATATTAGTGTAAAGTTGCTCACCGATACCTCCAGCGCCAACAAATCCCAAAATAGTTGAAGCCCTTATATTAATCTCAAATCTTAAAATTGTGTAAGTTAGAAATAGAGGGAGTGCCTGAGTTACCACACCAAATCTTATTCTGGTAAACCATGAAGCTCCACAGGACTCAAGACCTTCAATTGGATTTTTGTCGACATTTTCAATAGCTTCTGAAAACAGTTTGCCAAGAGCTCCTGCGGTATGAATTATGATGGCAATTACAGCAGGCAGTGCTGACTTTCCCAGTAGATACAACAAAACAAGTGCAATAACTAATTCTGGAAAAGATCTGCATATATCCATGATGCGTCGAAATATTAATACAGTAGTTTTACTTTTGATTAAATTACGACTTGAAAAAATACTTAAAAAAAAAGCTAGCAACGTACCCATTGCTGTTGAAAATAGAGCCATATTAATAGTGCTTATTAAATCTGGAAGGTATTCAAGTAACAATAAATTCCATCTATAACCGTATTCCCATGACCCAACAAATAGATCAATAGGGTAATCGAAAAATTTAGGTAATCCAACCCAGATGCTAGTCGCATTTCCTGTTTCTGCTACAATTAAACCCGAATAAATAACTGCTATCAATGCTGCAATTGAGAGAAAAGAATAAATTGATCTTGTTCTTGTAAGAGATTTTAAATTATTTTCAATTTTAATTAAATTTTCTGGCAATGATGATTGCACTGTTTCCTCCAAATAAAAAACTAATTAAGAGGATGGGGCATGCCATCCTCTTAAATTAGCAAACAACTACCGAAATTTATTCGGCTTTTTTAGCTTCGATTTTAGCTTTACGAGCAGCTACAATAGTTTCATAGAAGCTATGATCGACTGGCACCCAAGCTTTAACGATTCCATTTGCAACATTCTCGCTGCATTGCGGGTCATTTTCATGGATCCATTGTTTCATGCCTACCATGACCTGATGTGCTCTCACAGGCATATTAGTTGGCATTACAATCGGTCCATTAGGTATCAAAGCAGATGACCAAATCTGCTTGATGTCATCCATATTTAATAGTCCTTTATCAACCATTTTTCTTAAATTTCCAGAAGAGTAACCTTCGCTCCATTCACCAACTCCAGATACCCATGTTACACCTGCATCGATATCACCGTTAAGAACTGCCAAAACGTTATTTTCATGACCACCTGAAAATTGTGTAGAGCCAAAGTATGAGTCTGGATCCATTCCTGCAGCCTTTAATTCGATTGACGGTATTAGATAACCAGATGTTGAATTAGGATCAGCCCATCCAAAAGATTTACCTTTTAAATCATCAAGTGAATTGATACCCGAGTCTGATCTTGTAACCATGACTGAATAATAGCCCATATCTCCTGTTGGCTGCATTCTGGTTAAAATTGGCACAGCAGCGGTAGGGTCTTCTAAATATACACCCGCATATCCTGAAGAGCCAAACCATGCATAGTCAAGGCTTCCACCAAGCATTGACTCCATTGTTCCTGCATAATCTTTAAAAGTATAAATTTTAGCTGGTACTCCATATGCAACTTCCGCATATTCCTTAAGACAAGCATTATTCTTAATAATGTCTTGAGCTGATTCATCGCCTAAAAATCCAAGTCTCATTTCAGGTTGATATTTACCCAAGTCCATTGTTGGCCCTTTATAGCCAGATACATCCCATGCGTATGCATTTGCAGACACAAAAAGGAATGAACAAGCAATAATAGACCTTACTAAATTTTTAATCATTTTTAGTATATCTCCTTGTTAGTTGTTAAGTTTTTTTTTGAAAAGGCTGACATTATCCTGCCTCTGCAAACTGTTCGTCACCAAGTGAAGTTGAAGTAACTGTTGGTTCAAATGCTTCTTCTGCTTCAGCACCATAAATTTCTCTTGCAACATCATCTTTTAAACTTGAAGGTACATCATCAAAAACAATTTCCCCAAGTCTCATGCCAATGATTCTGTCACAATAATTTTTGGCGGTATCAAGAGTATGAAGATTTGCAAGAACAGTAATCTTCTTTTCTCTATGAATATTTCTAAGTGATTCCATTACAAGTCGGGCGTTAAGAGGGTCTAGCGATGCAATAGGCTCGTCGGCTAAAATCATTTTTGGTTGCTGCATCATAGCTCTACAAATTGCAACTCTTTGTTGCTGCCCACCAGATAAAGTCTCTGCTCTTTGCAGCGCGGTTTCAGCCATTCCCAATTTATCCAGAGCCATCAATGCATCAATGCGTTCATCTTTAGTGAAAAGTTTTAAGCTTGATCGTATAGTACCTTGAATATTTGATCTTCCAAGAATCACATTTGTTAAAACATCTAAACGGGGCACAAGATTGAATTGCTGAAATATCATGGCACAATCTTTTTGCCATACGCGTTTATCTTTCTTTTTTAATGAAAGTATATCTCTGTCTTCAATAAAAATAGAACCACTAGTTGCGTCTGTTAGACGATTCATTATTCTCAGTAATGTTGATTTTCCAGCACCAGATCTGCCAATGATACCAATCATTTCAGGTTTATTAATTTCAAAAGTGACATCGTTTACCGCACGGTTGTCACCAAAATATTTATTTAATTTTTCTACTTTGATCATTAATATAAATAAAAGTAATACAAAAAAATTAAATCAAAGTTGCATTTTTATGACAGATATATTGCAATTTATTACAATAATGTTGCAGCTGAAATTATTGACATAAAAAAAAATATAATTAATCATTTAATTCATGCAATTAGATAAAATTCAATCTCTAGAAAATAAATTAAATTCAGCTTCAATTACTGAGCGTACAAATGTTTTATGTGAAATTATTGATCAAAGAGGCTCGTGTAGTTTTTATGACGAAGAGATTACTCAATTACAACATGCACTTCAGTGCGCAACTTTAGCTAAAGAAAGTAATGAAAGTGATAAATTCATTACTGCTTCACTATTTCATGATTTAGGACACATGTTGACTGGTGAAGATGTAAATAGCCATGATTTTTTAAACAATGACAAGTATCATGAAAACGTTGCTGCATCGTTTTTATCCAAGTATTTCCCTGAAGAAGTTACTTACCCAATTAAAATGCACGTTATTGCAAAGAGATATCTATGTTCTGTTCAATCAGATTATTATGACGGTCTTTCAGATGGCTCCAAAAGAAGTTTTAAACTTCAAGGCGGATATTTAAACAAAGATGCTATTCGAAAACTGGAAAGTCATAAATATTTTGAAGATGCAGTAAGACTTCGAAAGTATGATGACAATGCGAAAATTAGGGGAAAGAAGACTGAAGCTATTTCATTCTTTCATCCTTTTATTAAAAAGTCCTATATTTGAACTTTACTAAAATAAAGCTTTCGAAAATTGTTAAAGCAAAAAAAAATCTTGGTAATTTGGTTATATCCAGTTGTCCAGGTATCAGTAATTCTAGGTTTGATAAATTTACTTATAAAAAAGATTTAAGAATTATCAACGACCTAAATATATCACTTGTTGTTTCATTGATAGAACTTAATGAAATTAAAAGTTTTGAAATTAATGAGTTCCATAAAGATCTAGAGGAGAACAATATTAGGGCCTACAGCATGCCTATAAAAAACTATGGTATTCCAGCACAGATTAAAAAAAATGAATATATTCAAATTATCAGAGATTGTGGTACTCAATTAGAACTCAATAAAAATGTTTACCTGCATTGTTATGCTGGATTAGGTAGATCTGGAATGTTTGCTTCACTTATTTTAAAGACACTAGGACTAGATTCAAAGCAATGCATAAACCATGTAAGGAATTGCCGGCCAGGTACAATTGAAACAGAGGAACAAGAAAAATTTGTAATCAACTTTTAAGGCCCTTCACCGCGTGAAAGCCTTTTGTTAATATCATCAATAACGGCCTCGATATCTGCAATAGTTTCTATTACGTAATGCGCACCTGCTTTATAAAGCAGATCTTTTGCATATCCTTGTTTCATATCAACTTCTTCTTTACTCAGTTCATCAGCTTCTTCTAAGGAATTTATATTCATATAATTCGAATATCGCGTTACACCAACACCCCAACAACCAGCATTAATTGCTTCTCCAATTCCTGAAACAGTATCATCAACTTTTATAACTGATTGAATGGATTCTATATTCATTATATCTAAATTTTTATATAACATGTGGGGAAGGGGTCGAACGCCATTTTTAACATCATCACCTGCAACTGACGCATCAGGGGTATATCCCTGTTTTGCTGATTCTTCCTCTAAAATATTAACCATTGACCGCACAAAACCTGTTGTGCAACCAACTTTTATACCGCTATTTTGAACCCGTTTAATTACTTCTGCTGTTCCGGGTAATAATTTTGAGTACTGTTTTAAGCATTTAAGCTGCAGTGGAACAAAATCTGCGTACATATTTTCAACATCAGACATTTGTGGGTCTTTACCATGTACTATGTTCCAGCGCTTTCTTATTTCAGCGTTCTCTGTGAGTGCTTTTATATGTAAATCTTTTCGTAAACCCATGGGTTCTCTTGCCTCTTCCATGGAGATTACAACCTTTTGTTTCTTAAAAACCTCAACAAACACTATAGTTGGAGCAATCACGTATGCGTCAGCAGTAGTTCCACTCCAGTCTAATACCAAACCTTTTATCTCTCCTTTATATCTATTTTCTGACAAATATTTCAAAACTATTTAACCTTTTCTTGCTTTATTTTGACACTATTATGGCGTTAGCCATTCCTTGTTTAAACTGCCATTTGTGGATGTAAACAAGGCTCGGCGATGACCTTGACGATGCAAATAAAGCCACTCAATCGAGTGAATTTGAATTTCCACTAAAGTAAAGTTGTTATAACCGTTTTGTAAAAGATCATCGTCTGGAAGTTCGTTTTGATGCTCTGGCAAGTACCCTGAAGTTGGTTCATCTGACGGGGTCCCAGGCGCCTTTTCAACAACATAACATTTCTTGCTAAATGACCTTGAGTTATCCCAGGCTAATTTTGCTTTATCGTTTTTATGATTGACTTCAGCTTTTCCCGACACTTTAATTTGAATCTTTTTGCCATGATCGTAAAACAGCATGGTTACTGCATTATTTTTTTTTATTTCATCAATTTTACTGGATCGGATATCCGTATGAAAGCTTATGGTATTATTTTTCTTATCAACATACCTTAAGACAACTGTTCTAACTGATGGAAATGAGTCATTGAATGTTGAAATATACCCTTGATGTAATTCAGATTTTGACTTTGATTTACCAATTATGAGTTGATCCCAAATATTATCATAAGTCTTTTCAAGATCATCATAGAAATCAGGTTTATCGTGCGCGTGATCTTTTACCATTCAAGCTTTTTTCCTTCATAGTTTAAAAATGAGCCAGAGTTATCTAGATTTAGTTCACTTATAACATTGATCATTCGGGTAATACTCTCAGGTATCTCTAATTTGGCACTTGTGCCACCCATATCGGTTTTTACCCATCCTGGGTGCAAAATAAGGACAGATATATCATCTTCTTTCCAATCTATGGATAAACTTTTTGCTGCAGAATTAAGAGCTGATTTTGATGAGCGGTAAAAATAAAATCTACCAGAGTAATTGTCATCAATGCTTCCCATTTGACTGGATATAAAAACTACTTTTTTATCAGATCCCATTTTTAAGTTGTTCTTTAATTTTCGTGCAAGAATTATGGGTATCACAGCATTAATTCTCATTTCATTCATCCAGACGTCTATATCAAGATCTTCTTTTAACTGCTCGTCACTAAAAATTCCTGCGTTGTGAATGAGTATGTCAATTTTTTGAGACTCGATACTTGTTACAAAATTATTCACGCTTGCATCAGAAGTTAAGTCAAGTTCAGCGATATCGATATTATTAATTTCATTCAACTCTGTTGAGTTATTTTTATTTCGAGTGGTTGCAATTATATTATGGTTTGTATTGCTGTATTGCTTTACAAACTCAAGCCCAAGACCTCGATTAGCTCCTATGATTAATATATTGCTCATTTTATATATAAACTTATAGTACGTCCATGAGCATTTTAGCAAATCCTCTGTGACTAATCTTCTTTTTTTATTTATTTTATCTTTATTACTCATATGTGCGACCTGTGCCCGTTGACTCTACAGTAAGAGAAGTGGCAAATTTAATTAGTGATTATGGAATACACTTTATCTCATTTTTCATACTTGGCGCCCTGGCACAATTGGCTAACAATAAAAACAATGATTTTGTATTTGGGATTAGCCTGGCTCTGATCACAAGTGTTTTTATTGAGTTTATACATTTTTTTATTCCTTTTCGCGATTTTGTGATGATGGAAGGGGTTACAAATATAGTTGGTTGTTTGTCAGCGATATATTTAATAAACTATTATAGAAAAAATTATGGATAAGCTGATTATTAGAAATATTTGTCAACCACCTGATAGCAATCCTTACGGTACAGCACACGGGGCTTGGGTAGTTAAACAGATGGCGCACGCAGGAATTTACATGACCCAATTGGTATCAAAGGGCAATGCAGTGCTAGTTGAATCAAAAGTAAAATATAAAAACCCAATGCACGTTGGTAAATTTATTAATGTTTATGGATCTGTTGTGGGTGTTAAGCAATCCAAAATGATTTTTAAAATTACTGCAAAAAGATCAGAAATGAATCAAAAAGAAGTTGATGTGGCAGTGGGGGAATTTTCATACATTGCAATCAATGATAAAAATAAGACAAGAAAATTTAAACCTAATCTAAAGATATAAAAATAAGCCCCCAAGTTAATGGGGGCTTACTGTAGTTAAAACGGAGCTCCACTCAAAAAGTGGAGGTTTCCATATCTACAATCACATGGAATCTCACTACTCGAGCAAAGCTCCTCTATACTACTGATAGACATAGATCACCTCCTTTCATTAAATATGGTTTAAAATATAGATATATATATAATTTACTGGATTCTTATTTCAATCAAGGAGTTTGTTATGTCGCCTGAATTAATTTTTGAACCGGTCATCAACATGTTATGGCTTTCTTTAGCGGTATTTGCCTTTGGGACTACTCTGAGGCTTAAATCCATTATTATTGATAAAAAAAGCAAAGAAGAAGACTTTAAAATACCCACATTTGATAGTGGTGGCGAGACTATTCAAAATAGTCAAAGAAATCTGACCAATTTATTCGAATTCCCAATCTTTTTCTATGCTGTGTGCATCATGATTTATGTAACAGGGAATGTTGATGGTTATTTTGTGCTGTTGGCCACTTGGTTTTTCTGGTTGAGAGTCGCACACACTCTGACCCATATCTTTTATAATAAAGTCATTCCAGGCATTGCAATACCCGTAAGGACTCTATTTTGGTTACCTTCAACAATCATTCTTGGTTGGATGGCGTACAGAGCTTGCTCTATGATGATGTAATGTCAGAAAATATTTTATTACCTGCAATCGGATTAGTCCTACTTACATTTATAGTGGGACTGATTCACACAATTGCCTCAACTGACTTAATGAGAAAGAATAAAAGTTGGGAAGAAAGTGGTATTCCTATAGAGCCTTACAAAGATGCGCCCTTGTATTTAAAGCTGATGAAAAATAATATCAGCAATTTATTTGAATTTCCTGTTCTATTCTACTTTTTGATAGCGATGATAATTTATTTTAATATCGCTAATGCATTCCTAGTCATCTGTGCATGGATTTACTTTGTGTTAAGAGTAGCTCATTCAATTTGGCACATTTGTTTTACCGATACAAATATACGGGGCGCTATTTGGGTATTTTCCCAAACTGCTCTTTTTCTAATATTCGCTGGTAGTGTTTATATTTTATTAAGCTGAAACCCCAGCTTCATTTAATTTCCTTTTGAGCTTACCTGTCAGCATTAACCATACCATATGGTGGTCACCCATTAGGGACCATAGTGGGTATTTAAAAGTCGCAGGTTTATTCTTTTCAATAAAGAAGTGTGATACCCAAGCTGGCCCATAACCAGCAAGCAGTATTAAAGGTATAAATAAGAAATTTTGAGTTGCAATTAATGTCCAAAAAAGAACCTGATAGGCAATAGTTCCAAAGTAATGGAAGACCCTAGTACTTTTTTTCCTATGCTCCCTTAAATAGAACGGAAAAAAATCATTGTAATTTGTATATCTCTCTGGATTTTTCATGTAATTGCTATTATATTTCGATCATGAATCTTGACAACAAAATAATGTACGTAATGGTCACAGCATTTGTTGTATTCATCTTATATTCAAGTTTTTCTGCATAATTTATGAATACTTTCTGGGCGGTTCATATACCTCGATTTGTAATTTTTTACTTTATCTTAGCAAATATTATTGCGATTATACTTTTTCCTGGAGGAAATCATCTTGATAGTACTCAGGTTGGATATGATTTCACACTCAACTTTTTTAGCGAACTTGGATTTTACAAGACTTTTTCTGAAGATATAAATTTTCTTTCATCATTCTTCTTTAACAGCGCTATGTTTTTATTTGCTGCACAGGGTTTTGGCTTTTTATTTATGCCTTTCTTTTTTAAGGAAAATAAAACTTCATATATCTTTGCTTGGATAGGAGCTATTTGCATATTTCTTTCAACTATATTCTATGCAATGGTAGGCTTAACTCCTGGTGATCTATATTTTAATGCTCATATATTCGCAGTTTTTACTGCCTTCAGACTTACAATTCCAGGTGTACTATTTTTGATGCTTGCGTTTTATTTTAGTAGGGCAAGTAATATTTATACTATTGGGGCATTCTTACTTCTTGCGAGTGTTGTTGCTTACATGTTTTTTATGGGTGACATGCCTCAAATTGACCCTGTAAATGATCGAGAGAACTTTGAAAGATTTGTATCTATTGAAACACTTAGGCTAAATGTAATATTACAAAAACTTATCGTGATTGCGATGCTTATATCAATGCTTATGTTTACTTTTGGCTTTCAAAAACTAAAAAAATCAAAGTAATTATTTAGTTATATCTGGTACTTTATTAATCCATGGCGATGCTTCCTCTAGTTGGGCTGCAAGCGAAATTAATGTATGCTCATCGGCATATCTAGATGCAAATTGAACACCCAGAGGAATATTATTATTCGACCAATAAGTTGGAATAGAGATTGATGGCTGACCAGTAATGTTCTGAAGTATTGCATCAGGTGCATACCAAAGGCTTTTAGGCGCAAGACCATTCAAAATAGCATCGCGTAATGGTTTAATTCTGAACACAAAACCAAGTTTTAACTTCATTATAATTTCACTGATCATTTTTGATTGATTGTCAGGTCTAATTTTTCCAATTTCAGGTGGACACTGAGAAATTATAGGGGTTAAAACAACATCATATTTATCAGTAGCTTGCATTACGGAACGCGCAATTGATTGCATGGTATATCGGGCCCAAGTGTAATCACTTGCTCTAAAACTTTTACCTAAATAATCAAATAATCTTGTAGAAGTTTCCACTTCATGCGATTTATATTTTCTACCTACAACATCTTTTAATTCATTGAACATTTGACTTACATGAGATGTTATAATTACTGTAAATGCCCTTGAAGCTAAACGGCCATCATAAGTAAAATTCATTTCTTCAACATCATGTCCTAAATCTTCACAGAGTTTTGCATTATATTTTATGGCCTCTACGGCATCTTTTGATGGATCTATGCCCACTGGACTTTTTAGATTGAAGCCAATTTTTAATTTTCTCCTATCATCCAAAGATTTAATTAATGATCCTTTTTCATAATGAACAGAATAGGGATCTCCCACATTATTATCAAATATTTCATCATACATATAAGCAGTATCTCGTACTGTTCTAGACACTATACCTGAGTGAGTTAAGCCTCCCCATTTGTCGCCATGTGAAGGTCCAAATGAAGTTCGTGCTCTATTTGGTTTTAATCCAATTAATCCACAAGATGCTGCGGGAACTCTGATTGACCCACCGCCGTCACTGGCATGTGCAAAGGGGACCATTCTTGCTGCTACACCGGAAGCTGCTCCACCAGAAGATCCTCCAGGAGTTAAATTTGTATCCCAAGGATTTCTTGTTGGTCCAAATTCAAGCGGTTCTGTTGTAATCATCAATCCGTACTCTGGGGTAGCAGATTTACCACATATCAATGCTCCAGTATTACGAAACTGTCTGGTCAATTCATTGTCATAGTTCATTTTAGTATTTTTTAAATATTTGCTTCCTTGCATCATGTTGTAATTAGCAAGTGAACTATCCATATCTTTCAATAACATGGGCACACCTGCAAATTGACCCTTTAAGTCATTATTTCTATTTATGGACTCAAATGCATAGTGATACATGGTTCTGTGAACAGCATTGAGCTTTGGATTTAATCTTTCAATTAGATCTATTGCTGAGTCTAGTGCGTCAACAGAAGAAATCTCTTTTTTCTTTATTAAGTCACTTAGTCCAATACCGTCATATTTTGTATACTCTGCAAATATAGCCATTATTAATTATCCTAATTTAAAAAATGTGATATTCTAATTACTCAATATTAAGCTTATGTCAGAATTAGATAAGAAAAAAGGAAATAGCTTCGTAAACTTTATAAAAAGGTATTTCTTTACTGGATTATTAATTTCAGCTCCTATAGGGGCAACAATTTATATAACCATATTTATTGTTGAATTTATTGCTGGATTAGTCCCCCAAAGATTTAATCCAAATGGCTTGCTGCCAGAAATAATTGGATATGAAATTCCTGGTTTAGAATTAATTATTGCTTTCATATCTTTTATTTTAATTGGATTGATTTTTTCAACATTATTTGGAAAGGCAATTCTAGGATACTTTGACAATTTAATTACAAGAATACCTTTTGCAGGAAATGTTTATAAAGCAATAAAACAAATAACTGAAACATTCTCTAATGCAGATGCCGCTTATCAAAAAGTTGTTTTAATTGAATACCCACGGAAAGACATCTATGCGATTGGCTTCATGACTGGTGAAACAAAAGGAGAAATCAAAGATCGTAAAAAAATCGATATGGTCAATGTATTCGTTCCAACAACTCCAAATCCAACGTCAGGGTTTTTACTCTTTATTCCCAAGGAAGATGCTGTAGAGCTTGATATGTCAGTTGAGGATGCAATCAAATTAGTTGTTTCAGCAGGAATGGTTGTTCCTCCAACCAGATAATCAACCCGTTTTAAGATAATCAATTGCGACATCATTCCTAAATAAATGAAGCAGAACTCTCTGCGCTTTTCCAAGTGGAGATTTTAATTGAGGATCATCTTTAATAGTCTTGATAGCTGTTTCCCTTGCTTCTTCTAAGAGATGTTTGTGCTTATCGAGGTTTGATAGTTTAAAGTTTGGCACGCCACTTTGCTTGGAGCCAAGAATTTCACCTGCACCTCTTATATCTAGATCTTCTTCAGCAATCTTGAATCCATCATTAGTTTCTTTCATGATTTTAATGCGTCTTTTAGCGTTTTCAGTTAGAGGGCCGTTAAATAATAAAATGCATGTGGATGTTTTTTCACCTCTTCCAACTCTACCTCGTAATTGATGAAGTTGCGAAAGACCAAATCTTTCAGCATTTTCAATAATTATTACTGTAGCATCAGGATCATCAATACCTACTTCTATTACTGAAGTAGCGACTAATATATTAACTTTTCCAGATTTAAATTTTTGCATAACAGAATTTTTATCTTCCTGCTGCATTTGCCCGTGAACAATTTCAACTGAATAATCGCTATAATAACTTCTGAGATCTTTTAATCTTTCATTAACAGATTGTAGTTGAAGTTTTTCAGATTCATCAACTAAGGGGCAAACCCAATAGATTTTTTCACCTTTATCAATTATTTTGTTAAGACTTTTCTTCAGATCTTCAACTTTAGTTATATTTATTGATTTAGTGTTTATTTCTTTTCTATTTTTTGGCTTTTCCATGATTTTAGAAATATCAGTGTCTCCATAAGCAGCAAGTTCTAATGTTCGTGGAATAGGAGTGGCGGTCATGAGCAATATATCACAATCGTTCCCTGCTTTTTCATTTAGCAAGATTCTTTGATGAACTCCAAATTTATGCTGCTCATCAATCACAACTAAGCCAATATTATCAAAAGAAACTTTTTCTTGAAATAGTGCATGAGTACCAATCAAAATATCAGCGTTAAAATTATGATTTTCCTTTGTTGAAGATGTTATTAAAGAGCATGTTAAGTCCATTGAATTAATGATCTTTGCTATTGTATTGAAATGTTGTTCTGCAAGTATCTCAGTTGGCGCCATCAGTATAGATCTTTTTTCATTTTCTAAACATTGCATCATGGCAAATAATGCTACAATTGTTTTACCGCTCCCAACATCACCCTGTAATAGTCTAAGCATTTTGTTTGGCTTTGATTGATCATGAGATATCTCGTCTATAGTTTTCAATTGATCATTAGTGAGACTGAAATCAAGATTTTCTTCCAATCGCTTTATAAGTTTATTGTTTCTTTTTATAGGTATGCCTTGAGTATGACTTATTTTATTCTTTATAAGACGTATCGTTAATTGTTGAGCTAATAGTTCATCAAAAACTAATCTTTCTAAAAAAAGAGAATTAACCGAATCTGATGTATTGACTGGGTTATGTATTTTCTTAATGGCTTCATTCCAATTAGGCCAATTATTTCCTTTTATTTTGTCATCAGGTATCCACTCAGGTAGAGGGTCAAGATTAATCAATGCAGAATTTATAGATTTTTGTATAGTTTTTGAGGTTAATCCTGCAGTAAGTGGATAAATACACTCAATTTTTTTTACGTTATCAAGATTTTCTAAGTCTACTACATGTTGCGGGTGCGTTATTTGAAAGTTTTCATTAAATTTTTCAAATTTGCCACTAATTACTTTTTGTCTTCCCACTGGAAATATTTTTTTTAGGTAAGGGCCTCGTAAGTTAAAATATACAATTGAAATTGCCCCAGTATCATCGGTGCAATTAATGCGATAGGGCATCCTTTTATTGAATGATGGTGAATGACTGTTTATCGTGACTATGATTGTTGCAATTTTACCTTCTTCCAGATCTACTATTTTTGGACTGTTTCTTCTGTCAATGTATGTAGATGGCTTATGAAATAAGAGATCTATAACGTATTTGCCACATAACCGTTCGATTACCTTAGCATTTTTTGGTCCAATACCTTTAAGTGATATTATATTTGAAAAAAGCTTGTATAAGATTTTAGGCCTCATATATCTAATGTATCAAATTAATTAAAAAATATGGAAGATTTATCAACATTTCAAAAAAAACTATTATACAAGTCAACTCATCGTGGGTCTAAAGAAATGGATCTAATTTTGGGAAAATTTGCGAATAAGTATCTAACTTTATTCAATGAAGATGAATTGAAGATGCTTGAAGCAATACTTGAAATGGATGATAACGATATTTACCAATACGCATTAAATAAACAAGAAATTCCAGATTCTTTAAGCAATAGAGTATTCACACTGCTTAAAGATTACACTTTATTGTAATGCCATCAGATGCACTAGTTACAGACTCAACGCTTTCAAACTTAAATATTAATTTTGAAAGTGATTTTGATTACGAATACACTCTTAATTACTTATCATCGAACGGGTATGTTAGGGTAAGTTCAATACGTGAACCAGGGGAGTTTTCTGTAAAGGGTGACGTTATCGATATATT
The DNA here is from genome assembly GCA_902523535.1 of uncultured Pelagibacteraceae bacterium. Classification (GTDB taxonomy): domain Bacteria; phylum Pseudomonadota; class Alphaproteobacteria; order Pelagibacterales; family AG-422-B15; genus CACNXQ01. The sequence continues at coordinate 25,636 of CABYZQ010000002.1, forward strand.
TCCATCAGAATTTGCCAAACCTATAAGAATAAATTTATTTGGTGATAAAATAGAAAAATTTGAAGAATTTGAATTAAAAACTCAAAAAACTATTCAACAAATTAATAGAGCAATCATTCGACCATTCAATGAATTTGCGTTTAATCAAGGAAAGAGATCAATAAAAGCAGATACTTTTTTATCTGACCTAAGTAGTTTTGAGGAAAATGATCTAATAGTGCATGCTAATCATGGAATTGGTAAATTTCGAGGCTTAAAGAAATTAGAAGTCTTAGGAAATAGTCATGATTGTATTGAATTAAATTATTTTAATGATGATAAGCTTTATGTTCCTGTCGAAAATATAGAGCTGCTGAGCAAGTATGGTGGCAACAACGAGTACGTACAAGTTGATAAATTAGGCAATTCTCATTGGCAATTTAGAAAAGCGAGTGCGAAAAATAAAATTAAAGAAATAGCTGAAGAATTAATTATCATTGCAGCAAAAAGATCTTTAAAAAAAGGTAAAAAATATAGAATTCAAGAACCTTACTACTCTAACTTTATTAATGAATTTGAGTTTCAAGACACTGAGGATCAAGTAACCGCTACATCGGATATTTTATCAGACTTAAGTCATGGTGTGCCTATGGATCGATTGATTTGTGGTGATGTTGGCTTTGGTAAAACTGAGGTTGCACTGAGAGGCGCATTCAATGTTGCACTGAATGGAGCTCAAGTTGCAATTATAGTTCCCACGACACTTTTATGTCAGCAGCATTATGAAAATTTTATAAAAAGATTTAAAAATTATCCAATCAAAATAGGTCAATTATCAAGATTAGTTTTAGCCTCAGAAACTAGTTCAACTCTAGAAAAAATAAATAATGGGGAGCTTGATATTGTTGTTGGTACACATGCACTACTAGGTAATAAAATAAAATTTAAAAATCTTGGTATGCTCATTATAGATGAAGAGCAGCATTTTGGTGTTTCCCAAAAAGAAAAAATAAAGAACTTACGGTCAGACATTCACGTATTGTCTCTTACTGCAACGCCGATTCCCCGAACACTTCAAATGTCTTTGGTGGGATTAAGAGATTTATCTATTATATCTACCGCCCCCTTAAATAGGCAATCTATAGCGACAGTGGTCATAAATTTTAATGAAAAAGACCTTACTAATGCTATTGAAAAGGAATTAGAAAGAAACGGACAAATTTATTATGTATGTCCGCGCATCAAAGAATTACAAGAAGTGGAGGATTTTTTAAAAAAGGCAATGCCTGAACTAAAATATAAAATAGCTCATGGGCAAATGTCACCAAAAAATCTTAAGAATACTATGATTGATTTCTACAATAATGAATTCCAATTATTGTTATGCACAACTATTGTTGAATCAGGTTTAGATTTACAAAAAACGAATACGATGATCATTCATAATGCCGATAAGTTTGGATTATCGCAACTTTATCAATTGAGGGGAAGGATAGGCCGCTCAAATATCGAGGCTTTTTGTTATTACACCGTTAAAGATATTAATGGCATTACTGAAAATTCATTTAAAAGGCTTTCTTTGCTTAAAAAATTTAATAGTAGGGGTTCTAGCTTTAATTTAGCTAGTCATGATCTTGATATGAGAGGCTCTGGCAATATAATTGGTGATGCACAATCAGGTCATATAAAGGAAATCGGATTAGAGCTATATCATCGTTTATTAAAAGATAAAATCATAGAACTGAAGAATGATAGTGACTCTATAGATAACGATTGGTCTCCACAACTTAATTTAGGTTTAAGTGTCTTAATCCCTGAAAAATATATACCTAACTTAAATACACGATTATTCTTTTACAGGAAATTAGCATATTTAAATTCCAATAGTGAATTGATTGAAGTTAAAAAAGAAATGGAAGAAAGATTTGGTTTAATGCCAAACGAAGTTAATCACTTATTTAAAATAACTGAATTGAGAATTCTCTGTAAACAATTAAGTGTAGAGAAATTTGATCTTGGAAAAAAAGGTCTAACAATTAAATTTAGAAATAATAAGTTTGATAAAACTGATAAATTGATTGATTTTATAAATCTTAATAAATTTGATATAAAATTAAGAACTGACCAAACACTCGTTTATAACTTTAGTAAAATCAACGATAAACAGAGAATTTACAAAGCTTTTAGCTTTGCAAAAGAATTGGCCTCGCTATAATTAATGGTATGGGTGTACTTAGTGGGTATAGAATAATCGAATTATCAGGAATAGGACCTGGACCGTTATGCGGTATGTTATTTGCGGACCTTGGTGCAGAAGTGATCAGAATAGATCGAAAAAAAACAACATTACCTAATTCAAAACCAAAGTATGATATCACAGGAAGAAATAAGAAATCTTTAAGTCTTAATCTTAAAAATGCAGAATCCCTTAATGTATTTAATAAACTTATAAAAAATGCAGATGCCTTAATAGAAGGCTTCAGGCCTGGAGTTACAGAAAAACTGGGAGTTGGCCCCGATGATTGTATGAAAATAAACCCTAAATTGGTTTATGGCAGAATAACTGGCTGGGGACAAACAGGACCCTTATCAAAAGTTGCTGGACACGACATAAATTACATAGCATTAGCTGGCGCGTTGCATTCAATAGGAGTTATTGAAAAACCAACAGTGCCATTAAATCTTATTGGTGATTATGGTGGAGGTACAATGTTTCTAGCATTTGGTGTTTGTGCTGCTTTATTGTCAGCTTCAAAAACAGGTAAAGGCCAGGTAGTTGACGCGGCTATGATAGATGGGGTTTCAACTCTCACGTCAATTTTTTACAGCTTATCACAATCAGGACTATGGGATGTTAACAAGAGGGGAATGAATTTACTTGATGGGGGTGCTCCATTTTATCAAGTCTATGAAACAAAAGATCATAAATTTATATCTCTAGGTTCACTAGAGCCACAGTTTTATCAATTATTAATTGAAAAACTAGATCTTCAGAGTGAATTTAGTAACCAATTAGACATGAACGAATGGCCAAAATTAAAAGATAAATTAGAATCTATATTTAAATCTAAAAATATAAGTGAATGGAATAAATTATTTGAAGGCACTGATGTGTGTTATTCACCTGTATTGTCGATAAATGAAGCTAAAGATCACCCGCATATGATAGACAGAAATAATTTTATTGATGTAGATGGAGTTATTCAACCAGCGCCTGCGCCTAGATTTAGTTCTGATGATAAAGCTGAAATTAAAAAAGCACCTGAAATTGGGCAAGATAATAATGATATTATGAAGGAAATTGGTTACAGTGATGAAGAAATTAAAAAGTTTTATGAAAATGAGGTTATTTAGCTATGCCAAGTTTTGATGTAGTAAGTAGATTAGAGATGCAAGAAATTGACAATGCAGTATCTAATGCAATGAAAGAAATAACTCAAAGATATGATTTTAAGGGTTCTATATCCAAATTAGAGAGATCTGATAATGTCGTCACTCTCTTAACAGAGGATGATATGAAGGCAAAACAAGTAATAGAAATACTAACATCACACTTAATAAAAAGAAAAATAGACCCAAAAGCTGTAAAGTTAAAATCCTCTGAAAATGCCTCAGGCAATACTATCAGACAGAAGTATGATTTGCTGGAAGGCATTGATCAGGAAATGGGGAAGAAAATTACTAAAATGATAAAAGATACAAAATTAAAGGTGCAAGCAAAAATACAGGGTAATGAGCTAAGAATAAGCGGTGCTAAAAAAGATAATTTACAAGATGTGATGACAAAGATTAATGAATTGAAATTAGAATTGCCGTTACAATTTGTTAATTTTAGAGATTAGTTATCTTATTGGCTGATCTGTTGTGATATTCTGATCTCTAATTTTTTCTCTGTATAAAATAAATATTCCCGCTGAAACAATTATAGCAATCCCGGACCAGGTTTTAAGATCCACTGTTTCACTCCATATAAACCAACCTAATATAACAGCCCATATAAGAAATATATATTCAAATGGGGCTATAATGTAAGGCCGTCCATGTCTATATGCATTAAAGAGAAAAACAAATCCGAATATCACAGATACACCTACAACAAATATCATGAATAAGGACTTCGGATCATTAAAAAACCAGTCTCTAAAAAGAAAATTTAAAACTTCACTATTCGAATTACCAAAGTCTAAAAATATTCCTGAAAATGTAATTATTGGACAAATTATTATAGTAGCGATGTATACATGTAATGTTTGAGTATAAACATTATCTTTTTCAGAAGTGTATTTGATAATAATCATGTTTGCAGAGTAGCCTGCTGCACAGAGAATAGGATAGATCATGTAAATATTGAATGAGTTGATATCTGGTGAGACAATGAACAATACGCCAATAAAGCCATAAACAATGATTGCCCATCTTATTAAACCTATTTTTTCTTTCAAAAATATTCCTGAAAATATCGTAATGAAAAATGGCGCAGTAAAAAATAAGGCGGTTGCTTCAGCAAATGTTAAATAATGAAGACCAATATAATAAAAAACAAAAGCTAAAATAAACATTATCGTTCTGAAAATTGATAATTTAGGAAACTCCGTTTTTAATATAATTTCTTTTTTATTAATTTTTAAAAAGAGCGTGAGTAGTATTAATGCAACAACGCTACGAGCAAACATTACCTGTAGAATTGAAATATCGACAGCTAGTAATCTTATGACAGTATCTTGCAATGCAAATGCTGTCATACCCAGCATGATATATGTTATTGCAAGAAAATTATTTTCCTTCATTTAGCACGTTTTTTTATTTGAATAATAGCTTACTATGCACTAGTTAACCATTATTGATGAGCATAAAAAAAATTTAATTTGCAATGAAATACATAGATTCTGAATATGATTATATCATCGTTGGCGCTGGTTCAGCTGGTTGTGTATTAGCAAACAGATTATCTGAAAATCCAAAAAACCGTGTTCTTCTACTTGAAGCGGGTAGGGAAGATAAATCAATAACTTTGAAAATGCCTGCAGCTGTTTTATTAAATCTTAAAAGCACTAAGCATAATTGGGCATTTAAAGGCGAACCTGAACCTGAGCTTGCGGGTCGACAGCTTCAACATGATCGCGGCAAAACCCTTGGGGGTTCATCTTCAATAAACGGCATGGTATTTATTAGAGGGAATTCACTGGACTACGAAGGCTGGAGACAAATGGGTTGTGAAGGTTGGGGATATGCAGATGTCTTGCCTTATTTCAAAAAAATGGAGTCTTATAGTGGTGGAGGTGATGATTTCAGAGGCGATTCAGGTCCATTAAAGGTTCATAGAAGCATACCCAAAGATCCCCTTTCTCTCGCATTTATAAATGCAGGAAAAGAAGCAGGGTACAAAGAAACAGACGATATCAGCGGATATTGCCAAGAAGGTTTTGGTATTTTTGACCGAACAGTGTTCAAAGGAGAAAGATGGAGTACAACACGTGGCTATCTTGATCCAGTGCGAGATAGAGACAACTTAACTATTTTAACGAAAGTACTTGTATGTAAATTAATTCTTGAAAATAACAGGGCAACAGGAGTTTCTTTTATAGATAACAGAGATAAAGTATTTAATGTTAAATCTAAAAAAGAAGTCATCCTAAGTGCTGGTGCAGTAGGAACACCACACATACTTATGCTTTCAGGAATTGGCCCAAAGGATCATTTAAATTCAATGGGTATTAATCTTAAAGCTGACTTACCAGGTGTTGGTCAGAATCTTCAAGATCATCCTGATTTCATGATCAAATATAAATGCTTAAAGCCAGTTACGCTTTGGCCTAAGACAAAAAGACTAAGCAGTATTGGCGCTGGCATTCAATGGCTATTAACTAAAGAGGGTATGTGTGCATCTAATCATTTTGATGCAGTAGCGTGCGTTAGGTCAGGGCCAGGCATTGAGTATCCCGACTTACAATTTTGTATTTCACCAATTGCGATGGATGATAACGCTTGGCAACCTTTACAAGAGCATGCGTTTCAGGTTCATGTTGGCTTAATGCGAACACACAGCCGCGGAAAGATTGAATTACGCTCAAGCAACCCCGCTGATCCGCCTAGAATATTAGTTAATTATCTAAAAGATAAACGTGATAGGGAATTAATGCGTAAAGGTATCCATTTGGTTCGCGAATTATTGGATCAGCCTTCATTCTCCGAATTAAAGGGCGAGGAGATTTTTCCTGGTAATGATTGTAAGTCAGACTCTGACCTAGATGAAAAAATGAATTCGCATACTACGAGCCAATGGCATTTAGCATGTACGGCAAGGATGGGCCTAAAATCAGATAAATACTCAGTAGTTGATAATTCAGGTAATGTTCACGGTTTTACTGGTTTACGAGTTGTTGACGCTTCTATTATGCCTTTTGCTCCAAACGGCAATACAAACGCACCTACAATAATGATTGCTGAAAAAATTAGTGACAAAATATTAGGAGTTGATGCTTTAAATCGAATAGAGTTGCAAACTTGGCAGAGTCCAAATTATCAGACTGACCAACGATAAAATGATTATTCTTTTATAATTTTCATTCGCTTAGCAATCATTCTATCTGCTACACGCTTTGGGAAAAGTTGGAGCATAATATTCTGCATCCTAGTTGGATCAATTCGGTATCGTATCTTATTATTTATATTTTCTATAACAGATAATGCTCGTTCAGCTATGACACTTGCTTCTACACCAGCTTTTTCCATATTTTCTGACATTCTCATTAATTTAGATACTGACTCTCTATAGTCTGAGTTGTCGTATCGTTTAGCTTCATTTTTTTGCATCAATTTTTTCCAGATTGGTGTTTTAACTGGTCCTGGTGCAATAACAACAACATCAATTCCATACATTAATAATTCACGTCTAATGCCCTCTGAAAATCCTTCTAAGCCAAACTTGCTCATATTATATGCAGACATGAAAGGCATTCCTATTTCACCTGAAACAGAACTTATATTTATTATCTTACCAGGGTCTCCTTTACGGTTTTTATCTGCTCCCAATAAATCTAAATAAGCCTGACAGCAATGAAATACTCCCAAGACATTAACATCAAATTGATACTTAAACTGTTCAGCTGAAAGGCTCTGAATAGTTCCCATTACACCAAGACCAGCATTGTTTATTAAGCCAGATAATTTCTGATCACCAATTTGATTTTCTACAACCTTGACAGATTTCTTCACAGCAGTCTCATCTGTGACATCAAACATTAGAGGAACAAAATTGCTACCAAGTTCATTAGAAACTCGATTTGCATCGTTATCATTTCGTACGGACCCGAATACCTTATAGCCATTTTCTATAAAGTGTTTTGAACATGCATATCCAATTCCAGTTGAGGTCCCAGTAATAACAATAGATTTCATAATAATAATAATACCAAGCAGTTAATAATGGCGGAGAGGGTGGGATTCGAACCCACGGAGGAATTGCTCCCTCGTCAGTTTTCAAGACTGATGCTTTCGACCACTCAGCCACCTCTCCAGGCAATTTTAATTTATTAGAATTAAAATATATAACAATCTTTAATTCAGAAACTCAAATTTTGATATCGTATAGATTGTTAGAACTGATATTGATAAACAAAGAGCCATCCCCCAAATAATATCAAATACAATTATCTGTGTATTAAGCGTGTTAAATACAGCTTTTACAGTAAGCGCGTAAGTCGCGTAAGTAACGAGGCCATAAATAATAGAAGGCATTATAATTGATGAAATGCCATTATCTTTGTTTGGCGCTATTACAAAATAAACTAAACCAAATACAAAAATAAAATAAAAAATCAATGCAACTGGTATGTTGAAATCTAATTTGACATCTTTAGGTAAGTTTTTTTCATAAACTTTTCTTACAAAAAAACTAATACCTATTAAATCAATAATAATAAAATATATAAATGTTGTAATGTATAGCTTAATCATCATAGTTATCATTAATGAATAATAACAAAATAATCAATGCATTATTGAGTGCGCTTGGAGCTTTAATTTTTATTAGTTTTTTAGCTTTTCTAGACAGGTCATTTGAAGACATGATTTGGCTAATACCGCCATTTGGAGCTTCTATGGTTTTAGTGATGGCTGTGCATGAGAGTCCTTTAGCGAAACCAAAAAATATATTACTAGGACATATATTATCCGCTTTATCGGGTGTCATAATCTTTTATTTAATAGGTGATAATTTTCTTGCTCTAGGAATTGCTGTTGCTCTAGCAGTCTTTGTGATGATCGTTACTGATACGATACATCCACCAGCGGGCGCTAATCCAATTATAGTTATTTTAACAGGACAGGGAATATCGTTTGTTTTATTTACTGTAGCAGTTGGTGCATTTATGCTGGTTGTATTTGCTTATTTGTATAACAAGCTCCTTAAAAGAAATTATCCTTAAGTAAAATTAATTTTTATTTGCTTTTTCAATTACTGAACAATATTGATCAATAAATGATAATCTCATTGGGTTGGGAGGTAATTTTTCAAACTTAAACGATTCAATGTTTTTCAATTGATTTGTAGAGATTTTTGTCGCTGTAGCAATTGCCTTTAAATCAAGTTCAATACTTTTTCTTAATTTAGATAGCTCTCTAATCTTTTTTACAGTGTCGCTGTCAATTTCACTACTTAAATGAGAAGGTTGGTTTTTATTCATAACAAATGTGCCGGTTTCATCTTGAACCATTTCGTTAAATACTCCAGCGTTTATTTTCTGTAAAATCATAAGATATTACTAATTGTTATGCACTATAAATAAATATTTGTACGATTTTGAATACCCATTCTGGGTTGATACGTAAGTCTATGTTTACGCTATCTTTTCTGGGCCTTCAAATAAGATATCTGCTTTTTTGAGTCGTTCTATGAGGTGCTCTCCAAGTCCAGTTGAAGTAGTTAACACGCCTCCGGTGTTTGTATTTTCTAAATTCCCATCAGATTTAACCAAGCACAATGCAGATTCACATATGAATTTTGCTGTAGTTTTATAGCCTGGATCACCATCGCCATACATTCTTAACTTAAAGGTTTCATTATTGGCATTTTTGCCAACAAATATACTTTCAAACCATCCGTTATCTCGAGTTTTCTTATCAGGTCCATTTCCTGGTTTTGTAAATAATTTTCGAAATAGAGAGCTTATAGGGCTAACAATCATTAATCCTAGTACTGCAAGTCCAATTGACACCATCAATGCAGAAGAATATTTTTTAACATTCATGAACTCTTTATAAATAAAATCTGATCCATAACCCGATTGATTCAATGCATGCAATTCAGCGCTTCTTCTGACGACTCTTGTATTAGCAATTGACATAACAAAAGGGGCTGACCATGATTGAATACTGTCTATGTACTTTATTTTAAATGTATCTTTGTTAACATCTCTATTCTGTTTTACTATGAAATCTTTACTGTTTAATAAGAAGGGATGTCCAATTGAATAGTTTGTTTTGTAATTTTTCATTGTAAAAGCACTTTCTACTGTTCCACCACTTACACCGCCACCTCCTCGGTGATAACCATCAATAGACAATAAGTTTTCACCAAGTGATCTTTGTAAATAAAAACATCCCATATCTGATGGTATTGAGTCATAGCCACACGAAGGAATAATTTTAATTCCTTTTTTTTCTGCTTCTTCATGGTGTTTATCTATTAAATCTCTCACCCATATATTTTCACCAGTAATATCTACGTAATGCGTGCTATTTTTCACACAACAATCTACCAATTTATCACTGTATCTATTAAAAGGACCCGCCAATGAAGCAATAACATTTGTTTGCGAGGCAATATTATTTAATCCAGCTATATCTTCGCAATCAGCAATAAAATATTTTGGCTTATAAGAGGTACTGTTTGATATCTTCTTTAATTTTTCTTCATTTCTACCTGCAATTGCCCAATTGATATCAGGGTAATTTTTATCTAAATATTCAATTACCAAACTGCCAGTAAAACCTGTTGCACCATATATGATTAAATCATAGTCTTTTTGCATAATTGTATAAATATAAGCCTTTATGTGTTAAGTATTGTAGCATGTTAGACTGGATAATAGGTGGCTTAGTTACAATTTCTTTCTTTTATTTACTTTATTGGGCCCTAACTTTGATATTCTAGATATCATGATCAACTTTTTTGTCTCATTATTCCAAGATCTCTCAATGATCTTTTATTCATTTTCTGCCATCATATTAATACTAATAATTGGAGCTTATTTATTAAATTATTTTAAAAATATGAAGTAAAAACAATAGTTAATTTAATTATTATTATGTAATACTTTAATAAAATATTTGAACATTAAATAAATGATACAAAACATTGATTTTATTGATAAAAATTTAAAAAAAGACTCATTAATTGTAAATCCAATTAACAGAGTCTCATTAGAACCTATTAAAGAAGCTTCTGAAGCAGGTTTCATAGTACCGCTTTTGATAGGAGATAAAGTTATTATTGAGGCATTATTGAATGATTTAAGTTGGCATTTACAAACTGATAAAATCATAAATTCTAACAATGAAGAAGAGTCCTCCAGGATCGCATGCAAATTGGCCAGTGAGCGTATTAATGATCCTTATTTGATCGTTAAGGGACACTTACATACCGATGTTTTAATGTCAGAGTATATTAAATCTGAATACAAGCTTTTAATTAAAGGAAGACGACTAAGTCATATATGGTTTATGACTTTTCCAGATAATACCAGAAGTCCCATAATTATCAGTGATGGTGCACTTAATATAAGTCCCAATGTTGAAACAAAAAAACATATTATAAATAACGTTATTGAATTTACTTCAAAGCTGCCAAATTTTGATCCAAAAATAGCAATTCTTTCTGCTACTGAAGAAATTTTACCGCAAATGCAAAGTTCAGTTGATGCAAAAGATTTAGTTGAGTGGTCTAGAATAAACCATCCAACCATGGATATTCATGGCCCCTTTGCCTTCGATAATGCCATATCATCTGATGCAGCTAAAATTAAAGGAATTAGCAATAATGTTGCAGGCAACGCAAATGTAATTGTAGTGCCCAATGTTGAAACAGGTAATTCATTAGTAAAAATCATGGTTAATTTCATGAACTGTACAGCTGGAGGTTTTGTTACAGGGGGTATATCTCCTGTGGTAATAACAAGCAGATCAGACAGTTCAAGTTCACGTCTGTCTTCAATTGTTAATGCTGTTTTGAGTACACTTTAATTACTTTAAAGCTTGAAATAGATCATTAATTAGATCATCTGAATCTTCAATGCCAACAGAAAGTCTAACAAGTTTCTTGGGAACCTGATTGTAAGATTTATCTTCCAAATAAGCATGTGTCATTAATGCAGGAGATTCAATTAACGATTCAACTCCTCCTAAGCTTTCGGCAATGGTAAATATCTTGAGTTTCTTCATGAACTTTGAGATATCTGACATTGTACCTTTATGAATAAACGTAATCATTCCACCAAATCCATTCATTTGTTTTTTAGCTATATTGCTTTGCTTATGATTAGTTAGGCCGGGGTAGGTAACATCAGAGAGTTTCTTATGACCTTTTAAAAATCTTGCAACTTTGATCCCATTTTCATTATGTTTTTTTATTCTAAGCGAAAGAGTCTTAATCCCTCTTAGAATTAAAAAACAATCAAACGGGCTTGGCACTGCTCCTGTAGAGTTTTGTATCAATGCAAGTTTTTTTTCTAATGTTTTATTTTTACCTATGACTAACGATCCACCAATAATATCAGAGTGCCCATTTATATACTTGGTAGTTGAATGATTTACTATATCAATACCGAAATCTAATGGTCTTTGATTGATTGGCGTTGCGAAAGTATTATCGCAAACAGTTAAAAGCTTGTGTTTCTTTGCTATGCGAGCAATACGCTTTAGATCGGCAATTTTTAAAAGTGGGTTAGTAGGTGTTTCTACCCAAATCATCTTTGTATTCTTTTGTATATGTTTACTAAAATTTGTGTTTAGATCAACAAAAGTGAAATCTATATTTGATGATTTAGCTTTAATTTCATTAAACAATCGAAAAGTACCACCGTATAAATCATCGAACGCAATAACATGATCTCCAGGTTTTAGAAGATCTATAACAGCTGTTTGAGCCGCAACTCCTGATGCAAATGCAAAAGCTTTATGTCCATTTTCTAACTCAGCAAGAGAAGCTTCTAAAACTTCACGAGTTGGATTTTGAGATCTTGAATATTCATACCCCTTATCTTTACCAGGCGTATCTTGTGCAAATGTTGATGTTGCGTAGATAGGAGTCATAACAGCGCCCGTAAGCGGATCACTTTTGATCCCTGCGTGCACAGACAATGTATCAAATTGATTGATTTTTCTTAAATCAGATTTTTTTCTTTTAGCCATTCACTATTATACGCCGTATTTAAATATTTTTCACCATTATCACAAACAAATGTTACAACATTCTTCTTTTCTTTTTGTTCATGACAATACTTTAATGCTGCACAAATTAATGTTCCGCTAGACGATCCACCTAATATACCCTCTTTTAACGCAAGTGTACGAATTGTTTGAAAGGCTTCTTCATTGCTCACTGAATAAGCTTTTTTTATGTATTTAAGATCTAGCGTATCAGGAAGAAAGTCTTCTCCAATACCTTCAACCAACCACTTATAATCAGCATCTTTTAGAGGTTTTTTCTCAACAGCATCTTTTACGATTGAGCCCTCAGGATCAGCAAGAACCATTTCAGTTTTTGGGTTATTCTTCTCGAAAAATTTACCAATACCAGAAATAGTCCCACCAGTGCCGACACCGCACACAATCGCATCTACATCTCCATCCATTTGGCTAAATATCTCTGGTGCGGTGGTCAATTCATGAGCTAGAGGATTTGATTTATTGGTAAACTGATTAGCCATAAATGAGTTGTGAGTTTCAGCGGCAACTCTTTTAGCCATGTTTACGTAATGGTCTGGACTATCAGGACCTACATCGCTTTTTGCAAGCATTACCTCAGCACCAAGAGATTTTAAATGAAAAATCTTATTTTGATTCATTTTATCTAAAATTACGACTTTCGCTTTATAACCTTTCAATAAAGCTATTAGTGCTAATCCAAGGCCTGTATTGCCAGCTGTAGCCTCGACAACCGTTGATCCCTTTACCAAATCTCCGTTCTTTTCAGCGTCATTTATTATTTGGAGTGCAACGCGGTCTTTTATAGATGAGCCAGGATTCATATTTTCCATCTTTAAAAAGAGATTGCATTTACCTGCATCTATATTTTTAGCTTGAACTATTGGCGTATTACCAATTAAATCTACAAGTGATTTTATATCTTTCATAAAATTATGCTATTTATAGATAAGTATGAATTTAAAATTTAAAATATCATTAATTATAATTATATTTACTATAATTAATCTCTCTTCATTGCAAGCAGATGAAGACTATAGCTTTATCGAATGGCTTGAAAATATTAAAAATATTGCCACTAAAGAGGGGATATCTGAGGAAACTATCGATTTATCATTTAGAGATATCGCTATTAATGAAAGGGTTCTAGAACTTGATAGATCTCAACCAGAATTCACACTGACTCTAGATGAATATCTAAATAATACGACTCCGAAAAGTAGAATGCTTAAAGGCAAAAAGTTATACAGTGAACACAAGGATTTACTGTTGAGAATATATAACAAGTATGGTGTGCAACCCCGCTTTATATTAGCCCTATGGGGCATAGAAACAAGTTTTGGAACTTATACAGGATCATTTAATGTAATACGTTCTTTATCGACGTTATCGCACGATCTAAGAAGAAGAGAGTTTTTTACAGATGAACTCATAAACGCATTAGCAATCATTGACCAAGGTCACATTACAGCTAATGAAATGATGGGTTCATGGGCAGGAGCCATGGGGCAAAATCAATTTATGCCGTCTAGCTTTTTAAATTACGCAACAGATTTTGATAAAGATGGTAAAAAAGATATTTGGTCTACCTTGCCAGATGTATTTGCTTCATCATCAAATTATTTAAAAGAATCTGGCTGGAATGATGATTTAACGTGGGGCAGAGAGGTAATGACTTCAAAATCTATTCCAGATGATTTTATTACAACGTCTGCTAAAGAAATTAATATATCAAAATCACTTAGTGAATGGGCTGCTTTAGGTATATTAAAAAAGAACGGGGAAAAATTACCACTTCGGGATATTCAGGCATACTTAGTTTATCCAGAAGGTGAAGAAGGCCGAAAATTTTTAGTTTACGAAAATTTTAAAGTTATTATGAAATGGAACAGATCTCTCTTCTTCGGATTATCAGTTGGTATATTGTCTGATATGATTGAATATTATTAATGAGAATATTTTTACTAATAATTTTTTTAATTCTTTCTAATTGCACTATCGCAAACGTTGTCCCACTCGTAATTGAAGACAGTAATAACAAAAATAATATTGAGTTAATTGAAAAGCTAATTGAAGAACCATATCAGGTTAATGGCAAGTGGTTTTACCCTTATGATTATAAAAAATTTGAGGAAATTGGCTTAGCGCAATTGGAAACAAGTTTAAAAAATGGAAGTAAAACTAAAAATGGAGAATACTATCATAATGATACATTAACAGGAGCTCATAGATCATTGCCATTACCATCAATTATTGAAGTTACAAACCTTAATAATGGCAAATCTGCAGTAGTAAGAGTAAATCATCGAGAAGCATTTTCTTCGATTAAAGTAGTTAATTTATCTGAAGCCGTTTTTAAAAAACTAGATATGAATCAGAATGGCGACTTAGTCAAAATATCTCTTATAGATTCAAATGAAAGTTTTGTTCTTTCTGAGGCATACACTTACGATGAAGAGAAAAAAATTGTGGAAGCTCCAGTATCAAGTGTTGTTGTAGTTGAAAAAGATAAAGATGAATCATCTATTAATGATACAAATATTAAAGATAAAAGTTTATATAATAAGATCTTCATTAATATAGCGAGCTTTGCATTCAAAGAAAGTGCTCAAAAAATTAAAAGAGATCTGTCAAGCTATGATGTTAGAATTTTTGAAAGTCAAAATTTGTCTGGCAATACGGAATACAGGGTACTAATTGGTCCCTATAGCGATGTAGAGTCATTATTAATAGATCTTAATGATGACACATTTAAAAAATATGAAGATTTATCAATATATTTAATATAATAATATTCTATGCATAGATTCATTTTAACGTTCTTATCTATTTTCTTGCTAAATTCGGTACTAGCGTTTGGTTCATACATAGACACTGATGCTAAAACTGCAGTAGTTATTGATGCAACTACTGGAAAAGTACTCTTTGAAAAGAATAAAGATGAAAAAACCTTTCCAGCATCTATGACAAAGATTATGACGACGTTAATTGTATTTGAAAAGTTATCCAATGGAACATTATCTCTTGATGATACTTTTTTAGTCTCCGAAAGAGCCTGGAAAGAAAGAGAAGGTTCATCAATGTTTGTTGAAGTGGATAAGAACATAAGAGTAGAAGACCTTTTGCGCGGCATTATAGTTCAGTCTGGTAACGATGCGTGTATAGTTGTTGCTGAAAATATTGCTGGTACAGAAGAGTCTTTTGCTAAAATGATGACTCAAAAGGCTATAGATATTGGCATGGCCAATACCAACTTTACTAATTCTACAGGCATGCATGACGAAAATAATTTTTCTACTGCCTATGACCTTGCAATTCTATCTAAATATTTAATTAGTAATTATCCTGAATATTACCACATGTTTGCTGAAACTGATTTTGAATGGTCAAATATCAAGCAAAAAAATAGGAATCCCCTTTTATATAAAAATATGGGTGTTGATGGATTAAAAACAGGTCACTTATCTATTTCAGGTTATGGTCTTGCAGCATCAGCAATAGATGGTGATAGGCGAGTAATATCTGTCACTAACGGATTTAGCAGTACACAAAAGAGATCGCAAGGATCTTCTAGACTTATTACTTGGTCGTTTAGAGAGTTCGAAAATATAAAGCTTTTTGAAGATTTTACAGAAATTGCAAGTATTAATATTCCTGGCTCTAATGAAAACAGTTCTTTAATCGGCGCAGTTAACGATATAGTCCTGACAGTTCCAAAAACAAAAGATAAAAAATTAGATTATGAAATTGAATTATTTGAAGATGTAATATTTCCAATAAGTTCAGGTGATATTATTGGAAAAATAAGAGTTGATATTCCAAATGAAGAGTCAGAATATTTTGATGCAGTATCTGTAAACGATGTAAATAGAAGTAATATGTTTTCAAGGTTCTTTACTTATATTTACAACTCAGTGATAAATTTATTTATTTAATTTGTGATCAAGCCACGATTTATATCATTTGAAGGTGGAGAAGGATCAGGTAAGTCAACACAAATAAAACTGCTAGCAAAAAGACTCGCTAAATACGGAGATGTTATCACAACAAGGGAACCCGGAGGAACAATCGAAGCAGAAATAATTAGAAATTTACTTGTTAAAGGCAAAAAGAATAAATGGAGTGGGGTAGTAGAAACTTTACTTTTATACGCGGCACGCAAAGACCATATAGATAAGATAATAGATCCAAGTTTAAAAAAAAATAAATGGGTTTTATGTGATAGGTTCAAGGAATCTACTTTAGTTTATCAGGGGCATGCAAAAAATGTCGACATAAATCTTATTAAAAAGCTTGATAAAATAATAACTAATAATTTAACGCCTGGTTTAACTTTTATTTTAGATATAGATCCCATAATTGGCTTAAAAAGGTCTAAACGAAAATCAAATACAGAGACACGTTATGAGAATATGTCTTTAGGATTTCATAATAAAATTCGTAAAGCGTTTAGAACTATAGCTAAATCAAATAAAAAGAAATTTGTACTAATTAATGCAAATCAAGATATTAATTTAATACAAGACATTATCTGGAATGAAGTATTAAAAAGAATAAATGCAAAATAATAGAAATCTATATTCAAGTGAAGTAAGGGCTTTATATAAAATATTTAAATCGCAATTGCCTAATTCAATAATACTTACAGGACAAGATACTGATATTATTTCAAACATTGCTAAAAATCTTGCTTCATTAATAGTATCAAAAAAATTAATTAATAATTGTCACAACTTTGAAGATTACTTATTAAACCCTGTTCATGAGGATTCTAATTTTATTTTAAAAATTGAGCCTATATTTCTTGAAGACAAGCAACGATTTAAAAAGAAACTTTATAGAGAAGATATTAAATATGTTAATAATTTTTTTTCAACTAAAGATGAAAATGATCAAAAAAGAGTTTGTATTATAAATTTGATAGATGATCTCTCTGTAGATGCTGCTAATTCAGTTTTAAAAATAATTGAAGAGCCCAATAGAAATAATCATTTTATTATAGTAAATCAAAATAAGAGTAAGTGCTTAAAAACAATTGTATCAAGATCAAATAGAATTTTTTTTGGAAAGTTAAACTATGATAATTTTGTTAATTATTATAAAGGCTCTGAAAATGAAGAGTATTTAAATTACTTATATCAAATAACAAATGGTTCTTCATATTTAACTAAACAGTTTATAGAATACAATTTTTATGAAATTAACGATCATTTCAAAACACTCTTAACTAATAAAAAAAAAGTAAAGGCAAACACTGCAAATCATTATATTGATTACTTACATAATTTTAAAAACGTAGATCAGGCGGTTCCAGTTTTTTTTAACTATTTACAACTATTGATTAATGATGAAATTAAAAAACTTTGTAATACAAATGAAAATAATTTAGTTATAAAATTATTAAATATATATACATTGATAGATTCTTTAAATAATAAGAACATTACTTTCAATATTGACTTTGAAAATGTGATTATTTCATTATTTCACAGATTAAAATATGACTGATAGATATTATATTACAACACCAATATATTATGTAAATGATAAACCGCATATAGGCCATGCATACACTTCAGTTGCAACAGATTTTATTGCAAGATTTATGCGTCTTAATGATTATGATGTAAGGTTTCAAACAGGAACGGATGAGCATGGTCTCAAAATACAGAAGGCTGCCGAAAGTAAAGGAAAAAAACCATTAGAGTTGTGTGACGAAAACTCACGAATTTTTAGAGATCTTACAACTAAATTAGATTTGTCGAATGATGACTTTATCAGAACTACTGAACAAAGGCATATTGACGGCGCATCTTTCTTATGGAGCAGACTGCATGAAAGAAATCAAATTTATTTAGGTGAATATACAGGATGGTATTCAATTAGTGATGAAACTTTTTACAATGAAAAAGATTTAGTAAAACAAAGTGATGGAAGCTTTAAAACTGTTACAAGTGGGCCCGTTGAATGGATTACAGAAAAGTCATATTTTTTTAAATTATCTGAATGGTCTGATAAATTATTAGATCTATACAAAAAAAACCCTGATTTTATAAGTCCAAAATCTAAAAGAAATGAGGTTATTAAATTTGTTGAGTCTGGCTTAAATGACTTGTCTGTTTCTAGAACTTCATTTAACTGGGGCATTAAAACTCCAACAGATAATGATCATATTATGTATGTTTGGCTTGATGCTCTAACTTGTTACGCAAATGGTGTTAAATATCTAACCGACACAGAAAATGAGCTAAGTATCTACTGGAACAATGTAGTTCATATAGTGGGCAAAGATATATTGAGACATCATGCTGTATACTGGCCCGCCTTTTTATTAGCGGCCGATTTAAAATTGCCAAATAAAATATTTGCACATGGATGGTGGACAAATGAAGGTAAAAAAATCTCTAAATCCTTAGGAAACGTTATTGATCCTATAGAAATAATTAATAATTACGGTCTTGATCAATTTAGATACTTCTTGTTAAGAGAAGTTCCATTTGGCAATGATGGTGATTTTTCAGTTAAAGCTCTCGTGAATAGGATTAATAGCGATTTAGTGAATGACCTTGGTAATTTATGTCAGAGATCACTTACAATGATAGAAAAAAAACTTGAGTCAATTATTCCTGGTAAAACTAGTAAGGGTCCTAATGAAGAAATGTTAGAAAAATCAAGTGAAGAGGTGATAATCAAAGGATCAAATATGATAGATGAGTTTAAGATACATGGATATATTAGACTTGTATGGGAGCACATTGGAAGAGTAAATAAATATTTTAATGATAATAAACCATGGGAGTTAGAAAAAAGTGATAAAGAAAAGTTTTTAAATGTATTAGCTGTAACAACTGAGCAAATTAGAAATATAGCATTCTTTATTAATCCAATTATTCCTGAAACTTCAATAAAAATACTTCAAACAATCGGAATTGATGAATGCCAATTTTCATTTAAAAAGATAAATAACCATAATATAGTTGGTAATAATATATCGAGTGTAAATCATTTATTTACAAGGATTCAAGAATGATCATTGATAGTCATTGTCATTTATTAGCTAGCCGGTATGATATACCCGTTAATGAGGTCATCGAAAATTGCTTTGCAGAGAATATTAGTCTTCTATTAAATATTGCCACTAAAGAATCAGAATTTAATGAAATCTTAGATATAAGTAGAAAGTATAAACGTATTTATAACAGTGTAGGAATACATCCACATGAAACAGAACATTTAGATCCAGGTATTTTTGATAGAATCAATAAAGTAATTTTAGAAAATAATAAAACAATAGCAGTAGGGGAGACAGGACTCGATTTTTATTACAATCATAGCAATAAAAAAAATCAAATAGACTCATTTGAAAAGCATATAGAAAAGGCACTCGAACATAACTTGCCAATTATTGTTCATAGCAGAGAGGCAGAAAAAGACACAAAAGAAATCCTTTATTCATACAAAAAAAATTCTGATATTACAGGTGTTATACATTGTTTTACGGGATCAGAAAAATTTGCAAAAGAAATGGTTGATATTGATTTCTATATTTCGTTTAGTGGTATTATTACCTTCAAAAATTCATCAAATTTAAGAGAAATTGTTTCAATAGTAGATAAAAATAAAATTTTAGTTGAAACAGACTCTCCTTTTTTAGCCCCTGTACCAAATCGTGGAAAGGCAAATATTCCAAGTTTCATAATACATACAATTAAACAAATTTCCGATATTCTTGAAATAAATGAAGCTGAAGTAGAGAAAATAACTTCAAATAACTTTTTTAACTTATTTAAAAATGTAAAGGTATCTTCCATATCATAATATGTTGATAAGCGTACCAGTTTCAGTAGGAGAACTTTTTGATAAAATATCTATTTTAGATATTAAGACTAAAAAAATTAAGAATAAAAATGATCTTAAATTAATTAAGTATGAATTATCTAAATTAAGAAAAATTGTTAGAGATAAAAAACTTTCGAATAAAAGTATCCAGAAAAAATACCAATCTTTAAAATTAATTAATCAGAAACTTTGGAACATTGAGAATCAAAAAAGAAAGTGCGAAAAACTTAATAAGTTCGATAAGAATTTTATCAGTTTAGCAAGAAAGGTTTATATATTTAATGATAAAAGGGCTTTTCTCAAGAAAGAAATTAATCACCTATCAGGCTCAAGTATAGTCGAGGTAAAATTGCATAAATAATTTAAAGGTATTTTTGAATATATTTATTTGGATTTGAGAAATTTCTAATCTCGACTTGCCTATATTCTTTTAAATTTGGTCTCCATTTATAAAAATATTTGTAAGAGTTATTTCTTATAATATCTACAATCGGCGTCTTTTGTATACTTGCTATGTGTGTTATCGATCCATGTATATGAAATATTAAATCTACATTTGACACAATTCCAATCATTTCAGAGATATTTAAATTTTTAATAAAAAAAATTTTCTTATTCTTGTCACTAATATAAATATTTTTTTTATTATTAAGTTTATTAATTTTGTAATAGCTCCATACCTTTTTGTTTAAAGAGGTACTATATTTACCATTGGTGACTATTAAAATAGGACTCTTTTTCTTTTGTATTGTTATTTTTTCGAAAAGATCAATAATAAAATCTTTAGAACTATTGATATCATCCCATTTTTCATCTAAGTGAAATAATATAACTTTTTTTTTATTTATCTTGAGTGACGTAAAGATTTTTTTTATTTTAATTTCAAAATGACGAAATGAGTATGGCTTAAGATATTCTAGCTTACTGTTTTTAAGATTTAGCGCCTTATTAAATAATTTGCTGTAGTGGCTACCCATTCTAGTTTTGATATCATGTGTATTTAACTCAATTGTATTTATTATTTCTATTGATTTTAGTAATCTCTTAGAAATAAAGAGGGGGTACTTATATATAATTCGGTTAGTAATCCTACTTATCTTATTTGGAATAATTGCATGAATGTTTATAGATTTACATAAAAGCGAAATGATCAAATTTTTCCAATCTGATTTTAAAATAAAGACATGATTTAGGTTTAATTTTCTTAATATTGATATTATCGTAATATTATCCCTATATGCCTTATATCTGTCTAAGTTGTATAATTTATCAATATATCCATCTTTTTTAAGTATTTTTGCGTATTCTATATTTCTGTCTGAGCAAATAAGAGTGACATGAGCATCATCGTCAGATTTGTGTATTTTTTTTATTCCGTCTGATGAAACAATTAAGTCACCAATGCCATCATTTCTAAATATCAAATAATTCATATTTTTCAGTGGTTTATTTTATTTTCTTAACTTTAAGCATTTGTTAATGTATTTATTTAACAAGTACATTTTAGTCATTGTAAATAAACATTAATTATAATTTAACATAATATATATTATACGAATATAGAATAAATATATCATTATATTAATTAAGAGTTTAATAATAATGCTCACTTCTACTTTGTATATCTAATTATTTTGATATTGAAAAATATCACTTATTTTTCATGTTTTTATAAATACAGTAATGCTTAATATTAGACTGATTAAATATAAAAGGAGAAATCACATGGATGCAACATCACCTGAATATTTGTTAGCAATTTGGAATATTTTTAATATTGGCCGAGTAGGAAACGCTATGGTCGGTATTGGATCTATATTGGCAATCTGGCTAGCGCTGAGAGTAGCTGTAGCTACTAGAACAAGTGAAGAAACCAATCTATTTGCTAAAATTATGTCATCAGCATTCGGCTTAATTGTTGTTATGGGCACGTGGATTCAATGGAGTGAAGCAGTTGCTTATTATGTTAATACAGCGGCAGCTTTTGTTAATGCTAAGGCAGCAGGTGCTGAAATTTCACCTGCAGCAGAAGGATTTATTGAATACGTTGGAACAACAGAGGTTCCAGGTACGCCTACCCCACTCGGAATTGCTTTTTTATTAGTTGTTTTAATAATGATTTTAGGACAAATTTGGTATCCAAAGCAAAAATAAATTTAATTAAAAACACTTCGGCAGTCTTCAAGATGGGGGATTGTTGAAGTGTTATTTAAAATATTGATGTATTGGCCAATTATAATCGCTTATTGGCTTGTTTTTAAAAGCAACTTCTAAAAAGTATCTAGTTACTATTTTTTCATTAAAGTACTTATGACCCTTTTCCCAACCATTTTTTGCTATATTTTTTGCATTGTTAATACTATTCACCGTTTCGAAAAGTTTTCTTCCAAATCCAGCAAGATCATTGGAATCGTAGAATACAACTTCATCTTTAGTAAAAAGATCATCTAATTTTGAATTAATGTCTACAAAGAGACATGAACCATTACCCAAATACTGACTAATCCTATCTGAACTGTAATATTTAATATATGGCTTTCGACTTAAATTTAAACTTATTGGTGATTTAGCAAGCTCATTTTCAAAATCGTTTCCCCACACAGGTTGCTTGCCTTTATAGCCAAAAAAATTCTTTTTCATGCTTGGATATTCGTTTGATAAATAATCTAAGAATATTTCCCTATCATAATCTGACTTTTTGCTTCTGATTTTTCCAGTGCCTACACCATAACTAAGTGCATAGAAAACATCGTATAAATAATTAGATTTTTCAAAAATTTTCATATTTTCTATAGATTTGTCAAAAATATTTGGGAAGAAAGAGATTGAATTATGATTATTTAAACAAGATTTTATGTCGTCATCTGCATTAGTTATGAAAAAAGCATCAACTAGATGAGATTTCGATATCAACTTCTTTTCTGTTTTATCAAGGTGATAGTTGTCAACGTTCCACTCAATAATTTTAATATCTTTATTTATTGTTCTAAATTCATTTAAAGTATTATTATGAATTTTATCAGCATGTCCAAGAACGA
Source organism: uncultured Pelagibacteraceae bacterium (assembly GCA_902523535.1). Lineage (GTDB taxonomy): Bacteria > Pseudomonadota > Alphaproteobacteria > Pelagibacterales > AG-422-B15 > CACNXQ01. Next base: position 48,915 of record CABYZQ010000002.1, read on the forward strand.
CTAGGTCAGGAGCAAAGTTTTTAAAGGTTTGAATCAAAAGCTTATTCAAACTCTTATTATTATTTAATTTATTTATTAGATTCATACGACTCATGTCTCTGTCGCTAAATGTACATACATTATGACCATTTCTAATAAAACCGTTATTTATTTTAAAGCAATGATTCCATTGCAATCTTCCTTTTTGTTTTTGGACAAAATTTGATATATGAAGTATTTTCATATTTATGGAGCTAACTAAATATATATTTATTTTCTTATCGCTATTTGCTTCTAATACTTTAGCAGATCCTATTATTGAAGAAAGAAATTTTGTTGTTGAGGCTAAACTATCTATTCTTCCTAAAATACCTGTTATGAGTATTGATACAGTTCTCACAATCGATGATCATAATTATGAGTATAATTTTAGTATTAGAACCAATAATATAGTTGATTTTATTAACAAAGTTAATGGTGATGGAAGTATTGTTGGTGTCATTAATGAATTTTATAAGCCTATCCATTACAAATATAGGTATACAAGAAAGGATAAAGAAAAATTTGTTGAAATAAAATACAATGACTCAATCATTTCCGAACTTAACTTAATTCCAGAACCTGATAAAAACAAATTAACTAAAATTGAAGACAATATGCTAATTAATACAATCGATCCTTCTAGTTTTTTTTTAAATATATTAAGCTATGAATATGTTAACGAATGTGAGAATAAATTTAAAATTTTTGATGGTAAGCGTAGATATGATGTTTTGTTTACAAAAGCTGACAAAATCATTTCAAATAACCTCATTTATTGTAAAGCAAATCAAATAAAGCTAGGTGGATATAAAATTGACGATAATGAAGATGTTTTTGCATCATCAGATTATATCAAGGTAATCTATAAAAATAATGATGAGAAAGAATTTTATGGTTACGAAGCAAACAATGGAGCAATTACTATATTTATCAATGAATCTAAATAAGCAAATTCTTTAAAGTCTTCTTCAGATCAGAAACACCCTCACCTGTTAAAGCGCTAATATAATTTTTATTATACTGATACGAATTTTCGAGTCCTTTTAAGTCAATTTTATTATAAATTGTTATCATCTCTGCTATTTTATTTTTTTCTACCCCTGTATCTATAAGTATATTTTTAGTTATTCTAATTTTCTGCTTTGCATTTAAGTCATTAACGTCCACGATATTTAGTAAAATATCAGCCTTATTAACTTCCTCTAATGTTGCTTTAAAAGACTCTATTAATGATGTTGGAATATTATTTATAAATCCTACAGTATCAATAAGTCCTATGTATATGTTTTCACCTAAGTATACCCTGCTAATTTTAGTATCTAATGTTTCAAATAATCTAGATCTACTTGATTGATTTTTTTTAGTTAATTTATTAAAAAGCAATGTCTTTCCAGCATTTGTGTATCCGATTAAGGCAACTGTTTTAAAATTATTATTTTTCCTTAGATTCCTCTGAACGTACCTTCTTCTTTTTACTTTACTTAGTCTTTTTTTTATATTTAGAATTTTTTCTTGTATTAATCGCCTATCTAATTCAATTTGAAGTTCACCTGGCCCTCCTATAAAGGTTGTGCCACCTCTTTGTCGTTCTAAGTGTGTCCAGGCCCTTACAAGTCTTGATTTTCTATAAATTAACTCAGCGAGTTGCACTTGCATTTTACCTTCATTTGATTTTGCTCTTCTAGCAAACACTTCTAATATAATGCCAGTTCTATCAGTTACTTTTATTTTGAGTCTATTTTCTAAATTCTTTTGTTGGGCGGGTGTTAGATTGTTATTTACAACTAATAAATTTATATTTTTATTCTTAATATCATTATTAATTTTTAATAAGTTGCCCTCCCCAATTAAGGTTGATGGGTTTATTTTTTTTATAGTTATTATTTCTTTTTTCTTAATAATTATATCGAGATTAATTACTAAATTTTCAATTTCGAAAAGCATTTCTTCTGAAACAAATTTTGGATCTGCATCTATATTTAGATGTACAATATGAGAAATAGTTTTATTCAAGACAAGCTGATAGACTTAAAATAAATTTCTTTAAATAATATTGTGAATTTTCCTACGTTACCGTTGCCAATTTTGATATTATTAACTCTAATTACTGGCATAACAAATTGAGTTGCACTTGTAATAAATGCTTCATCTGCATCTTTAATATCGTTTAAATTAAATCTTCTTTCAGAGTATTTATATCCTACTTTCTCTAAAGATTTGATAAGTGTTGAACGAGTTATTCCATTAAGTATGGAGTTAGAAACAGGCCTAGTAATTACAGTTTTATTTTTTACTATCCATGCGTTGCTAGAGCTTCCCTCAGTAATATAGCCATTCTCATCTAGAAGCCATGCCTCATCGCAATTATTATCAACGGCAAATTGTTTAGCTAAAACTGGCGGAAGTAAATTTAAGGACTTAATATCAACTCGTTTCCATCTTAAATCATTAGTTGTCTTTACACTTATTCCTTTGTTAAAATTATCATTGTAGTAATCTGATGGTGAATTTTTGCCTATAATAACAATTGAACTTTTTGAATTTTTGGGAAATTTAAAGTCTCTACTAGCGACACCCCGAGTAACTTGTAAGTACACAAGCCCATTATTAATTATATTTCGTTTAATAATTTCTTTTATGTGAAATTTGTAAGATTTTTTCTGAATTGGCGAAATAATCCTTAATTCATTTAAAGATCTATATAGTCTTTTAATATGCCCCTCATAATCAACAATTTTGCTTTCTATTATGGCAAATACTTCATATACACCGTCAGCAAATTGATATCCTCTATCCTCAATATGAATAAAAGATTTATTATAGTCTGTGTATTCTCCATTCACAAAAGCTTCTCTGGTCATTAATACTCGTTTCTAACTTGAAATAATTCTTCAGCTTTTTTTATGTCTTCAGACATACATAAAAACAATATTTCATCATTTATATCAATTTTAGTATTTTTTTCTGGAATAATAATTTTATCTTCTTTCTTTATCAAACCAATTCTTAAACCATTTGGTAGATCAGCTTCATCTATAGATTTATTTATTAATTTAGAGCTCTTCAGAACTTGGGCATGAATAATTTCTGCTTGATTATTATCGATTGAAAATACAGACTCAATTTTACCTTTATGTATATGCTTTAATATTTTGGATACAGTAATTTTCCTTGGATCAACAACTTTACTTATACCAAGTACATCTTTTAGTTTATTGTATTCTGAATTATTGACAATAATTATTGATTCACATTTGTTTTTTCTTGCAACAGCAGAAATTATTATATTAGTCTCGTCATCGTTAGTAAGAGCAAGTAATAAATCTGCATCTTTTATATTTGCCTCATCAAGTATATCCTGATCTAGGCCATCACCTTTGAGAACTAGAGTATTAGATAGTTGATCTGCTATATATTTTGATCTATCTTCACTATGTTCAACTATACTTACTGATATATCTGACTGGTATTTTTCAAGATCTTTTGCTAAATTAAATCCAATATTGCCTCCACCGATTATTATTATTTTTCTTATAGGTTTTTCATCATGACCAAATGCGCTCATCGTTCTTTTAACATGGTTTTTGTCTGCTAATATATATACATGATCACCGTGTATTAATTTATCTTGCTTTTTTGGAATAAATAGTTTTTCATCTCTGCTAATTCCCATGATTGATGCTCTTAGGTTTTTTTCAGAGTTGCTATTTTCTTGGAAGAGTTCGTGAATACTGATTAAATTAGTATCAATAAGAGGACATTTGTCGTCTATAACTAGACTAAGCAATTCTATCTCGTCGTTTAAAAATGGCACAACATCATAAGCACCAGGTGCCTTTAATTGTCTTTCAATTGACCTTGCAACTTCTAACTCTGGACTTATTATTAAATCTATAGGCATATTATCAGCATTATATAAATCTCTCCAAATAGGATTAAGGAAATCTTCTGTTCTTAAACGAGCAATTTTTCTTGGAATTTTAAAAAAAGTGTGTGCCATCTGACAAGCAACCATATTTATTTCATCTTGGAGAGTTACCGCAATTATCATATCTGTATCTTCAGCTCCAGCATTTTTAAGAACAGAAGGATTTGATGCTGAACCAATAATTGTTTTTAAATCAACTTTTTCTCTTAAGTCATCAATCAGCTTTAATGAACTGTCAATCACAGTCACATCACTTCCTTGTTCAACTAAATGCCTCGCAATACTAGTTCCAACTTTACCAGCGCCACATATAATAATTTTCATTATTTATCCTCTTCCGTAATTCCTAGTTGCTTTAATTTTCGATGAAGAGCAGATCTTTCCATGCCTATAAAAGCTGCTGTTTTAGAAATATTTCCATCGAATCTATTAATTTGTGATTGAAGATAATTTTTTTCAAAGACCTTTCTTGCGTTTCTTAGTGGCAAGGAAATTACATTTTTACTTTGAAAATCTTCATATTCTTTAGTTGAGTTTATGTCATCGTATTTATCACCAAGAATCATATATTTCTCTATAATATTTCTTAATTCTCTGATGTTGCCAGGCCAATCGTGGTTAATGTACTTTGCTTTAATAATTGGTTTCAAATCAATTAATTTTAAATTATTTTTTTGTGAAAATAGATTTGAGAAATGATCAATCAGTGAATCAATATCTTCTGATCTTTCGTTTAAGGTTGGTAGTTTTATGGTAACCACATTTAATCTATGAAATAAATCTTTTCTAAATGAACCTTCTATTGTTAACTGTTCAAGATTCTTAATTGATGAGCATATAATTCTACAATTCAATTCAGTTGTTTTATTGCTTCCAATTTTAGTAAAATTCTTGTCTGTTAACACTCTCAAAATCTTTGCTTGCGTCTGAAGAGGCATTTCCCCTACCTCATCGATAAATAATGTTCCATTTGCGGCTTTTTCTAAATAACCAATGTCATTGAATTCTAAATCTAGAGATCCAAAAAGTAGATTTTCTAATTTATCAGGTTCCAATAATGCAGCATTAATTGCTATAAAAGGTCCATTTTTGTTGGGTGAGTTTTTATGAATTTCTTTAGCTATTATTTCTTTGCCGGTGCCAGATTCACCATAAATCATTACTCTACTCGAGGTGGGGCCAATTTTTTTAATTTGATTCTTAATTTTTGTAATAGCTTGTGATTCTCCAATAAATTCGTAATCGAAAATATTTCCCTGCTTTAATAGGTGATTTTCATTTTTTATATCAAATAGTTCAATAGATCTTTGAACGGATAATAGCAGTCTTTCAGAATTAAATGGTTTTTCAATAAATTCATTTGCACCATCTTTTATAGCTGATACAGCCATATCAATATTTCCATGACCAGAAATAACTATAATCGGAACATCATTTTTAATTCTTATCTTTTTTAAGATCTCAAGGCCGTCTAAATTCGAATTATCAAGCCAGACATCTAAAATTATAAGGTCATAATTATTTTTTTCTATAAATGCCAATGCATCATTTGAATTAAGAGCAAATTGAGCGGTGTAAATTGCTTCATCTTCAAGTATTGCTTTAATATTATTGCAAATATCAATTTCGTCATCAATGATTAATATATTTTTCATTCAATTTACCTACTAAAAGTAATTTTTACTTCAGCCCCTTTTTCTTCATCATTTCTATTTGCCAATTGAAAATCCGCATGATGATCGAATAATATTTTTTCTACTATTGCCAAACCTAGCCCAGAACCACCAATCTTTTTCTTTGTGGTAAAATAAGGTTTTACCAATTCATCCTTTTCATATTTTAGACCAATACCATTATCTATAAAAAATATTACTACGTTATCTTCATTTTCATAAGAGCCATATATTATTTCACCATTACTTATTTTAGTTACTTGAATTGAATGAATTGAGTTAACGATGATATTTTGAAATACTCTAGAAATTTGTGAATTATCAATATTCAACATTATTTTTTTTGAGTGAAGTTTATTTGTAAATTTAATATTCTTGTTGTTAAGCTCATAATCAGATATTAAAGCAGATAATGTATCAAATACATTTTTATTTTTAAAATTAGGATTAGGTAATCTTGCAAAATTAGAAAATTCATCGACTAAATACCCTATCTCATTCACTTGACGTCTTATTGTTTCAATACATTCATTTATTTCTTTATTTTCAGATTTCAGTTCTTTGGTTTTTTTTTCTAATCGCTCAGCAGATAGTTGAATTGGGGTAAGAGGATTCTTTATTTCATGTGCTATTCTTCTTGCAATATCAGACCAAGTTTCATGTTTCTTAGAAACCAGAATCTGATTTCTTTGCTTTACAATATCACTGCTCATTTTATTGAAAGAATCTGCAAGACGATTTAATTCTACATAATCATTATTTTTTTTTATTTTGTCATCATAAGAACCTTTACTAATATTATTAGTTGCTGTAATGATGCTTGAAATTGGCTGGACTATTCTATCAGACAATTTTATTCCAATAATTATTGAAATCAATATAAGTATTAATGAAATAATTATGTAAAGCAGTATAAATATAAGACTAATCTGGTTTCTGCTATTCTCTAGAAATGCATATTCACTTTTAGCTGAAACAGTGTCGTTTAATGCCCCAATAACATTTCTGTCCATTGATCTACCTGCATATAAATAATAATCACTAAAATTATTCAGTTTTATTAGTGCATAAACTTTATTGATTTGAGTAGAAGACATAATGGTCATTTCTCCACTATCTGCCCTATCAAATGATGTCTTAGCTGGTTCATAAAAACGTGCGCTATTATCAAAAGCTCTGAACAATATGTCCCCAGCATTATTTACAATATATGTTTCGGGAAGAGACCTAACTAATGCTTGTGTTTTAAGAGCAATCGGCACTTTAGATAAATCTTTCTTTAGTGCCTCACTTGAGTTATTGAGATCATTTGACATTGCGTAAACATCTCCTTTAATAGTTTCTTTATGCTCTTCCAAATAGCTTTCGGCTACAAAAACAGAATTATTAATGACATTTTTTATTTTATCATTAAACCAATCATTTATTCCCAGCTCTATTAAAACTAGCCCCAATATTCCTAATAAAAGTGCGGGCGTTAATGCAATGGAAATAAAATAAAGTGTGAATTTACTATTTAAGGTACTTACTTTCTTTCTACTTATACGAAGTAATATCGGAAATATGATGAAACTAATTGATATAATTAATGCGACTATGAATAAAGAAGAAATAACTATATACAAATTTAGATAGGGTAACGTCTCTAAGTTATTAGATCTCTGATTAAATATTGCGAAACTAGAAAGAATAATAAAAATAAATGAAAAAATTATTAAGATAACATTTCTTAAATTAAAAAAATTTAATCTATTTATTTGCTTATTCATTGATAATTTAAGATTGAATACTAAAGTTTAAATATATATGTTAATTGTATGAAGACAGCCTGTATTGTTCTTGGATCTGGTTCTGGTAATAGATTTAGCAAACACCAATCAAAACTCTTTTACAAACTCAATAATCATTTATTAATTGAATATACACTCAAAAATATAACTAAATCGATTAACAGAGATTGTTTATATATTACTATTCCTAAAAAAATAACCAAAAAAGAGAAAAGTGTATTATCAAAATATACTGATAATTCACTAATTTTAGGGGGTAATAGCCGGCATCAAAGTCTTTCTAAGGCCTTAAAATCCATTGATACAGCTAAATATAAATATTTGATGATACATGATGCTGCAAGGCCGAATATATCACCTACTCTAATTAATAAACTAATTAAAAAAATAAAAACAAATAAATATGACGCAGTTATTCCTGCGCTTCAGGTTACTGACTCTCTTAAAAAAAATAATAAATCTGTGAATAGAAAAATATTCAAAACAACTCAGACACCGCAAGTTTTTAAGATGAAAGATTTTATAAAACAATCAATAAAGTCTGAAGTGCTAATTACAGATGATGTGCAATTAATTGAAGGCAAGAGGAATAAGAAAATAATATATATAGATGGAAATTATGAAAATTTAAAAATAACTAAAAAAGAAGATATTAATATCTTAAAAAAATATTTATTTTATAAGACAAAAATAGGAAATGGCTTTGATATACATAAACTAGGCAAAGGTAATTATATATCGATTGGAGGAATAAAAATAAAATCTATTTATAAAGCTATAGGACATTCTGATGGTGATGTAGTGCTTCATGCGGTAATTGATGCTTTACTTGGGGCAAATGCTAAAGGTGATATTGGAAAGTTCTTTCCTCCTTTAAAAAAATATAAAAATATTTCATCTATTGAATTACTAAATAAAATTAAAAATAAAATAAATCTAGATAACTCAATAATCATTAATTTAGATATTACAATTATCTGTCAGAAAATTAGGTTGGAAAAATATAAAGCTCCGATTAAAAATAACTTATCTAGATTGTTAAAATGTAATAAAAATTTAATCAACATTAAAGGTAAAACAGCTGACAATGTTGGCATTTTTGGAAAATCAGAAGCTATAGGTTGCTGGGCAATGATCAACTTAATTAATTAATGAAAAAATTTACTAAATATTTTGCTACACTATTTGGGATTGGTTTTATATCTCTTGCGCCAGGTACATTTGGGTCATTGTTTGCAATCCTTATTTGGTATGTTTTTATTGATTTGTTCTCTATTTTTTATTTCATAGTTTTATTTTTACTCGTTTTATCTGTTTCATTTTATTTTACAGATATCTATCTAGATAATTATAAAAAAGAAGATCCCTCTGAGGTAATTATAGATGAATTTCTTGGTCAATCGATTCCGTTATTATTTGTAGTGAATTTTAGTATATATGAAGTTTTAATTGTATTTGTTGCATTTAGATTTTTTGATATATACAAAATTTATCCAATAAACAAAATGGAAGACTTAAAGGGATCGTATGGCGTGATATTAGATGATATTGTTGCCGGAATATATTCATTAATTATTCTTATGTTATATAAGATATTGATACTGCTATGACTTCAGATTTATCAAAAATAAAAAAAATACGATCAAAAAAGAAATTTACAATATCTTTAGCTGAATCCTGTACAGGAGGTATGATAAGTAAATATTTAACAAGTATTAATGGCTCCTCTCTCTTTTTTAATGGGGCATGTATTTCATATTCAAATCAAATGAAAACAAGATTATTAATGGTTCCAAAGAATACTATTATAAATTATGGAGCTGTTAGTCACCAAACTGCTCTTGCGATGGTTAAAGGACTTAAAAAAATAACTGATAGTGAAATCCTTCTATCTGTTACTGGGGTTGCCGGACCAAGCGGTGGCACTGCAAGAACACCTATAGGATGTGTATTTTTTGGTATTGGTTCAAAAATTAATAAGAAATATACATTTCAAACTATAAAAAAAATATTTCATGAAAAAACAAGGATAGCAATTCAAAAAAAGAGTACCGAATATGCAATTTACCTAATATTAAAAGAATTAAAGAAGATTTAATATATCTCTTTTGCGCGATCAATAAATGCACTAACCATTCTCTGAAATGCTAAGTTGAAAAATTTTTTCATCAATACATCTAATAAAGAAAGATTTAATTCAAAATCAATCATAAATTCAATTTCAGAATTATTTTCATCAACATCAGCAAATTTCCATTCATTGGTAAGATATTTAAATGGACCATCAAGATTTTTGACATTTATAAATGATTTATCTTTTGCTAGTTTCACCTCACTTCTATATGTATAAACAAATTGGTCATATCCAATCTCTAAATCTGCAATAACTATCTCATAGTCATCAAATTTCTCTCTACTAATAATTTTAGAGTCATTGCACCATGGAAGAAATTCTTTATATTCGTCAATATTTGAAACTAGATCAAACATCTGATCTCTCGTATATGAAACGATTTGTTTTTCTTCTTGCTTAGGCACCTGAATGTAAATGTTTTAATTTATTAAAATCACTCTCTGCGTGATAAGATGATCTAGTAAACGGTGAAGATGATACAATTTTAAAACCTTTATTTAACGCCTCATCTTGAATGCGTATAAAATAATCTGGATTATGATATTTAATTACAGGATGATGATTTAATGTCGGTCTTAGATACTGACCGATAGTAATAAAATCTACATCCTGTTCTCTTAAATCATCCATCAAAACTCTTATTTCATCAAACTTTTCACCTAGACCAATCATTATTCCAGATTTAGTAAATACAGAAGGTTTCAAAAGTTTAATTTCTCGAAGTATTTTTAAAGAATGGCGATAATCTGCGCCAGGACGAACTTCCTTATACAGTCTTTTTATTGTTTCTAGATTATGATTAAAAACATCAATTTCTGTTTTTGCTATAATTCCCAATGACAAGTCTTTCCCCCTAAAATCTGGAGTAAGAATTTCGACAGTTGTATTTGGAGATTTTTCTTTAATTTTTTTAATTGTATTTGCAAAGTGCTGGGCCCCACCATCATTTAGATCATCTCTGTCAACAGAAGTAATAACAACATGTTTTAGACCCAGACTCTCAACAGTACTTGCAACTCTTGATGGCTCTAAAATGTCAACCTTATTGGGTTTTCCTGTTTTAATATTACAGAAACTACATGATCGAGTACATACGTCTCCTAAGATCATAACAGTTGCATGTTTCTTTTCCCAACATTCCGACAAATTCGGACACATTGCCTCCTCACAAACTGTAACTATTTTATTTTCTTTTAGGGTATTCTTAGTTTGACTGATTTTATTTGATGGAATAGATACCTTAATCCAGTCAGGTTTTATTGGACTTTTAAAATCAGAAAATTTTTTTCTCAGTAATGCTTTAGAAATTTGATTATCCATTGTTCTTTATTAATAAATAAAGACAATTCACCTATATTTCAAGTGATACTACTTATCAAAAAATACAATGTATTCGTTTGATTTTCCATAGCCTAAAACATTACGTATCTGTTCGTCAACCAGGTCACTATTGGAGCTTAGATTTTGAAGAGAAGAGATCTTAATTTGAAGTAGGTTATTATTCGTCTTTAAAGAACTAATTTTTCCTTCGAGTGCTATAATTTCACTATCTAATCTGGCATGGGATAAAAGGCCGTTGTTTCCATCAAATATATTAAATGAAAGATATATGATTATTAATGGCAAGAAAAAATACGGGTAATACTTTTTAATTCTTTCCTTTAAATTAAGAACTCTATTCATGAACTACAAAGAATCATAATTCACGAATCATAACAATTCTATTGGATCAAAAATCCTTAAAAAAATGTAAAAATTAAGTATTTGGACTCTTTTTGTTCTTATTGTCTATTAAAATGTCAATAGAACTTATTGTTTTTTATAGAATTTTTTAAGTCTAAATTTTCTTCTATTCGTAATAATTGATTAAATTTTGCAATTCTTTCCGACCTGGACATAGAGCCTGTCTTAATTTGTCCAGAATTAGTAGCAACAGCTAAATCAGATATGAATGTACCTTCTGTTTCCCCTGATCTGTGAGAAATGACAGTCTCATATCCATTAGATTGTGCAAGTTCAATTGCATCCATAGTTTCAGTTAATGTGCCTATTTGATTTGGCTTTATTAAAACGGCATTAGCAGCTCCTGTTTCAATACCTTTATTAATTAAATTTAAATTGGTAGCAAATAGATCATCTCCGACAATTTGGATCTTGTCTCCAAATAGTTTGGTAAATTTTATCCAAGATGTCCAGTCATCCTCTGAAAAAGGATCCTCCACAGAAATGATTGAATATTTTTTACATAAATTAATCAAAAAATTTGAAAATTCATCACTGGTAAAAGATTTATTTTTGCTTTCTAATTTATATTTCTTGTTTTTATAAAATTCTGATGCAGCAACATCTAAACCAAGCATAAAATCTTTGCCAAGTTTATATCCTGATTTAAGGATTGCATCTTTAATTAGTTTGCATGCATCTTCTTCATTTTTTAGGTCAGGTGCAAAACCTCCCTCATCGCCTACTGCTGAAGAAAGTCCTTTTTTTTCTAATATGTGCTTTAAAGTGTGAAAAACTTCAGATGACTTTCTTAAACAATTATTAAAATTTTGATCATTTATTGGAATAATCATAAATTCTTGAAAAGAAAGATTATTATTTGCATGAGCACCACCATTAATTACATTTAACATGGGTACTGGCATTTTAAACGTTTTGGATCCCCCAAGATATTTATAAAGTGACATCTTAAGCGATTTAGCAGAAGCATCGGCTACAGCCAGCGAAACACTTAATAAAGCATTGGCACCTAATTTGCTTTTATTTTTGCTTGCATCTAATTCGATCATTGTTCGATCTATTTTGTTTTGATCTAGAGAGTCAAGACCAGAAATGGTGTCAAAGATTGTAACATTTATATTTTCTACTGCTTTTAAAACAGATCGACCATGATATGACTTTCTGTTATCCCTTAATTCAAATGCTTCGTATTTACCCGTTGATGCACCAGAAGGAACACTTGCCCGCCCCATTGTACCATCTTGCAAATAAACATCAGTTTCAACGGTAGGGTTGCCTCTACTATCAAAAATTTGTCTGGCTATTATATTTTTAATCTTAGACATAAAAAATAACGTTATTAATTAATTATTTATTTAGTTTTCTTTAACTAAATTGTCAATTTGAATAAGTTTAGCGACCAATTTCTCTAATTCTTCTAGTTTCACCATATTTGGTCCATCTGAAGGCGCAATATCTGGATTATTGTGAGTTTCCATAAATACTGAAGATACGCCAACAGCAACCGCTGCTTTCGCTAAAGTTGGGACAAATTTTCTATCTCCACCACTTCTATCGCCTTTTCCACCTGGACTTTGAACTGAGTGTGTCGCATCAAAAACAACCGGAAAACCAATTTCCTCTTTCATTATTTGCAATGATTTCATATCTGAAACGAGAGTATTATAACCAAACGAAACGCCACGCTCAGTTAATAGTATTTTGTTATTTCCGCTATCACCAACTTTTTTAGCTACATTAACCATGTCCATTGGAGCAAGAAATTGTCCTTTTTTTATATTGATTACTTTATTTGTTTTTGCTGCGGCTATCAAAAGATCAGTCTGCCTGCATAGAAATGCAGGGATCTGTAAAATATCTACATGATCTTTAATTTTATCACAATCATCCACACTGTGAATATCAGTCAAAATATGAATTCCATATTCACTTCTTAACTTATTAAATATTTCAATGGATTGATCAATACCTAGTCCTCTTTCAGAATCGATACTTGTCCTATTGGCTTTATCAAAGGAAGTCTTATAAACAAAATCAATTTTTAATCGTGAAGTAATTTCCAGTAAAGATTCAGTCATCATTTTTGCGTGTTCGTGTGACTCTAGTACACAAGGACCTGCAATCAAGACTAACTTCTTTTCATTACTAAATACCGTATTGCCTAAATCTACACTTTTTTGCATTTTACGTTTTATTCTTTGCAGCTCCGATGAATGATTTAAATAATGGATGTGGATCAAATGGTTTTGATTTAAGTTCAGGATGAAATTGAACGCCTATAAACCATGGGTGATCTTTTAATTCTACTATTTCAGGTAATAAGCCGTCAGGGGAATAACCCGAGAAATGAACTCCATTACTTTCAAAAAGTGTTGCATAATTGTTATTAACTTCATACCTGTGTCTGTGTCTTTCACTAATCAATTCTGTATCATAAATTTCTCTAACTTTTGAATTATTTTTCAATTTTGCCTCATAAGCCCCTAATCTCATTGTTCCGCCTAAATCACTCTCTTTTGTTCTCTTTTCAGTGGTGTTATCTACATTAGACCACTCAGTCATTAATCCAACAATAGACTCTTTGCAATCAGCAAATTCACTCGAATTTGCCTCTTTTATTCCAAGTATATTTCTTGCCATTTCTATCACAGCTAATTGCATTCCAAAACAAATGCCAAAATAAGGAATTTTATTTTCTCTTGCATATTTAATTGCTGCTATTTTACCTTCTGCTCCTCTCTCACCAAACCCGCCGGGAACTAAGATACCATGGCAATTATTAAGCTTATTTTCAAGATTGGAACCGTTCAATTCTTCTGACTCAATCCAATTCAATTTAACTCTAACGTTATTAAAAATGCCGCCATGCGAGAGTGCTTCATTAAGGGATTTGTATGCGTCAGCCAAACCTGTATATTTACCAACAATACCAATTTCTATACTGCCCTCTGGTTCCAATATTCTTTTTGATACTTGTGACCACATTTTTAAATCAATTTCTTTTTTTGATTCTAATCTAAAGTACTCTAGAACTCTCTTATCAAGACCCTCATTGAAAAAATTAACAGGAACTTCGTAAATTGAGTTTGCATTAATTGCCGGAATAACACAGTCACCTTTCACATTACAAAATAAACCAATTTTTCTTCTTTCATCCTCTGGAATTTCTCTATCAGCTCTGCATAGCAAAATATTTGGCTGTATGCCTAAGCTTCTCAACTCTTTGACAGAGTGCTGAGTTGGTTTGGTTTTTAGTTCTCCAGAACTAGCAATGTATGGAACTAATGTTACATGCATAAACAAAGAATTTTCATGACCATTATCATTATGAAATTGTCTTATCGCTTCTATAAACGGCAAACTTTCTATGTCACCTATTGTTCCTCCTATTTCACAAATTACAAAATCTTCATCATTAAGATCCTTAGAAACAAATTCTTTAATTTCATTTGTGACATGAGGAATTACTTGTACTGTGGCACCCAAGTATTCGCCTTTTCTCTCTTTTGATATAATTTTTTGATAGACTTTTCCGGATGTAATATTATCTGATTTTTTAGACGTAACTCCTGTGAATCTCTCATAGTGACCTAAATCTAAGTCTGTTTCAGCACCATCATCCGTCACATAAACTTCACCATGCTGATATGGGCTCATCGTACCTGGGTCTACATTTAGATATGGGTCCAATTTTCTAATTCTGACTTTGTATCCGTGATGTTGCAGCAATGAAGCAAGTGATGCTGAAGCTAATCCTTTACCAAGTGAAGAAACCACGCCGCCAGTGACAAATATAAATCGCGCCATGGAAGTATTTTATACTTCAAAATAGATTTAAAATAAAGAACTAATCTAATTGCGGAAGTTCTGGCAAATCCTCAATATTCAGTTGGTCAGTTGATATATTTTCAGGTTCATCGAACGATAATGTTCTGTCTGAAGATCTAAGGCTCAAAACGGTAAGGCTGATGCTTGTGACAACAAAAAGAGCGGCAATAACTGCCGTAGTTCTTGTTAAAGCATCTGCACTACCTCTTGGAGACATTCCATCGCTTCCTCCACCGATTCCAAGAGCTCCACCTTCAGCTCTTTGAATAAGAACTACGATTATCAAGATAACGGCTAAAATAGCATGAATAATTAATAGTGCACTTTCCATTGCGTCCTTATATATCTAATTAGCGATAAGAATCAATTATTTTACAAAATTCTTTTGACTTCAATGAAGCACCTCCAACCAAAGCACCATCTACATGATCAAGGTTAAGAATATCAATGGAATTTTCAGCATTAACTGACCCCCCGTAAAGAATAGAAACATGCTTACTAAATCTGAGGCTCACTAAATTTGAAAGCATGTTTCTTATTTTTTCGTGTATTTTATTAATATCATTAAGTGATGGAACCTTTCCAGTTCCAATAGACCACACCGGCTCGTAAGCAATTATGATTTTCTTGGGGTCAATTTTTTTAGGCAATGATGAAAGTTGTTTTTTAAGTATTATATTTCTTTTTTTTATTTCTTCTAACTTCTCTCCTATGCAATATATCACAGTTAGATTACTTTTAATTGCAGATTGAATTTTTAAATTCAGCTCTTGAGAAGTTTCTTTTTGGTATATTCTTCTTTCTGAATGACCCAAAATAACATATTGGCAATTAATTGTTTTAAGCATATTTGCACTTATGGAGCCAGTATATGCGCCCTCAGACTTATAATGACAATCTTGACCACCAAATTTAATTTTTTTTTCTTTTTTTATTAATTCTGACAAAAGAGTAAATGGTGGGCAAATTACAACTTTAGATGTTTTGCGTTTCATCTTCTGATAATAATTTGATATTGATTTTACTAATTTATATGAGTCTTTTTGGCCATTCATCTTCCAGTTGGCAATGGTATATTTAGTTCTTTTCATTCAACGTTATTCCTTTTATAACACCTTTTTATACATCATAAGACATAATGTTAGATATAGTAAGAAATTTAGTATCCTCAATTTTTGGAAAGATTCTCCTTGGAGTAATGGTCTTGAGCTTTGCGCTATGGGGTGTTGGAGATATTCTTACCTCAGGAAATAGCCAGCTAGCTGCAAAAGTTGGAAATGAAAAAATTACTTTAGATGAATTCTATAATGAATTTCAAAAAACAGTATCACTTTATAACCAGCAAACTAGTTCAAGTATAAATTTAAAAGAGGCAAAAGATTTACAGCTACACAATATTTTATTAAATGACTTGATTTACTCAAGAATGGTTAAAGACTACGCCAACAAGCAAAATATATTTATTAATGATAATTCTTTAAAGATTATAATCTCTTCACTGCCACAATTTAAAAGTGCTGATGGATTATTCTCCGAAACAAAATATAAAAATTATATTTTTAATAATTTTCCAAATGAAGAGGTTTTTTTAAATGAAATTGAGAATACAATTTATCAAGGTATAATTTTTGAAAATTTTAACATAAGTAGCTTTCTAAATGAACAGATTATAAGCCATTTATTTAACCACGAAGGCGAAAAAAGATCTGTAAGATATTTTATATTAAATGATGAGGACTTAGATATTAAATTAAGTGATGAATTGCTCCGAGAATATTATGAGACAGAAAAATTTAAATATGAAGTTTCTCAGAAAACAACAATTGATTATATTGAAATAAGTCTAGATCAATTCGTGGATTTAGACTCTATTGATGAAAATAAAATTGTTGAATATTACAATGATAATAAAAATCTTTATATTAAAGAAGAAAAGAGAGAAATAGAATTTGCAAGATTTAGAGATAAAGATAGTGCAAAAGAATTTTACAAAACATGGGCTCAAAATGACCCAGCTTTAATTTTTTCATATATGAAAAATAATGAAGTTGAACTCAATACAATACAAGACTTCACACTTTCTCAAAATACATTTACTGATGAAATAGCTAATTCTATATTTAATTTAAACATAGATGACGTCTCCCCTCCACTTGAGTATCAAGGTATTGGGCATTATGTCTTTAAATTATTGAACATTGAGGAAAAAGAAACTCAATTATTAAGCGAAGTTGGGAAAGATATAAACAAGTATTTAGCAGAGGAAGCTGCATATGTTGAATTTGATGACACTGTTAATTTAGCTGATGAAATGCTCTTAAATGATTATGATTTAAATGAAATTATGGATAGTTTGAGTAAAGTAAAAATCACAAAATCATCATCAAGTGATAATTTGGTAAATAAAATAAACAATGAGGAAATACAATTAAGTTTCGATCAACCTATTGGATTTTTATCTGAAATTATTTTTAATGACAACGCTGCATTTATATATTCCATTTCAGATAAACAAGAGTCTTTCATACCTGAATTCTCAATGGTCAAGGAAGAAGTAGAGCGTGATTATATAGAAAATAAAAAAAAATCAAGAATATCGAGCAAGGCTGATAAAATACTGATTGATTTGCAGTTTAAAGGAATCGATAAATTTGAAGAGTACGCGAGATTAAATAGTATAGAAATTAAAGAATTAAATGATTTGAAAAGAAACGATGAAAATATTTCAAATGAGTCTCTATCATCAATTTTTAATATTAGTTTAGAGGACAATGTAAAAATTATAATGAATAATGACGATATAGGGATAGGAGCTTTAATAAAAATAACTAAACCTGACAGCTATATTTCTGATACATACTATTCAGAAATTGAGAATAACATTATACAAAATTTTAATTCTTCACTGGAGTCAATAATTGGTCAGAAAATTATAGATAATACAGATTATGAAGTATATTCTCAGAATATTGATAAATTGTTCATGTAATGACCTTTTCTCATTCTAAGAAACAATTTGATAATTTAATAAAAAAAAAATCTAATTTTATTTTTTATAAGAAAATTTTAAAATTAAATTCTGATCCAATTCCGTCATTCATAAATTTAGTTGAAAAAAATAAATATAGCTTTCTTTATGAATCAGTTGAAAAAGGTCGTGAAAAGGGAAGATACTCTATATGTGGATATGATTCACTAAGGACTATTCAATTAACGAATGACAAGCTTACTTTAGAAAGTAATAAAATTATAAAAAAAATTAAATATAGAGGCAGTCCACTTAAAAAAATTGACACCATCATAAAAAACTTACAGTTTATAAAAATTAAAAAATTGCCACCGATGTCAGGTGCCTTTTTCGGATATATGGCTTATGAGAATATAAATAAAGTTGAAAAAATATCATCTAAAAGAAAGAAAGACGACCTTAAAACTCCTGACATTATAATGTTTATACCTAATAGTTTACTTATATATGACAATTTTTCTGCTTCTCTTTTTATAATTAAACATTACCTATCAGATACAAAAGAGAGAAGTTTCCATAAGCAAATTCTAGATATAAATGAAATTGAAAATTACATAAAGAAGGTCAAAGGCTATAGAGATATAAATTTCGATAAAAAGAAAAAAATCACTGTTAAGTCTAATATGACAAAAACAACCTTTAAAACGAATATTAAAAAAGCAAAACAATACATAAAAAATGGCGATATATTCCAAGTAGTTCCAAGTCAGCGATTTGAAACTAACTTTAATCAGAAAAGTAGCTTTCTGTATGAAGTATTAAGAAAAACTAATCCTTCGCCTTTTATGTACTATTTCAATCTTCCCAAATTTGAAATTGTAGGATCGAGCCCTGAAATACTAGTAAGACTTAGATCAAATGAAATAACTATCAGGCCAATTGCTGGAACCAGACCTAGAGGAAAGAACAAGATCGAAGACAAGGAGTTTGAGTCTGAATTAATGAACGACAAGAAAGAAATTGCGGAACATTTAATGCTTTTAGACCTAGGAAGAAATGATGTTGGAAAAGTATCAAAAAAATCAACCGTCAAGGTTACATCGAAATTTAAGATAGAACGCTATTCACATGTTATGCATATAGTTTCAAATGTCACTGGCAAATTAAAACCTGATACTTCATCAATTTCTGCACTTATGGCGGGTTTTCCCGCAGGAACTGTCTCTGGTGCTCCAAAAATAAGGGCTATGCAAATCATAGATGAATTAGAAACTACTAAGCGAGGTATATATTCAGGAGGTATCGGATATATATCATCTAATGGAGATATGGATACATGCATTGTCTTGAGAACAGGAATAATAACAAAAAATAAACTATATGTTCAAGCTGGTGGCGGTGTAGTATTCGACAGTGACTCAGAAAAAGAGTTTAACGAAACAATTAACAAGGCTAAAGCTGTGCTTAATGCAGCTGAAATAGTAATGGGTAATGTTCAATGATATTAATAATCGATAACTATGATAGCTTTACTTATAATTTAGTACATTACGTTGAAGAGCATAATTACAAAGTTCAAGTATTTAGAAATGATAAAATAACATTACAAAAAATAAGAAAGCTGAAACCTAAAAAAATAATTATTTCCCCTGGCCCCTGTACGCCTGATGAAGCCGGAATAAGCATTGACCTTATTAAATATTTCTACAAAAAATTTCCAATATTGGGCGTTTGTTTAGGACATCAATCCATTGGACAAGCTTTTAATGCTAAAATCATAAAAGCTTCTAAAATAATGCATGGTAAAGTATCGACTGTAACTAACAAAGGTTCAGAAATATTTAAAGGCCTTCCAAAGAAATTTGATGCTACCAGATATCATAGTCTTGTAATTAAAAATAATACTCTTCCTGAATATTTTAAAATAATATCTGACACGATTGATGACAATAAAAAAGTAATTATGGGCATTCAACACATTAAATATCCTATCTACGGTGTACAATTTCACCCAGAAAGCATTGCCACTACACCTTACGGCAAGAAAATTATAAAAAACTTTTTAGAAATATGAATATTGAATTTAAAACATTTATTGATTTAGTGCTCAACGATAAACTTGATCTAGAATCTACAATGAAAGCATTCAATTTAATCATGAATGGTTCAGTTAGTGACATTCAAATAAGTTCATTTTTATCTATACTTCAAAAATCTGGTGTAAGAGCTGATCATATGATTGGTGCAATTGAAGTGATGAGATCTAAAATGGTCACAGTCGCTGCCCCAGAAAATTCAATGGATACATGTGGAACTGGCGGAGATGGAAAAAATAGCCTTAACATATCTACAGCTACAGCATTTGTTTTGGCTTCACATGGCATACCTATTGCTAAACATGGGAATAGAGCGTTGACATCAAAATGTGGATCAGCAGACGTTCTTAAAGCTCTGGGTATCAATATTGATATGAATACATCACGATTAGAAGATTGCATTGACGAAATTGGGCTGTGCTTTATGTTTGCTCCTAATCATCACCCTGCAATGAAATATGTCGGGCCAGTGAGACAGCAATTGGGCATTAGAACAATCTTTAATATGCTAGGGCCCCTATTGAACCCCGCGGATGTAAAGACTCAACTAGTTGGAGTCTATTCACAAGAGGTATTTAAAATATATAAAGATATTTTTTCAAAAAATAGCAATAAAAATGCCTGTATAGTATCTGGATATAATGGAAATGATGAAATTTCATTAGAAGGTGAAAATACAATTTATTCAAAACTATCGGGTGAAATTCAATTTGATCCAGCAACAATCGATATTCCTAGACCAATTAATAATGAAATTTTAGGAAAAGATGCAAAATATAATGCCAACAGAATAATAGAAATTTTCAATGGAAAAAATGACTCATTCTATAAGTCAGTATGTATAAATGCAGCTTTTGGATTACTTGCTCATGAGACTCGTGAACTAAATGAAGCAAATATTCTAAAAGCATATCAAAAAGCCTCAGATTTAATAAGGAGCGGAGAACCATTAAATCAAATAAATAAATTAATTAAATTCACAAATAAATAATGTCAATTTTGAAGGAAATATATGAATATAAAATTGACTTTGTTAATAAGCAAAAAAAGCTACATACTCAAAGTGATATTCTAAGTAAGTTAAAAAATATAACTTCGCACGATTTCAGTTTTTCTAAAAAATTAAAAGATGAGATATCTCAAACATCAATAATAGGCGAATTAAAACGTGCAAGCCCTTCTTTAGGAAATTTTGTAAATGAAGAAATAAACTTATCTAATATTGCACAAATATATGAAGAAAGTGGTGTTTCCTGTTTATCAATATTGACAGATGAAAAATATTTCAAAGGAAGTGTTGAAGACCTTATTGAAATAAGAAAAATATCTACTTTGCCAATTTTAAGAAAAGATTTCATAGTTGATGAATATCAAGTTTATGAAAGTAAATTAATTGGAGCTAGCTGCATTTTAATAATCTTAGCCATGCTCGATCAAGAAAAAGCAGATGAACTCGAAGCAATTGCTCAAAATATAGGTCTAGATGTTATAATTGAAATCCATAATAAGGAGGAGCTTGAAAGAGCGGTAAATATGAAATCAGAATTAATTGGCATAAATAATAGAAACTTAAATAATTTTAAAACTAGAATAGAAACTACAATTGAGCTTAGTAATTATATAGGTGATCTAAACAAAATTTTTATCTCAGAAAGTGGCTTCCACAATCATAGCAATGTGAATAAAATTATTTCTTTAACTGGCATTAATAATTTTCTCATAGGCGAATACCTTATGAAATCAGAGCAATTAAAGACTGATATTGCAAATATTCTAAATTGATAGTTAAACTATACATACTAAATTACTGATTATACTAAATATTATTTAATTGAAAGTTAATGAGAACATTGGTAGAACATATATATAGGAACGAATCAATGCTAACAAAAAAACAAAAAGAATTACTTGAGTACATCCAAAGCTATCAGACGAAAAGTGGTGTAACTCCATCATATGAAGAAATGAAAGCTGCGCTTAATCTTAAATCTAAATCAGGCATTCATAGACTTGTGATAGCCTTAGAAGAAAGAGGTTTTGTAAGAAGACTAGCTCATAAAGCAAGAGCGTTGGAAGTCATAAAAGATGCGATATCTACTTTAAAAGTATCGGAGAAAACAAATAAAAATATTATTGTGGGGGATTTTACTGGAAGTAATAAAGATGAAAACAATAAACTTAGCACGCTGCCTTTGCTCGGGAAAATTGCAGCTGGAACCCCGATTGAAGCTATTCAGCACAACGATTCATCTGTAGATGTTCCAAAGGAAATGATGCCTATCGGTGAAAGTTACGCTTTAACAGTTGAAGGTGAGTCTATGATTAATGAAGGTATTTATGACGGAGATACTGTTTTAATTAAAAAAACTAATCTTGTTGAAAACGGTGATATCGCCGTTGCTCTAATTGATGACTCTGAAGCAACATTAAAAAGAATAAGAAAAAAAGGTCAAAGCATCGCATTAGAAAGCGCAAACCCTATCTATGAAACAAGAATTCTATCTTCGCATAGAGTTAAAATTCAGGGAAAGCTTATTGGCCTGTTAAGGAAATATTAATTTTTTTAACTTTTTTTATTCTAGAAATAGTTTATCTATTACAATGTAAATGGTTAGGAAGAAATTAAATAAAAAAAATAATAGAAAAGCTAAAATTATAATCGACGAAACAACTTACGAATTTCCAATATATAATTCAACTGAAGGCGAAGCTGTTATAGATATCTCTAAATTACACGCTGAGGCAAATATTTTTACATACGACCCAGGATTTACATCTACTGCTTCATGTGAGTCAAAAATTACATATATTGATGGAGATAAAGGTATTCTAAGGTATAGGGGATATGATATTGAAGAATTAGCAAAAAAAAGTGATTTCATTGAAGTTGTTAACTTGCTTATCTATGGAGATCTACCAAATAAAGAGCAACTCACTAAATACAAAAGGCTTATCACAAGACACACTTTGCTTCATGAACAGATCATAAACTTTTTCCAAGGATTTAGAAGAGATGCTCATCCTATGGCAATGATGGTTGGAGTTATGGGGGCCTTATCGTCCTTTTATCAAGATACCTTAAACATTAATGACTCGCATCAAAGACAAGAAGCAACAAGAAGAATCATTGCAAAATCAGCTACAATTGGTGCCATGGCTTATAAATACTCCTTGGGCCAAGCCTTTGTATCCCCAAGAAATAATCTTTCTTTTTCAGAAAATTTTTTATACATGTGCTTTAGCAATACTGCAGAAAACTACAAAGTTTCGCCTGTTCTTGCAAAAGCAATGGATACAATTCTAATACTTCATGCTGATCATGAACAAAATGCGTCTACATCAACTGTGAGACTTGCAGGTTCATCTGGAGCAAACCCATTCGCTTGCATAGCCGCAGGAGTTTCTTCATTATGGGGACCAGCTCATGGAGGAGCTAACCAAGCAGCACTGGAAATGCTTGAAGAAATTGGGTCATCAAAAAATATTAAAAAATATATTGCGAAGGCTAAAAATAAAAAAGATCCCTTCAAATTAATGGGATTCGGTCACCGAGTTTATAAAAATTATGATCCGAGAGCAAAAATACTTAAAAGTATATGTCTAAAAGTTCTAAAGCATGTAGGGGTCAAGAATGATCCAATATTAAAACTAGCTATGGATCTCGAAAAAATTGCTCTAAATGATAAATACTTTAAAGAAAAAAGACTTTACCCAAATGTTGATTTTTATTCTGGAATAATTTTGAGAGCGATAGGATTCCCTCCAGAAATGTTCACTGTCATATTTGCAATAGCGAGAACAGCTGGATGGACTGCACAATGGACTGAAATGATTGAAGATCCAATCCAAAAAATTGGAAGGCCAAGACAATTATATACTGGAAAAAGAGTTATCAAATACGGTGTTGGCAGATCAAGTAAAAATACACGTTAATTAACTAGTTTATATCGTAAATTATCAAGTCGTATTCTCTCGCTAATCTAAGAAAATCATCTTTTTTATAAATCAATGTATTCTTAATATCTATAGCAAGGCCTTTTAGGTTTGCTTTTTTTATTAGGCTTATTGTTCGGGGGCCGACAACTGGTAGATCAATAAATCTACTTTGACTCTTTTTTATTTTCTTTACAAGAAATCCTGATTTTGTTTCTAATTGGTCTAAATCTTTTCTTAATTGCCGAGATCTATTTAACAAAGCATCAGTTCCTTCTACTGCTTCAATTGCAATTATGTATCCTTCAGCACATACAACACTTTGTGCATTATCAAATTCTGATAAAGCATCAAGGAGATTACTGGATTTTTTTATATCTATGATATCTTCTTTTTTGTATTTTTTTAAAACATCAGAGTCACTTAAACTTAAATCATCGCAATATTTAAATGGGGATACAGCTCTGAAGTTGTGTTCTTTAAATATATTTACGACTGCATCTAAAACAGCGCCATCACCCTTTTTATAAGCCTTGATAAGATTAGGAATATAATTTTCAACAATTCCATCATTTTTAAATTTAGATAAATCTGGCCTTACTATTTTTCCCAAAAAAATAATATCTTTGACGTTTTGTATTTTAAGTAGTTCTAATATTTTTTTTAATTCAAAAATATTAAAGTTATATAAATTTTTATCATAATAAGTTGTACTTAGAAGGTTTATGAAAATCGTAGATTTATATTTATTTTTAAGTATTTTAAAAAGAGACCTTGATAACTCGTCATAACCACCAATTATACAAATTGTAGAATTATTTACCATACTGACAAAGTCCTCTTGAAGAACTTTTGTCCAAGAAGATTAAAAGTTCTTTTATTAAAGAATTATTACTATTTTTTATCTTCTCCTTTTCTGATGTAATTGTTCCACCAGTAAATATTTTTTCAACAATGTTTGAGTATTCTTTAATAGTGGTTTTGCTATAATTTGCTCTTTTTAATCCAACTATATTCACACCTGTTATTTTAGCTCTGTTACCAAGAGCTAAGCCGAACGGAATGACATCATTTTCTACAGCAGACAATCCGCCTACCATGGCTAATTTGCCAATCCTGCAAAATTGATGAACTGCTGATAGCCCACCTAATACAGCAAAATTATCTACTTGAACATGTCCACCAAGTGTAGCCTGGTTGGCCATAATCACTTTATCGCCAATGATGCAATCGTGAGCAATATGGGCACCCATCATGAATAATGATGAATTTCCAATGACTGTCTTCATGTTATCGCCTGATGTACCAGGGTTAGCTGTGCAATGCTCTCTGAAAATGTTTTCATCTCCAATAATAAGTTTGCTCTTTTCACCCTGGTATTTTAAATCCTGGGGGCTAGATCCAATTGAGCAAAAAGGGAAAAAAGTATTTCCATTACCTATATCTGTTTCACCAGACATATATACACTAGAATGAAGGATGCAATCATTGCCAATCCTGACTCCGTCTTCAACAACACAATAAGGACCGATTTCTACATTGGATCCAACTATTGTATTTGTTCCAATTATTGCCGTATTATGAATTTTGTTCATTATCCCTATCCATTATCATAGCACTCCATTTTGCTTCACAAATAGCGTTATCACTTATGTCGTATGATTTACCTTCAAATCTCCATACTCTTCCCTTCGAACGAAGAGCATTTACATCAGTAAATATTTTGGTATCAGGGAATACAGGTTTTCTAAACTTAGTACTTTCAATATTCATTAAATACACAATTTTATCAAAAGTTTCTTCTCTTATACTGTAAGCAATCAGTGCAGCTGCTGTTTGCGCCATCATTTCAATTAATATAACTCCAGGTACTACAGGTTGACCGGGAAAATGACCTTTAAAAAAATTCTCATTATGAGAGTATGTTTTGATACCAGTTGCTTTACTTAACTTTTCTATATTTATTAGCTCATCCAAAAAAAGAAAAGGCTCTCGATGTGGAATTAATTCCCTTATTTCATCAATATTTAATCTTTCATTAGGCATGGTTAATTTTAAATTTCTTAAGGTATACAAATTTATTTATTGCTGGATGACCCATTACTGAACTATTGTCCCCTATATCTTTTAGTACACCGCTTTGAGCTGCTATCTTAACATTGTTGCCTATATTAAGGTGCCCTGCGATTCCCGTCTGTCCTCCGGCCATTACGTTATCACCAATTTTTGCACTCCCTGCAATGCCCGACATTGCTGCAAATATACAATTATTTCCAACAACAACGTTGTGTGCAACGTGACATAGATTATCAAAAAATGAATTCTCACCAATTATCGTATCTCCAAAACTTCCTCTGTCTATAGTGCAGTTTGAACCTATTTTTACGCCCATTTGTAAAATTACCCTTCCACTATGGTATATATTTATATTTGTTTTTTTATTTATAGAAAAGCCAAACCCCCCTTGTCCTATTGAAACATTTCTTCCAATTTTTACATTCTCAGCAATGATTGAATTTGTAATAACAGTGTTACTGCCAACTGATACATTATCACCAATTATACAGTTGTAACCAATGACGCACCCATCATTGATTTTGACATTTTTTCCTATTATGGAACCTCGTTCGATAATTGTTGACTTCGCTATGTCGCTACTTTTATCTATCTTAGGCTCATCTAATAATAATATTTCATCTCTATTAAGTGAACGATAAAACATGTTTGAAAGCACTGCTACAGCATTATTAACATCATCAACTTCTATCAATGAACAATATTCTTTCAGTTTTTTTGAAGTTCTATGGCTACATATTAATGTTCCATCGGGGTACACTTTTTGTTCTGAAAATTGTGCATCTGTCAAAAAAGACAATTCATTTTTTTTTAATTTTTGAATACCCGTGAATTCTGAAAAAGTTTGTTCATCACCTATATTATGTATCTGACATTTGATACTTTCTTTTATAGTTTGAATTTTTATAGGACCTAGATTTTTAGAAAAACTAGATATCATTTTATGTTAATTTATTGATACTTTAAGTTCTGGAAATTCTTTATTTAATTTTTTTAAAACTTCATCAGTAATATCCATTTTGTCTGCATTGAGCATTACTGATCCCTTTTCTAAAAGGATAGTTATGCCCTTTTTATTTGAAATTTCTTCTAGTATTGGCTTAAGCGCATTTAATACATCATTTCTAGACAACGCAATAAGTTCATCAATTTTTAGAAGCTTTGATTGCCTTTCAGCATTGTAATTCTGAACCTTAGCTTCGTATTCTTTTCTTTGTGAATCAAAAGCTTCAGGTGCCATTATTGCTTGAGATTCAATTAGCTGGTTCTGTTCTTTTATAATTTCTTCATCACTCTTTTTAATTTCATTTTCAATCTCAATGGCAATTACTTCTATCTGTTCAGAGGCCATTACAGCTGCATCTGCCTCAGCCAATATCTTATTTAAATCTATCACCCCGATAGAAGTGTTAGGATAATCTGAAAATGAAGTAGAAGGAATAAGAAAAAGTAATGTACTTAATATAAGAGTTTTTATTTTTATTTTTGTTTTTTTTATCATTAGAAATTGTATCCTATGTCAAAATAAAGGTTATCAGTAGTATCATTTTTATTGTACTTGAGAATTTGTGCGTAAATAATATTAATAGGCCCAATTGCTGAGTCCCAATTTAGATTTAATCCTATAGACGATCTAACTTCATGTTCATCATCAATTGAAACATAAGCGGGATTTTCTAATCCCCAAACACTTCCAAAATCAATAAAAAAAGTACTTGTAATATCAAACGCATCAATATTTAAATCAATATTTGTTTCAAGAGATGTCAGATAATAATATTGAGCTCCTGTGTAGGAATTTCCTAATTTTGGACCTACCTTACCTGACTTAAACCCCCTTAATTTTTTCCCGCCAAGTTTAAAATTTGATGATAAAGGAGAATATTTCCCATTATATCCATTAATATTTCCTGCTTGAAACTTTAAAGCGCTAATAAAATTATCTGATAGTCTTTTATACAAATTAAATTCAATACTATTCTTATAATAATAGCTATTTCCACCTAGTCCTGCCAAATCTTGATTAAGAATTAAATTAAAACCTTTAGACGGCTTGTATCTACTGTTCCTTCTATCAAATGACAGTGAATACCCTAAAGTGGAAACTGTATCAGTACCAGCTAATGCATTCTCATAGGAAGTTGCATTTGAATCAGCTTTAATCTTTGAAGTAAATAAAGAATATCTAATTTCTATATATCTATTCAGTGATAATGGGAAATTAGTAGAAAGTCCAAAACCTAAATCTTCTATTTCATAATTAGCTGAAGTTGGATCATTAAAGTTACTATATAATTTACCTGTTAGAGACAGTGACTTATTATTCAAATACGGCTCAGTAATCGATAAATCGTATGTAGTTCTTGTATCTGCTAATGAAGTTTCAAATTTAACTTTTTGACCCTTGCCCAAGAAATTATTTTCTCTTAATCCAAGCTGTAATGATGCAGCTGTTGCACTCGAATAACCTGCTCCAATTGACGCCTCTCCAGTATTTTTTTCATCAACATTAATTTCTAAATTTATTTTATCAGGAAATGATGTCTTAACTTCTTGAATATCTACTTTTGAGAAGAAATTTAATGCCCTAATTGCATCTTTTGAATAGATAATAGAATATTTATTATAGGCATCGCCCTCAGTAAGACTTATTTCTCGTCGAATTACTTTATCAACGGTTCTCGTGTTTCCTGCTATATTTATATTATTAACGTAAACCCTTGGTCCTTCATTAATTATCAACTTTACATCAATTTGATTCAATTCATTATTATCATTAAGATTAGTTATTATGTCTATAAAAGTATAACCTTCTGATTGGGCCCATTCTTTTAATTCTTCGATACTTTTATTTATTTTACTTCTATCAAACAATTCACCTTTTTTCATTGGCAAAACATCTGCTACTGCATCTGCATTCATTTTTTTTAATGTACTTTCGACTGAAATTTCTCCAAAATTATATTTCTTTCCTTCATTTACGTTAATTATTATTTCAAAATTATTAGTATTTGATTTTAATTGAGCAATACTAGATGTAATTTTAAAGTCTGGATAACCATTGTTATTGTAAAATTGTGTTATTAATTGTTTATCGTATTCTAATTTATCTGGATCATAATTATCAGCTGAAGATAGAAAACGAAGAAATGTTTTTTCCTTAGTTTTCATAGAAGATTTAATTTTTGACGAAGAAAATACATCATTACCCAGAATTATAATATTTGATACTTTAGTAATATCTGACTCAGTAATTTCATATATTAGATTGACTCTGTTATTGTCTAATGTCTCAATCTTAGGATTAATCTCAGATGATAGCCTTCCCGATCTTTGATACAATGTAAGCATTCTCTCAATATCTTTCTTTACCTTGCTTCTTGAGTAAACAGATCTTTCTTTTAATGAAATTTCGATTAATAAATCTTCATCTTTTATTTTAGAGTTTCCTTCAAATTTAACTAAATTTATCGTAGGGTTTTCTTTTAAAATAATTTTTAAAGTATTTTCTGAATATGAAATTTGAATATTTGAAAATAGGTTTGTTTCAAACAATCTCTTAAGTATAAGATTCCCTAAATCTTCAGTATAAATGTCACCTAGGGATGCTTCAGAATAAGATACAACAGTTTCTGTATCAATTCTTTGAGTGCCTTCTATTTTAATTGAATTGATAATATTCTCATTGGCAAAAGTATTAAGCCCAATCATTAAGAATACAATTAAGTATAAATAAAACTTTTTCATAATATACATAAGTTAAATACTGCCAAGATAAACATTCTCGTCTATCCAATTATTGATATTCTTAATATCACTTAAATTAGGTTTAATTATATTACGATTTTTAGCAAATATCTTCTCTAAATTAATTTCATTTAAGGCCGTTATATCTACAAATTTTATAGCCCCTTTAAGGAAATATCGAACTAAGATCTCATTGAGATAGTTAAAAGCATTTGGAGCAAGTCCACCAATTTTCATTACCTCCCTACCCAATATAATTGCTGGATACCTCTTGGTACTTATTGGGTAAAACTCAAGTTTTGAATAGTCTTCTAGATTCAACTGTTTAGCTTTGTTTGAAGAATCATTAAATTTAAAGAACAACGATGATATCGGTATTCGCATATCAGGTTTATTTAGTAAAGCTGTAGTAACACCATTTTCATAATTTACCATTGCATGAACAATTGCTTGAGGATGAATAATCGCATTAATTTGATTATCCTCTAGATTAAATAAATATTTAGCCTCAATAATCTCAAGCGCTTTATTGACCATGGTCGCTGAATCTACCGATATTTTTTTCCCCATTTTCCATATTGGATGCAATAGAGCTTGTTCAATGCTAATATCATTAAATGAATTTAGAGGTAATTTTCTAAATGGTCCACCTGTAGCAGTTATTGTAATTGAGTCAAAAAAACCATGATCATTATTCAATAAATGAAAAATAGAATTGTGTTCTGAGTCAAGTGGAACAATAATACTACCACTTTTTTTAGCTAGTTTAGAAAAATTTTCACCAAGAGAAATAATACATTCTTTATTTGCCATTCCAATTTTTTTACCTGATTTACACAATTTGTGAAAAAGATCTAAACCAGCTAAGCCAGAAATAGAAAAAATAATTACATCTGTTTTACTATCGTATATTTTACTGAATGAGCTTATGTCCTCATAAACATGGTATTTATTTAGTTCTTTAACTGTACTTTTTATTCGTTTATTTATTCCAAGTTTTTTTACGTTAAATTCTTCAGCAATTTTTATTAATTTATTATAATTTTTATTGCATGTGATTCCTTGAATATTAAATTTTTTCCTATTAGACCTTACTATGGAAAGCACAGAACCACCAATGCTACCAGTAGCTCCATAAATAACTAAATTAATCTTCTTCATGATAATAATTGATATATGCCAATAAAAAAGAATACTCCTATAAATGAATCTAGCCTATCTAATAAGCCTCCATGTCCGGGCAAAATGGAACCTGAGTCCTTAATAGATGACGCTCTCTTTATGATCGAAGCTATCACATCTCCTAGAAAAGCAAATAATATAATTATGCTAATAAATAATAAGTACTTTAATGAATAATCATTAACAATTGCTGAATAAATATAAAAACAAATAAGTGTGGCGGTGATACCAACTAATAATCCGCTTTGAGTTTTCCCAGAACTAATTGATGGAATAAGTTTCTTACCGCCAATAATTTTACCGCCTAAAAAAGAGAAAGTGTCAAATAGCCAAATAGTAATAATTATTTCAATTAAATCTATTGAGGTCATAACTGCAGTGATTTTTATTAAAATAAATATAAAAAAAATAAATGTTATTAAAGCCTTATAAATAATAAGTAATTTCTTTTTCTCATCATCAACTTTCATTAATTGAATCTCGTAAAGTATTACAGCATTAAAAAAAATATAAATCATAAATAATAAATAATTACTAACAACAATTGGCAGCAACATTAAAGGAATAAATATAATCAATGATAATATCCTTAATAATAAATTTTTATTAAATAAATTTTTTAATTTATTTACCATGTTTCCTATTTCTTTTTAAATAATTATGTAATATTTTGTTTAAAGAACTAATTTTGAAGTCTGGCCACAACGTCTTGGTAAAATAAAGTTCTGAATATGCACTTTGCCATAACATGAAATTACTTAGCCTAATTTCTCCACCAGTTCTAATTATTAAATCTGGATCATTTGACTCGGGAATATACAAATAATCCCTAAAGTTAAATTTTTTTTTCTTTTCAGACTGAATATTTTTTATTGCATCTTCAATTTCTTGTCTTGATCCATAGTTAAATAATAAATTTACATAAGTTCCATTATTTTTCTTTGTGGTCAGTACTACATCGTCAATTATTTTCTTTATTTTGCTCGATAGATTTTTTTTAGAACCATAGTGTCTTACAGAAATATTATTTTTATTTGCTGATGCTTTGAATGAATCATAGAAATCTTCTATGATTTTAAATAAATTCCTTACTTCTAAGGGTGTGCGTTTCCAATTTTCTGTGGAGAACACATAAAATGAAATTTCATTTATTTTAAAATCTAGTTTTTTTAAATTTTCACAGATTTTAATACAATTACGAACCCCATGCTCGTGTCCCATTTTTTTTGATACTTTATTTTTTGCCGCCCATCTTCCATTGCCATCCATAATTATAGCAACATGTTTGATTTTTGTTTTGTGAGAATTAAATGATTTCACTTTAAGCGAAGTTATATATTTTTCAAATCTTCTTCTTTAGACTGTTGAACTTCATCGATAATTTTAATTTTATTTGCAGTTAGAGTTTCAATTTCCTCTTGATACTTCTTTGAATCATCCTGTCCAATTTCTTTGTCTTTTTCTAATTTTTTAACTTTCTCTATGCCATCCCTTCTAATATTTCTAATTGCTATTTTTGTATTCTCAGCAATCTTACTTGCCATCTTAAGGAATTCATTTCTTCTCTCTTCCGTTAGTTGAGGTAATGGCAATCTGATAAGATTGCCCTCTATCATTGGATTGATTCCTAAATCTGACTCTCTCACTGCCTTATCAACCAAATTAACATTAGCTTGATCCCATATATCGATGTTAATTGTTCTGGCGTCAGGGGTTGTAATATTGGCCACTTGATTAATATTCATTTTTTGTCCATATGCTTCTACTTTGATTGAATCGAGCATGCTTGGGGATGCTCTTCCAGCCCTTATGCCACTCATCTCAGATCTAGATGATTGGATTGTAGCATTCATTCTTTTTTCAACATCCTTATATATCTGATCAAACATCATTAATTTCTGAGTAATTTAATTTGTTATTATAAACGCCTTTAAAGCAATCTTTCTCAAGAATAGAAAATACTCTAATTGGGATTTTATTTTCTCTAGCCACACTTATTGCCGCACTATCCATAACCCTGAGATTATCAGATAAATATTTATTATATGATATTTTTTTATATTTTTTTGCATCTTTGTTCTTTTTTGGATCCTTACTATATATCCCATCAACCTGAGTAGCTTTGTATATATAAGAACACATTAACTCAGCAGCTCTTAATGAAGCCGCCGTATCAGTTGAGAAATATGGATTTCCAGTTCCAGCAGCGCAAATCACTACTCTTCCTTTTTCCATGTGTCTTATCGCTCTGCGTCTAATGTAAGTTTCACAAATAGACTGAATTGGGAAAGCGGACATTACCCTTGTCTCTAATTTTAGTTTCTCTAAAGCATTTTGCATTGCTAGACTATTCATAACAGTTGCAAGCATCCCCATATAATCAGCATTTGCTCTATCCATCCCCTTGGCAGAAGCAGCGAGGCCTCGGAATATATTGCCTCCCCCTATAACAATGCATAATTCAACATTTAACTTAATAAATGATTTAATGTTTTTTGCTAACTTATCGACAGTTTTGAGTTCAATTCCATAATTATCATCGCCCATAAGAGATTCACCGGATAATTTAATTAATATCCGTTTTTTTTTATTTTTATTCATTCTTTATGAACCTATTTCAAATCGAAGAAATTCTTGAATATTAATTTGACTATTAATTTCTTTTGAAGATTGTATTAAATATTGTTCGATCGAAATTGATGGATCAATTACAAACTTTTGTCCCATTAATGTATTTTCTTCATAGAATTTATTTAACTTACCTTGCATCATTTTCTCAAGAATATTGTCTGGCTTGCCCGTTTCTTTCAATTGCTTTGAAATTATTTCTTTCTCGTTCTCAATGATGGACTTGTCAAGATCATCTGCTGTTAATGATTTTGGAGCAGTTGCAGCAATATGCATACAAATGTTTTTACCGATAACATCTAATTCACTAGAATCAGAGTTAAAGTTTATTAAAACACCAATTTTTCCCATGCCATCAGTTACACTGTTGTGTATATAACTATAAATATTACCTTCTATAAATTTTATATTTTTCAGTACAATGTTCTCTCCGATTTTACCCACAGCGTCACTAATAAGTGTTTTTGTATCTTCAATTGATTTATCTGTATCACTCTTATTTTGCATCACAATTTCAAGAATGGAATTAACAAGATCATGAAATTCTGAATTTCGTGAAACAAAATCGGTTTCAGAATTAACTTCGATCATAGCCGCTGAATTGCCTTCTTTCTTTATTGCAACAAGGCCCTCGTTTGCGTCTCTTGACGATTTTTTTTCAGCTTTTGCAATTCCTTTTTCACGAAGTAACTTGAAAGCATCATCTAGATTGCCATTTGCTTCAGAAAGGGCAGACTTACATTCCATCATGCCTGCACCAGACATTTTTCTTAACTCTTGAACTTCTTTAGCGCTGACTGTCATAACTATTAATTTTTATATGATATATTCTCTTGCTACTTAACACCATTATCAGAAGATTTATTATCAGCCTGGTCATCTAAGCCTTTATCAGATGTCATTGTAGATTTATCTTCTGTAAAATTTATTTGGGTTTCTGCTGAGTTAATCGTTTCTTTTATTAAAGAGCAATAAAGGTTTATTGATCTTCTTGAGTCATCGTTCCCAGGAATTGGATAGCTTATTTCGTCTGGATCTGAATTGGTATCGACTATTCCAATTATCGGTATATTCAAATGATTGGCTTCCGAGACAGCAATATGTTCTAATTTTGTATCAATAACAAAAAGTAGGTCTGGAGATTTCTTCATCTCACTTATTCCACTTAGAGATTTAACAAGTTTATCGTGTTTGTTGGTGAGTTTAAGTATTTCTTTTTTTGTAAATTCATTATTTGGATTTGACTTAAGAACTTCAAGTTCTTTCATTTTCTTGATTGACTTCGTAATTGTAGACCAATTAGTCAGCATGCCACCCAGCCACCTATGGTTAACATAGTATTGTCCAGTTTCAATTGCTAACTCAGCAATCTTTGCTGATGCCTGTTTTTTTGTTGCAACAAACAAAATTTTCCCACCACGCGAGGTTACGCTGTCAATTACATTTAATGCCTCTTGCATCATTTGAACTGTATGATTTAGATTGATAATGTGAACATTTTCTCTTGTACTGTGTATGTATTTTTGCATTTTGGGGTTCCATCTTTGAGACTTATGTCCAAAGTGAACACCAGCAGTAACTAGATCTCTTAAATCAATATTAGGTATACTCATATAATTTCTCCGGTTGTACATCCACAACAATTTGACCTTAAGTAAGGACCGGACAGCAAAAGCTATCGTTGTGTGATTAAATTAAGCGATTAATTACACGAAGGATAAGTAATATTCAATACTTTTATCAACTAAGGTCTATTTTTTTTACGCCGTTAAGAGTTTTGATTTCTTTAATCATATCAGCGCTAATTTCGAATGCTCCAGGAATTTTAAGTAGTTGATTATCATATATAATTTCTACTTTCTGCATACCCTTAACCCATTTTAATTTCAGAAGTTCATCTTTAGTGAAATTACCGTCAGCGTATATTTTTATTAGTGAATTTGCCTTTTCTTCATTTTCTGCCTTTACCTTTTTGATATTTAAATTTTCTACTTCATCGAAACTAAACACTTTTTTTAGTTCACCTCTTAAAGTCCCATTTTGAAATGAAAAATCAACACTAATGATAAAGGACTCACCTTCAACTAATAAATCTCTGTACTTTCTAAGATTACTCTCAAATACAATCAGTTCATATATTGAAGACAAATCAGAAAAATTTAAAAAAGCATAAGCGTTTCCTCTTGCAGATCTTTTTTCTTTTTTCGAAAGTAGCGTTCCTCCTAATAATACATCTTTTTGATTATAGGCTGATTCATTTTCCTTTATATCTAAATACTCCTTAAGCATTAGTGATGGATAATTTTTTTTGTGAGCCTCTAGTGGATGTCCTGTAAGGTAAAAACCTAGCATTTCATATTCTTTCATTAATTTATATGGATAGCTCCATTCTTTTTCTTCGTTTATTGTAAAATTAGATAGCTCTATATCGCCAAACATATCTTCTTGCTCTGATAAAGATTTATTATTTTGGGATTTGTGAAATTTAACAATTTCTTGGGCTTGATTAAAGACTGATGACCTATTCACTCTAAATTCATCAAAAGCTCCTGCGCAGGCAAGCGCTTCTAATGTTTTTTTATTTATTATAGAAGTATCACACCTCTTAATAAGATCACTAAAATTTTTAAATACCCCATTAGAATTTCTTTCATTCACTAAATCGTTCATGGACTCAATCCCAACATTTTTTATGGCACCTAATGCATAAGAAATTTTTTCTCCCTCTCTAGAAAAATAAGAATTAGATTGATTTATGCTTGGGGGAATAAGTTTAATGTTCATTCGCACTAATTCTTGCTGAAAAATAGATATTTTATCTGTATTATTAATATCAAGTGACATTGATGCTGCGAAAAATTCAATAGGATAATGCGTCTTTAAAAATGCAGTTTGAAAAGCAATAAGAGCGTAAGCGGCTGCATGACTTTTATTAAAACCATAATCTGCAAATTTTGATAGCAATTCAAATATGTTTTCTGCTTCATTGTTTTTCAATTTATTATTTACACACCCACTGATAAACCTTTGTTTTTGAGCTTTCATTTCTTTTTGTATTTTTTTTCCCATAGCTCGTCTTAATAGATCAGCTTCGCCATCAGAATAACCTGAAAGTTCTCGTGCAACTCCCATTACTTGCTCTTGATATATTACAACTCCATATGTTTCTTTTAAAAGTCCCTTTAGCAGAGGGTGTATGTAATCTGGTTTTTCTCTTCCATGCTTTCTTTCAATATATGTAGGTATATTTGCCATAGGGCCAGGACGATATAGGGCGACAATTGCAATTATATCCTCAAATTTATCAGGCTTTAATTGCTTCAATGTATCCTTCATTCCAGCACTCTCTAACTGAAAGATTCCAGTTGTTTCGCCAGTACTGAGCAGGTTGTATGTTTTAATATCGTTAATATTAATTTTATCTATACTGAAATCTGAATTATTATTCCGTACCAACTTTATACATTCATTGATCAAAGTAAGTGTTTTCAATCCAAGAAAGTCAAATTTAACTAAACCAGCGTTTTCAACCCATTTCATGTCAAACTGAGTTAAGAAGATATTACTTTCTGGATCACTGTATAATGGTACATCTTTAGATATTTGATCTTTTGATATAACGACTCCAGCGGCGTGAATAGATGCATGTCTTTTTAAACCTTCAAGTTTAAGAGAAATATCTAATAGTTTTTTGACCTTGGGATCTCTGTTGGCTTCTTCATTTAACTTTGGCTCTTCATCAATATATTTCTGAAGAGACATGGGTCTAGAGGGATCAAATGGCATTAACTTGCAAAGATAATCGACCTGACCATATGGAATACCAAGGACTCTACCGACATCTCTTATTACAGCTCGTGCCTGCAATTTACCAAAGGTAATTATCTGTGCTACTTTATTTTCACCATACTTTTTGTGTACATATTCAAGCACCTTGTCTCTACCATCTCTACAGAAATCTATATCGAAATCGGGAAGCGATACCCTTTCTGGATTTAAAAAGCGTTCAAATATCAATCCAAACTTAATAGGATCAAGATCTGTTATATTTAGACACCAAGCTACAAGTGATCCTGCTCCTGATCCTCTGCCTGGCCCAACAGGTATGTCGTTATTTTTTGCCCATAGGATAAAATCAGAAACTATTAAAAAATATCCCTCATATTTCATATTGATGATTATTTTTAATTCTTTAAAAAGTCTTTCTTCATAAACTTTTCTGATTTCGCTTTGTAGTTCGATATCTATGTTTTCAATGTTGAATTTAGTATTGAGCCGATCATCTAGTCCATCTTTAGCTAATTTCTGCAACAATTCCTTCTCTTTGTTTTGATCATCATCGTATACGGGCAAAATAGGATTTTTGATCTTAGGACGATGAACACATCTTTGGGCAATTTCAATCGTATTATTAAGAGCTTCCGGCAAATCATGAAATTGCTCAAGCATTTCATTTTGAGTCTTAAAATAATGCTCTTTTGATAATCTTGTTCGATCAACTTGAGATACAAAGAGTTTTTTTTCAATGCACATTAATGCATCATGAGCCTCAAAATGCTCCGGGCCCTCGAAATAAGCATCATTAGTAGCGACTAACGGAATCTGATGGTCATAGGCTAAATTCAAAACAGCTTCTTCGTTTAACCGGTAGTCAACACTGCCAAATCTTTGTATTTCAATATAAAAATTGTCATTAAATTCTTTTTTAAAATCAGAAATAAATTGCTGAGATTGTTTTGTGATCATGTGTCCTGTTGAATGGGTTAGTATCGAATTATTTCCACCAGATAAAATAATTAAGCCATCTTTAAATTTAATTAAATCATCAACCGTTACATACGCATTTCCTTTATTAAAAGTATAGGCGTTCGAAACACATTTTAATAAGTTTTCATATCCTTCATTGTTTTTTGAAAACATATTTAAATAGAAATATAGGTCATTATCCTCAATATTTTCATGTAAGTATTCTTTTGGTGTTTTAATTTTTATATTACAACCTAAAATTGGTTGAACTCCAACTTTTGCAATTTGCTCACTAAACTCTAATGCACCGAACATATTATTGTTGTCAGATATGCCAACAGCTGGCATTGAAAATGACTGGCACAATTCGGCTATTCTCGCAATTGGCAACGCTCCTTCAGATAGTGAATACTCTGTTTTATTTGTTAGGTGAACAAAGTCAGCCATTAACTAAGATCAATCCTTCGATCAGACTTATTTGCCCATTCTTGATTATGCGTAGCCATTATTAATGTCATTTTTTCTGATTCGATATAATCAATTAAGTATTTAAAAACATTTACTGAATTTTCATAATCAAGATTTCCCGTGGGTTCGTCGGCAATAACTATTTTTGGCTTATTTATTAAAGCTCTAGCTATTGCAACTCTCTGCTGCTCACCGCCAGATAAACTATTTGGAAAATGATATTTTCTGTGGCTTATATCAAAAATATTCATTA
Organism: uncultured Pelagibacteraceae bacterium; assembly: GCA_902523535.1. Lineage (GTDB taxonomy): Bacteria > Pseudomonadota > Alphaproteobacteria > Pelagibacterales > AG-422-B15 > CACNXQ01. The sequence continues at coordinate 88,129 of CABYZQ010000002.1, forward strand.
ATTCGTCTGCTTTTTCAAAAGCTACATCTTTGGCTTCACCTATCAAAATAAGTGGAAGTGTAATATTTTCAATTGCACTAAAATTATCAAATAAATTATAATTTTGATAAATAAATCCAAAATTATTCCTTCTTACTTCACTTTTCTCGTTGCTATTTTGATTTGAAATGATTTTAGCATTTAATAAAATTTCACCTTTATCAATTGAATCTATTAAGCCAACTAAATTTAATAAGGTTGTTTTACCTGATCCTGAAGGTCCAGTAATCGAAATAAATTCACCTTTATTAACGGTAAGATTAAAATTATCAAATATAGTAATGTATTCACTACCTTGCCTATAAGACTTAGAAATATTTGATAAAACTAGAATATTTTTATCCATTTCCAAGTATACCTTTAATTTCTGTTTTAGAAGCTTTGTAGGCTGGATAGATTGTAGCAATAATTGACACTGATAATGAAAATAAAAATATTATTGCAATTTGATTTATATCTATATTAGTCGGCATTTTGTCTAGATAATAGAATTCTGAAGGAAAAAGATTTAAATCAAATGTGCTATTTAAAAAGTTTCTTACAGAATCAATGTTTATAGTGAATAGTATTCCTAAAATTGTCCCTAGTATTGTTCCAGAAGTACCTATAATAGAGCCAACAATTAAAAAGATTCTTAAAACTGAAATATCACTAGTGCCAATTGTTTTTAATACTGCAATTTCTTTGGATTTTGTTTGTACAAGAATAAATAAGCTCGTAATCACATTAAATGCAGCAATGACAATAATTAAAGATAAAACAAAGAACATTAATTCACGTTCAGTCGCTAACACCTCCCAAAAAGAACTGTTCAGCTCTATCCAATCTCTAATAATGTAGTTATTACTAAATACTTCAGATATTTCTTCTTTTACGATTGGTAAATCAGCAATATCACTTAGGTGAACTTCAATTGTAGAAACTAAATTTTTAACTCCTATAAGAGACTGAATATTTGGTAATGCAGTATATGCAAAATTAGTATCATACTCGCTCATTCCTGAAGTAAAAATTCCAACAACAACCATGCTCTTGCTTTTAGGGATTTGACCAAAAGGTGTTGAGAGCATATTGGATGAAAGTACCTTAACATCCTCACCAGGAATAACATTTAATGCTAATGCCAAGTCTGATCCAAGTATTATACTATTTTTCACATTAATTTCTTCATTGTTACTGATGCTTTGCGAAAATGAGTATTGTTTCATGTTTTCTTCTACGAAAGATTTTAAAACAATTCCTGACGTTCTATCATCTGAACTAATAAGGGCTTGAAGAGTTATATTGGGGTCAATAAATTTAATCAGAGGTAGGTTTGAGAGCTCTTCTTGATATTCAAAATATTTATCATTTTTTTGTATGAATATATGTCCATTAAAACCGATAATTCTTTCTTTTAACTCGATATGAAAACCATTCATCACTGACATTACAATTATTAATGTTGCGACACCAATACATATACCTATGAAAGATAGCCAAGAGATGACTGACAGTAATCCGCCTTTTCTAAGCGGTACAAGATATCTAAATGCTATAAATCTTTCAAAATAATTAAATGGCACTTTATGATGGAAATCTTTTGATGAATTCATCAATCTTGTCGATATTTATAAATTCTGAATTTCCAGTCCTTCTATTTTTATATTCAATCTCATTATCTGATTTTGATTTATTCCCAATAATGATTTGATGGGGTATACCGATCAAATCCATACGGGAAAATTTAACTCCTGCGTTGTCTTTTTTATCGTCATAGATAGTTTCATATTTATCAGAGATATAGTTATAAATTTTTTCAGCATTGCTAGAAACTATTTCGTCTTTTGGAGACAGGTTTATTATTCCAAATAAGAATGGAGCAACGACGTCAGGCCATATTATACCTTTTTCATCATGTGAAGTTTCTATAATTGCACCTACTAATCTCGATATTCCAATTCCATATGAGCCCATATATACAGACTTTTCTTTGCCATCAAAATCAAGTACATTCGCTTTCATTAATGTTGAATACTTTGTGCCAAAACTAAAGATGTGCCCTACTTCAATGCCTCTAGACTGCATTTGATTTTGTTTATCTACATTCTTGTTGAACTCAGACTCATTATATTTATCGTCAGAAACCGAGTAATAAGATTTAAATTTTTCTACTGGTTTTTTTAAATCCCCTTCATAGTCAATTTCATTAATAGATTCATCTTCTTGTAATATTCTTTGATCAAAATATATGTCACTTTCACCAGTCTTAGACAGGATAACAAATTCATGTGACAAATCTCCTCCAATGGGCCCGGTATCAGCAGCCATTGGGATAGCTTTTAAACCCAATCGTGCAAAAGTTTTTAGGTAACATATGAAAAATCTATTGTAAGAGTCTTCAGATTTCATTTCATCAATATCGAATGAGTAAGCATCTTTCATTAAAAATTCTCTACCTCGCATAACTCCAAATCTTGGCCTTAATTCATCTCTAAATTTCCATTGTATGTGATAAAGTAATTGAGGAAGTTCTTTATAGGACTTTATTGAACGTCTAAAAATATCAGTTACTTGCTCTTCGTTGGTTGGGCCATAAAGCATCTGTCTATCATGACGATCGTTAATTCTTAACATCTCTTTACCGTAATCTTCGTATCGACCGCTTTCATTCCAAATGTCAGCAGGTTGTATAGTTGGCATTAGAATTTCATTTACACCTGCATTATTTTGTTCATCTCTCACAATATTTTCAATCTTTTTCAAAACCCTTAATCCAATAGGTAGCCATGAATAGATACCTGAACTAGACTGACTGATCATTCCAGATCTAAGCATCAAGGTGTGAGAAATGATTTCCGCTTCGGAAGGAGTTTCTTTTAAAACAGGTAATAAATATTTAGATAACTTCATTCATATAAAAAAGCTTTAAGATAAACATCAAAAAACCATCATTATTTAGAAAAAAGTATATGATAAACCAGATAATTACTGAAACAAATGTTGTGATTAGAAATTTCTTAAATATCTGTGGATTATTGGGCGCTCCAGGATCCTCACCCTCAATTGCTATTTTTTTATTTGAATTGTTGATATTTATCGGCAGGGACAAAAAGAAGATAAGCCACCAAATAAGAAGAAAGATAATAATTGAGCCTGTTATGCCCAATTTTAAACTTCTTCAAGCTCGATTAATGTTCCATTGCAACTTTTTGGATGAAGAAAGACAACAGGTTTTCCATGGGCACCGGTTCTTGGCTTCCCAGTTCCCGTAATGGAAACTTCATGCGTATTTAATTTTTCAACTGCTTGATTAATATCTTCGACTTCTAAACAAATATGATGCATTCCCCCTTTAGGATTTTTATCCATAAACTTTTCAATAGGAGAGTCTTCACCAAGCACTTGTAAGAGTTCTATTTTTGTATTTCCCAAATCAATAAATATAGTGGTAACGCCATGATCAGGTTGTTCTACTGGCTCAGATACCTTTGCTCCAAAGATGCTTCTGTATTGCTCAGCGGCTTCATTGATGTTTGGCACAGCTATTGCTATATGATTTAATTTTCCAATCATTCTAATTAAATATGAACAATACTTATATTTGTCAAAGGTTTTTTGCGAGAGTGCTTATAAATCAGGTTTCTAGAGAGAGTTTCAAGTTTCTGATAAATCTTTTTTTCCTTTTTTGATATATTATTTTTATCATCAAAGAATTTATAAATTTCTTCTTCAAGAATATTTATTACTTCGTCACTATCATATTCATCATCACTTAATATGCCGCTAGAAAAAATAACAGGCTCATTCTTAAGATTCATTTTTTTGTCTAAAACACACGTTATATTCAATACTCCATTATAACTCATTCTTTTTCTATCTTTAATGTGACTACTGTTATAATCAACAAGTCGGTTTCCGTCTAAGTACTGTCTTCCAGATTTACATTGATCATATATGTAAGGTGAACCTGGTGCGAGTTGTAGAATATCACCATTGGATATTTGCATTGGAAACTGAACACCAAGTTCCTTGGCTAACGAAGAGTGTCTTTTCAAATGTCTATACTCTCCATGTACAGGAACAGATATTTTTGGCTTTACATGTTCATACATATCTACCATTTCATCAAGACACGGGTGTCCTGAAACATGAATATCTTCATCATATTCAGTGATAACCTCAGCACCAAGTTCAGAAAGGCGATTAAAAAGTTTAAATATTTTTTTCTCATTACCAGGAATAATTTTTGATGAAAAAATTACACAATCATCTTGGTCAATATCAATGTGCGGAAAATCTTGATTTGATATCCTCATCATTGCGCCCCTTGGTTCCCCTTGACTACCAGTACATAGGTAGAGAACCTCATGTTTTTTCTTTTTTGCCGCATCCTTTTCCGATAAGATTACATCTATATCCTTTAAAATTCCGTTTTGCCGTGCAACAGATATCATTCTATGCATTGATCGGCCTAAAACAACAAGTGATCTTCCTGACTCTTTAGCGGCTGCTGCAATTGTTTCTAATCGTGCAACATTTGAAGCGAATGAAGTAACAAAAACTCTATTTTTTAACTTTTTAATAACACCCGCAAGATTTCCTCTAACCGTAGATTCTGAACCCGAGCGTCCACTTGTTAAAACGTTCGTTGAATCACAAACCATCGCAAGTATTTCCTCACTATTTTCTTTTAATTTATTAAAATCAATTGATTCTCCTACAATAGGATTGTCATCAATTTTCCAATCGCCAGTGTGATAAATGGTGCCCAATTTTGTCTTAATAAATAATGAATTTGGCTCTGGTATAGAGTGTGTCAGTGTTTGAAATTTAATATCGAATGGTTTGATTTGAATTTCAGATGAAAGATCTACTATATTTAGTTTATCTTCAATATTTATACCCCTCTCCTCAAACTTTAATCTTATTATTGAGGCAGTAAATGCAGTTGCGTAAATTGGACACTTCAAGTCTGGCCATAAATAGGCTAATCCACCAACATGGTCTTCATGGGCATGTGTAATAATTATTCCTTGAAGATTTTCTTTTCTTTCTTTTATAAATTCATGGTCGGGTAATATCACATCAACCCCGGGAGTTGTATCGTCTCCAAAAGTAATGCCTACATCAACAATTAGCCATTTCATATCATCAATCTCATTGCCATAACCATAGAGATTCATGTTCATGCCTATTTCTCCAGTTCCACCTAATGGCAGAAAAACTAGTCTGCTATTTTTACTCATATATTTTTTTGCTTATTATGATCAGGCCGTTCAAAGTAAGATCATTTTCAAAGTAATTAATGCAATTTAAATCTTTTGCAAATAATTTCGATAAACCACCTGTAGCAATGGTTTGCGCATTCAAACAGTCATTTTCCTTTTTTAATTTATCAAGCAAACCCTCAATAAGACTGATATAGCCCCAATAGATACCAGATTCCATGGCATGAATTGTATCTTTACCAATAAGTTGAGCTGGTCTTTTAAAATCAATTTGTGGCAATAAAGCAGTACCGTCAGAGAGTGATTTAATGGATAAGTTGACCCCAGGACATATCAACCCTCCGGCATAACTGCCATTTTTATCTACTACATCTAAAGTTGTTGCAGTTCCAAAATCAACAATAATTAAAGGAGGCTCATATTGTTTTACTGCAGCAATAGCATTGATTATTCTATCATCACCAACTTCGCTTGGTTTATCTAAAGTAAAAGATATAAACTTTTCAAGATCAGATGTTCTCAGTTCAACAATTTTCAAATCATCTCTAATACTTTTTATAAAATTAGTTAATTCATATTGAGCGTTAGGCACTACACCAGAAATAATGACTGATTTGCTATCAGATAAAAAATTTTTCAATTCAACTAAATCAGTGCTCATATTGTTTTTTTGAGCATTCACTATTACAGATGTTTCTATTCTCATTTGGGAAATAAGCTCACCTTTAACAATGTTTCCAAATAAGATATTTGTATTACCTATATCTACAATTGTTCTCACATTAATAGTCAAATGACAATTCTCCTGCATTTAATTTAATATTTTTATTATTAGCGTTTATAATAATTTCAAAGTCTTTAGATATATCAATTAATATTCCTTCTAAAACTTTATCATTTGTCATAAATTTTACTGTCTTATTATAATTCCAGCATTTACTTTTGTATTCATCTATTAAAAGAGCTTCTGAATTATTTATTAATTTTTCTAAATACTCATTAAGAATGATTTCCAGGGATTTAATAAAATCTATGGTTTTCATATTCTTCTGCACTATAGCATTTAAGGATGTAGTGTTTTTTCCCTCTATAATTGGATGGTGTGCAACGTTGATTCCTATACCAATAATTGAAAAGTTTTTACTTTGAGAGAGAGAGTTTTCAATTAGTACTCCTGCCAATTTAGCGTCATCATAGAGAATATCATTTGGCCATTTTATTTTTAAAGGTTTATTATCCGTAATCACTTTTGAAATACATTGATGCAAAGATAATGCAACAATACATGATAAAAATGGAAGTCTATCTAGGGAAAAATTAATAGGTAGAATTAAAGAAGCAAGCAGATTTCCCTCTTGAGATACCCATTTTTTATCACCTCGCCCTCTTCCTGCAGTTTGCTTACTTGCTATAATCCAAGTAGGAGAGAAAATTTTTTCTTTATCAATAAGTCTCTTACTTTCAAGATTTGTGCTGTCTATGACATCATAATGGATAATTGCTGATTTAGATAACATGTCTATTAATAAAAGGATTTTATAGCATATTCTGAAAGCTGTATAATTGGTGCAGGATATATGAAAAACAAAATGACTAAAAAAGAAGATGGATAAAACAGAACTTGAAGTGATCGGATATTCACTCCATCAAACTTTTCTTTTGGTTCATCAAAATACATTATCTTTACAATACGAAGATAATAGAAAGCGCTAATAACACTTGCAATGATGCCTATAACCGCAAGAAACACCATATTACTTTCTAAAGCTGCAACGAAAATATAAAATTTACCAAAAAAACCGGCTAAAGGAGGTATACCCGCTAATGAAAACATCATTAACGCAACTAAGATAGTAGTAAATGGATGATTTTTATACATGCCTGAAAGGTCAGATATATTTTCAAAGTATGCATCATTCCTCTTTAAACTAAGTATAACTGTGAATACAGATATATTCATGACCAAGTAAATCATAAGATAAATCAAAAGTGATCTTAATCCTTCACTAGAAACACAAGCAACACCGATTAACGCGTAACCTATATGGCCTATTGAGCTATATGCCATTAGTCTTTTAATATTTGTTTGGGCAATTGCTGCAAACGCAGCAAGCATCATAGATGCAATTGAAATAAAAAATATTATTTGCTGCCAATCCAAATACAGCTCTCCAAAAGAATTAAATAAAAACCTTACCAATAAACCCATCGCAGCAATTTTTGGTGCGAGAGCAAAGAAAGCGGTTATAGGTGTCGGAGCGCCTTGATATACATCTGGAGTCCACATATGGAAAGGAACCGCAGAAACTTTAAACGCAAGACCTGCTAACACAAAAACTATGCCAATTAATAGGCCTAGACTCTCAGAGTTATAATTGACGGCGATCAAATTGAAATTTGCATTTCCTGAAAAACCATAAATGTAGGAAATTCCAAATAATAATAAACCCGATGAAAGAGCCCCTAATATAAAATACTTAATACCAGCCTCTGATGACAAAAGACTATTTCTATTAAGCGCGGCTAGCACATAAAGACTCAGTGATTGTAGTTCTAGACCAATAAACATAGCAAGCAAATCGTTTGCAGACACCATGACCATCATCCCCAGGGTTGAAAATAGAATTAGTATGGGAAATTCATATAAATTTATGTGCAAGTCTTCTCTGCTTGATACAAACATTACTAATGTAACAATCGACCCTATAAAGATCATGATTTTAAATAAAGACGAGAACTCATCAATGACGTAACTATTTAAATATATAGACTGATAAGGTTGATTAATAACAAGTGCTACTGCTATGAGTAATGATAGAATGGCAAGATTATTAATAAGTTTAATATTTTTTATAAATAATCCAAGAATGAGTAATATTAATGCAGAGCAAAAAATAAAGATTTCTGGTATTATGTGTAAAATATTCTCCATTTAATTAATTTAATTTACCGTTAACTTGACTCACAATTTTTTTTGCTGATGGCTCGATAATATCTATAACTGGTTTTGGATATATACCAATAAATATTGTCAGAGTAATAAGTGGAACAAATATTATTATTTCTCTTCGGGTTAAATCTAACATCTCTGACAAATCATCTTTAATTAAGGCACCGAAAATCATTCTACGATAGAGCCATAGAGAATATGTTGCCGCTAATACAACGCCGGTGGTAGCAAATACAGCAAAATAAGTATTTATACTAAATATTGAAAGTAATACTAAAAATTCTCCAACGAAACCGCTTGTACCTGGTAACCCAAGACTAGCCAAAATGAAAATCATAAATGTAAATGCATACATTGGCATTTTACTTACCAATCCACCATACCTGGAAATTTCCCTTGTGTGTAATCGATCATAAACCACGCCAACACATAAAAATAATGCTGCAGAAACAATACCGTGACTTATCATTTGAATGACACTTCCTTCAATTCCTTGAACTGTAAATGTAAAAATTCCTAAAGTTACAAATCCCATATGTGCAACAGAGGAATACGCTATTAACTTTTTCATATCTTCCTGAACTAATGCTATCAACGACGTAACGATTATAGCTACAATACTAAGTGCAAAGATGAGTGGAGCAAAAAGCTCTGAGGCTTCAGGGAAAAAGCCAATTGAGAAACGAATAAAACCATATCCTGCCATTTTTAATAAAACTCCTGCTAATATTACTGAGCCCGCTGTAGGAGCTTCAACGTGGGCATCTGGCAGCCAAGTATGGAATGGCCACATTGGGATTTTAACCATAAATGACGCAAAAAAGGCAAGCCACAACACAATCTGTTCATTGCGTGTAAAATTATAATCCAATAGGTATGATACATCTGTAGTACCGGCTGTAATAAATATGTATATTATAGCTAGTAACATAAAAACTGAACCAGCAAGTGTGTATAAGAAAAATTTGAATGTTGAGTAAACTCTTCTTTCTCCTCCCCAAATGCCAATAATAAGAAACATGGGTATCAAACCACCCTCAAAGAATAAATAGAATAAAACAAGATCAAGGGAACAAAAGACGCCTATCATGAAAGTTTCAAGAGCTAAAAACGCAATTAAATATTCTTTTACAGAAAATTTAATACTGTCATAACTAGCTAAGATGCAAATTGGAACAAGCATTGTTGTGAGAACAATGAATAGGATTGAAATTCCATCAACGCCTAAATGGTAAGATATTCCATATTCAATCCAAAAATATCGTTCTTCAAACTGAAAGTCTGCATCTTGCTGATTAAATGAAAATAGTAAGTATAAAGAAATTAAAAAATTTAAAAAAGATATCCATAAGGCTGTATGTTTTAGATTATTTGAACTTTGATCATTATTATTTCTGATCAAAGTCATGAAAAATATCCCAACTATTGGAAGTAAAATTAAAATACTTAAGATTGGCAATTCATTCATTAATTAAAACCTAAAAATTATAAGTGTTATAATCAAAGATAAGCCAATCAGAATTGCAAATGCATAATGATAAATAAATCCAGATTGAATTTGCTTAGTTCTTGATGAGATACGGCTGACTAAAGAAGCGAGGCCATTTGGTCCAAAGCCATCAATAATATAACCGTCAATTAGTTTCCAAAACAATTTGCCAATTCCTATTGCTGGCTTAACAAGAACCATGTTGTAAAGTTCATCAAAATACCATTTGTTCAGCAAAAAATTGTATAAAGGCTTATTTAATTCAGCGATATTTTTAGCAATATTTGACTTTCGTAGATACATCATCCAAGCAATGAAAAATCCAACGAACCCTAAAATTGCTGGAAGGTAATAAATTAATAATGGGATATTATGATGATCTTCATGATGTAGAACAATAGATCCATTCCAGAATTCGTCACTGTTGTAACCTATAAAGTAACTTTTAAATATATATCCAAAAAAGAGAGCTCCAATAGCTAAAATCATTAGAGGTATAAGCATGATCGATGATGACTCATGAACTTTTCTATAATCCTCTTCAGCCATTCTAGTTTTTCCATTGAAAACAAGGAACATTAAACGCCATGAATAAAACGAAGTCATTACAACTCCAATAGTAAGTAGAATGTAAGCATAATCAGCAAAATTTGAATTTGATAGATATGCTGTTTCAATAATAGCGTCTTTTGAATAATAGCCAGATGTGAATGGAAAGCCCATTAATGATATGGTTCCAATAATCATCATGACTTGAGTGATTGGTATAAAATTACTTATCCCTCCCATTTTTCTAATGTCCTGCTCTTCATGTACGGCATGAATAACTGAGCCTGCTCCAAGGAAAAGAAGTGCCTTAAAAAATGCATGAGTGAACAAATGGAACATTGCTACCCCGTAAGCGCCTAAACCTGCAGCAACAAACATGTAACCGAGCTGACTGCATGTTGAATAAGCTATTACTCTTTTAATATCGTTTTGAACAAGGCCAATGGTTGCTGCAAAAAATGCAGTACTTGCGCCAATCACTACGACAAAATCCATCGCAATTGGCGCTAAATCAAAAAGCGGTGAACATCTTACTACTAGAAAAACCCCAGCAGTAACCATAGTTGCCGCATGAATTAATGCTGAAACAGGTGTAGGGCCTTCCATCGCATCAGGCAGCCACGTGTGTAAAAAAAGTTGGGCTGATTTTCCCATTGCACCTATAAATAAAAAGATACAAATTAGTGTTAACGCATGGATCTCGTATCCAATAAAAGCAAATTGAGTATCTGAAAATTTGGCCGCACTGTTGAAAACATTTTCATACTCAATACTTCCAAAGACAATAAAAATTGTAAAAATTCCAAGTGCCAATCCAAAGTCACCAACGCGGTTGACTATGAAGGCTTTTATGGCAGCTGCGTTTGCTGTGGGTTTCTTGTACCAAAAGCCAATTAATAAATATGAAGCTAAACCAACTCCTTCCCACCCAAAAAATAATTGCAAAAAATTATCTGCTGTAACGAGCATGATCATAGCAAATGTAAACAATGACAAATAACCCATAAATCTAGGCTTACTATCATCATGTGACATGTATCCAATTGAATAAACATGCACCAAAGCAGAAACACTTGTGATAACTACTAACATTACACTGGTTACAGAGTCTAAATAAATAGACCAATCAGCAGAAAAAGAGCCTGATTCAATCCATGTAAATAACTTTAAAGAAACAACACTGGGGCTACCTATATTGACAATGAAAATATAAAAAGAAAAGAACGCCGCTAAAACGATAAAAGTACACGTAATAACTTCAGCTAAACGATCTATAAAAGCATTTCTTTTAAAAAAAGATAATGTGCACGCAATGAGAAACCCCAATAAGGGTAAAATTACAATGCTGTGAATCATAATATTATCCTTTTAAGGTATTTATTTTCTCAATTTCAATGCTACCGGCATTCCGGTTATAGATTACCAAAATTGCCAATCCAATTGCGGCTTCTGCAGCAGCAACCGTTAATACAAACAATGAGAATATCTGGCCTGTTAGATCGTTTAAAAAATAAGAAAATGAAACTAAATTAATATTAACTGCCAATAAAATAATCTCAATTGACATTAGAATAATAATTACATTTTTTCGATTCAAGAATATGCCAATAACACCTATTGAGAAAAGTAAAGCTGATAAAATTAGAAATTGATTGAGTTCAATCATTATATATCAACACCCTCACCTGATTTTACATCTACAAGTTCAATTTTTCCTTCTCTATCAACTTGCTCTGATACAATTTGACGTTTAACGCCTTCTCTATCTCTTAAGGTCAACACAATTGATCCGACCATGGCAACTAGTAAAATTACTCCTGATAACTGAAAATATAAAACATAATTAGTGTAAAGAATTGATCCTATAGCTTCAGTATTAGATTGGCCTGAGAAATTATCCAATGGGTTAGATAGTATTTGAATATTGGATAAATCTAAACGCGTGTTGATTAATACAATAACAAGTTCAGCAATAAATACTAATCCAATTAAGAGACCTATTGGCATGTATTGCAGAATATTATCTTTTCCAAGAGATGTTTTAAAATCAAGCATCATAACGACAAATAAAAATAAGACAGCTACAGCGCCAACATAAACAATGATTAATATCATGGCTAAAAATTCTGCATGAAGAATAACAAATATTCCAGCAGCATTAAGAAAAGCTAAAATTAAAAATAAAACAGAATGAACAGGATTTTTTGTTGAAATCACCATTAAAGATGAGAGCAGGAGAATTGCGGAAAAAAGATAAAAGGTAAGTAGTGAGATTGACATGAAATTTACCTGTATTTAGCGTCAGCTTCTAAATTTTCAGCGATTACTGTTTCCCACCTATCACCATTCTCTAAAAGTTTATCTTTAGTATAGTAAAGTTCTTTTCTAGTTTCTGTCGTGAATTCAAAATTTGGCCCCTGAACTATTGCATCAACAGGACACGACTCCTCACATAAACCACAATAGATACATTTAACCATATCAATATCATATCTTGTGGTTCTTCTTGTTCCATCATCTCTTGGCTCAGTTTCAATTGTAATTGCCTGAGCTGGACATACTGCCTCACATAGCTTACATCCAATGCATCTTTCTTCTCCGCTTGGATAACGCCTAAGAGCATGTTCACCTCTAAAGCGTGGACTAAGTTTTCCTTTTTCAAAGGGATAGTTAATCGTTGCTTTCTTCTTAAAAAAATATTTCTGAGCTAGTAAGTAAGCTTTAATGAAATCAATTAATAGAAATGATTTTATAAAATTTAAAAATCTCATGACATACCTGGAGCAAGTTTAAAAAAGAATAATATTGACGATGTGAGTACTACAGCAAGTAATGATAAAGGAAGGAATACTTTCCAACCTAATCGCATTAGCTGATCATATCGATATCGAGGAACAAACGCTTTAACCATAGCAAACATATAAAAAACTAGTGTTACTTTGAGAATGAACCACACAAATCCAGGTATAGCATTTAATGGATATACATCAATGGGAGGCAACCATCCACCTAAGAAGAGAATAGTTGTCATGGCACACATTAATAAAATATTTATATATTCACCAAATAAAAATAGAACAAAAGGCATTCCCGAATATTCAGTTTGATAACCTGCAACCAGCTCTGACTCAGCTTCAGGCAAATCAAATGGAGGCCTATTCGTTTCAGCTAGCGCAGAAATGAAAAAGACTACAAACATCGGAAATAGTGGTATGAAAAACCAAATATTTTTTTGAGCAAGTACGATTTCACTCAAGTTTAATGAGCCTACGCACATTAAAACTGTTACGATCACAAAACCTATTGATACTTCATAAGATACCATTTGGGCAGCGGATCTTAATGCGCCAAAAAAAGGGTATTTGCTGTTTGAGGCCCAACCGGCCATCAGTATTCCATAAACTCCAAGAGAACTAATTGCAAAAATATATAATATGCCAACATTTATATTTGCTAATACAACCCCTGCTTGAACAGGGATTACAGCCCACGCAGCAATGGATAAAGCCAGGGTAATAATTGGAGCAATTAAAAAAACAGTTTTGTCGGCACTGTCAGGAAGAATAATTTCTTTAAATATAAATTTTAATCCATCTGCAGGCACTTGAAATAATCCAAATGGTCCAACTACATTAGGTCCTCTTCTTTTTTGAACAGCGGCCCATATTTTTCTATCAGCATATAAGGCTAAAACGACGCCAACAAGAAGTGGTACAAAGATTAAAATACAATAAAATATTATTGTTATTAATTCAAAAAAATTTGACTGTAACACATTCATATTTATGAAGCTTTCTTTTTAATTGAGCTTCTCATTTCTTTTCTTGCCCTACTGCATTCTGCCATCGTGCTTGAGTGACGTGAAATGGTATCTGTAACGTAAAAGTCATTTATACTTGGAATTAATTTTTTATTTTCAAAATAAATTTCTTTTGGCTTTGCGTAATAAGCCTCTTGGTTATCGTTTATGACCACAATTCCTTCAGGAGTAAAATTGGCATCATCTGCTAAACCAATCAGGTTGTTTTTATTTCTCTTTGTGTAGGCCCATTTCTTTTGGTTGTACGATAAATCATCCCAAACCTTACCTAAACTTTTTGCATATTGTTCTTCGTATGGCAAAACTACGTTATTTTTCTTTTTAATGTCATTAACTACCTTGAACCCATAATGTTCAGTAAATTCTGACCAAGTTTCTGGATAATTATATTTTCTTAAATACTCTCTTTGACGATCACTGAGATCTTTCCATGGTAAATTATATATTTTATGAGCAGAGTTATTTTCAAAATCTTTAATATTCTCATTAAAAGTGTCTGATTTTTTTTCTTTTGCAGTTCTTGTATCTTTAGGCGTAATTTCAATTTCATCTTTTGATTTATTTTCTAAAAGTTTTATGTATTCACATGTTTGATCATTAAAATTTTCATTAAGATGGGGATAATCAACAAAAATTGCAGATCTTACATCTCCTTGATCAATGAAAGGCCAGTCTAAAGACATAAGTTTGCTAATTTGGTTAATTATCTTCCAGTCCTCCTTGGCATCTCCAGGGGGGTAACTGGCTTTATTGGCGAATTGAGTTCTTCCTTCTGTATTGATGTAGATGCCATCTTTTTCCGTATATGCAGCAGAAGGCAAGATGATATCAGCTGCATTTGCACCTTTGTCACCATGGGTACCCATGTAAATAATCTTACTATTTTCAAAATGTTGGTAATTTATTTCGTCTGCACCAAATGACATTACCAGACTAACTTTGTTGTTGTGCGCATCATCTATAATGTCGTCTAAATTTTTGTTTTTCTGGTAACAACCAACTTCTAATGATCCTGCTCTAGAGGCACTTAATTGTAGAACGTTAAACCCGTTCCATTCGTCGTTTGCCATATTAAATTTTTCAATGAAGGATTCGAGTAGAGAATAAATTTGAATTGAATCATCCCTATTTAACAAAGATTGTCCTACTATAAGCATTGGTTTTTTTGCTTCCAAAAGCTTTTTGGAGAATTCATTTTTATCGTACAAAATATCAGTTAAAATATTTACATCATTTCCTAGGTGTTCATATTTGTATGTTAAGTCAAAATTTTCTCCAATGAGTGCTACAGGCAAATCTCTTGATATTACTTGTTTTCTAATTCGTGCATTTATAATTGGAGCCTCTTCTCTTACATTGCTACCAACTACTAATAGGCAGTCAGTTTCATCTAAACCATTAATCTTTGAGTTGAATAAGAATTGTGACCTATGGTTGAAGGGAATCTTGCAGCCGTCTTGCCGACATTCAACTGACTTTATGTTTAATGTGTCAGCTAATTTTTTTGTTAAATATGCAGTTTCTAAATCAATAAAGTCACCTAATAAAAAAACAATTTCTTCAGAATTATTTGATTTTAAAAATTCTGTAACTTTTGAAAGTGACTCATTCCAATCACTTTCTACAAACTTTCCATTATTTTTAATTAAAGGTGTGTCAATACGTTGTGTTAATAGTCCATCGCAAGCATAGCGAGTCTTATCAGAGATCCATTCTTCATTAATATCTTCATTTAACACTGGTAGAATCCTTTTAACTTTCCACCCATACGTATCTACTCTTATATTTGAACCTACAGCATCCATTACATCAATGGACTCTGTTTTCTTTAGCTCCCATGGTCTTGCTTCAAATTGATAAGGTTTAGAAGTTAACGCTCCTACGGGACAGAGGTCCACAATGTTTGCAGATAATTCAGAATCGAGTGTTTGTTCGAGGTAAGTCGTTATCTCCATATTCTCGCCCCTATTAAGCGCACCCAATTGATTAACACCGGCAACCTCATCCCCAAATCGAATACATCTCGTACAATGTATACAACGGGTCATGTATGTTTTAATAAGAGGACCCATGTGCTTTTCATCTACTGATCTTTTATTTTCATTAAATCTTGAGTTTTCAGGTCCAAATGCAACTGTCTGATCTTGTAAGTCACATTCACCTCCCTGATCACAAACTGGACAGTCAAGTGGGTGGTTTATGAGAAGAAACTCCATAACTCCTTCTCGAGCTTTTTTAACTGTTTGGGTATTTGTATGGATAGACATGCCTTCATTTATTGGCATTGCGCAGGATGCAACCGGTTTTGGGGCACCTTCAACGTCTACAAGACACATCCGACAATTACCAGCTATAGACAATCGATCATGATAACAAAATCTAGGTATTTCAAGGCCAGCTTCCTCACAGGCCTGAAGGATTGTTACTCCCTCTTGAACATCATTTTCTATACCATTTATTTTGACCTTAACCATTACGCAGCTCGGATTTTAGTTAAACTTTCTTCTATTTCTTCTCTAAAGTGCCTGAACAAACCTTGAATAGGCCATGCCGCTGCATCACCAAGAGCACAAATCGTGTGTCCTTCAATTTGTTTGGTAACATCAAGTAATTTGTCGATATCAGTAGAAGTTGCATTTCCTTCTCCAATTTTTTCCATCATTCTCCACAACCACCCAGTGCCTTCACGACATGGAGTACATTGACCGCAACTTTCATGTTTATAAAAGTGAGATAATTTTGATATGGCCTTTACCAGATCAGTACTTTTATCCATAACAATAACAGCTGCAGTTCCTAACCCACTTTTAACTTCTGTAAGAGAGTCAAAGTCCATTAAAACACTATCACATATATTTTTTGGTATTAGCGGAACTGAAGATCCTCCAGGTATGATGGCTTTTAAATTATCCCATCCCCCAATAACTCCTCCTGCATGTTTTTCTATCAATTCACGAAGAGGTATCCCCATTTCTTCTTCAATATTACATGGGTTATTGACGTGTCCTGAAATACAGAAAACCTTTGACCCTGTATTCTTCTTCCTACCAAGTGAAGAGAACCATTCTCCTCCTCTTCTCAAAATTGTTGGGACTACTGCAATTGTCTCAACATTATTGACAGTTGTTGGGGCTCCATACAGGCCCTTATTTGCAGGAAAAGGTGGCTTAAGTCGGGGAAATCCCTTTTTACCCTCAAGACTCTCAAGAAGCGCCGTCTCCTCTCCACATATATAGGCCCCTGCTCCTCGGTGAAGATATATGTCAAAATCCCAACCAGAATTAGCAGCATTCTTCCCAACTAAACCTGCTTCATAAGCCTCATCAATTGCATTCTGAAGAACAACAGCTTCATTAAAATATTCACCTCTTATATAAATATAACAAGTATGTGCGTTCATGGCGAAAGAAGCCAGCAGACATCCCTCGATAAGCTTATGAGGTTCATTTCTTATCATGTCACGATCTTTACAAGTCCCTGGTTCAGACTCATCAGCATTAACAACAAGATAGTTATTTAGAGCAGGGTCTTTAGGCATGAAAGACCATTTCAATCCCGTCGGAAAACCAGCGCCGCCGCGCCCTCTTAACTCAGATTTTTTCATTTCATCAATGATCCAATCGCGTCCTTTTTTGATAAGTGATTTTGTATTATTCCAGTCGCCTCTTTTTTGAGCTCTCTTTAAACAATACGTTTCATCTCCAAAAAGATTTGTAAATATTTTATCCTTTTCTTTTAGCATTATGAAACCGCCTTTGAACTAGTTCGACCATTTTGTGATCCAACTTTAATTTCTATGCCATCCTTCAATGACTGAAGTATATTTTTTGTTGTGTCGTATGTTAGATCTTCATAATAATCATCATTAATTTGAACTAAAGGAGCGTTGACACACGCACCCAAACACTCAACCTGCATCCAAGAAAAAAGGCCATCTTTTGATAAAGTATTTTGATCAGGTGAGATCATTTCTTTACATGCTTTAGCAACTTGGTCTGATCCTCTGAGCCAACATGGTGTTGTTCCACATACTTGAACTAAATATTTGCCGTTGTACTTTGTGTAATACATTGAGTAAAAAGTAACAACTTCCCAGGCCTTGATAAAGGGTATTTCTATGAAGTTGGCCACATACTCTACGACATCTCTGCTCAACCAATTATCATTTTGTCTTTGGGCTAAATCTAATAATGGCATTATTGCACTTTGTTTTCTATCTGTGGGATATTTAGCAAGTATCTTTTCAGCTTCCCGTTCATTTGTTTTGTTGAAAGAAAAATTGTCATTAAGATTGCTCATCTATCCACCTCTCCAAAAACAATAGCTATTGAACCGAGTATTGCTGGAACGTCAGCTAGCAAGTGTCCTTTTGATAACAGATCAAAAGCTTGAAGGTGTGCAAACCCAGGAGCCCTAATTTTGCATCTATAAGGCCGGCTGGTTCCATCAGCTATTAGATAAACCCCAAATTCACCCTTAGGGGCCTCAACAGCAGTATATATTTCACCTTCTGGCACATGAAAACCTTCTGTAAAAAATTTAAAATGATGGATAATAGATTCCATTGAATTCTTCATATCCATTCTTTTTGGAGCTGCAATTTTAGAGTCTCGATTTATAACTTCACCCGTAGGCATTTTATCAAGACACTGGAGCATAATCTTAATACTCTCTCTCATCTCGTCTATTTGACAAAGATAACGATCATAACAATCACCGTTTGATCCAACTGGTATTTTGAAATCAAGTTTGTCGTAGCAATCATATGGTTGAGATTTTCTTAAATCCCATGGAATGCCGCAGGCTCTTAAAACAAATCCACTAAACCCCCTGTCAACAGCATCTTCTTTGGATACTTTTCCTATATTCACGTTTCTTTGTTTAAATATTCGATTTTCAGTCAACAAGCTTTCAATATCATCAAGTGCTTTTGGGAAATTGTTGCAAAAATCAAAAATCTTATCAGTTAAACCATCTGGTAGATCCTGATGAACTCCACCCGCTCTAAAATATGCAGCATGAAATCTTGATCCAGAAACTTCTTCATAAAAATCAAGTAGCTTTTCTCTTTCGTCAAAACCCCAAGTAATTGGAGTCATTGCTCCAACATCCATGGCTGTTGTAGTTACATTTAAAAGATGACTAAGTAATCGACCAATTTCAGAAAATAAAACTCTTATATATTGTCCTCTTTCAGGAACTTCAACATCAAGCAACTTTTCAATTGCTAATGCAAAAGCATGTTCTTGGTTCATCGGCGCGACGTAATCTAGCCGGTCAAAATATGGCAAGGCTTGTAAATAAGTTTTGTGCTCAATTAATTTCTCAGTACCGCGATGCAATAATCCTATATGTGGATCAGCTCTTTCCACAATTTCCCCATCAAGATCTAAAATTAGTCTCAAGACACCGTGCGCAGCGGGATGCACTGGTCCAAAATTTACAGTAACTGTTTTACTACTACTCATTATTTTTTTTATCTTCTTTTAAATAATTTGTTCTCTCCCAGGGACTCTGAATATCAAAACTTCTGAAATCTTGTTGTAAATTTACTGGCTCATGAACGATTTTTTTATCAATTTCGTCATATCTAATTTCTACATTGCCACTAAGTGGAAAATCCTTTCTTAATGGATATCCCTCAAAACCATAATCTGTAAGAATTCTTCTTAAGTCAGGATGATCTCTAAATTGAATGCCGTACATATCAAATGCTTCGCGTTCAAACCAATTTGCAGCAGGAAAGATTGATGTAATACTGGGAATAGATTCATCTTCACCAATAATTATTTTTATTCTTAAACGACTATTATGTTTAAAACTTAAGAAGTGGTAGATAACGTCAAATCTTTTTTGTCTATCGGGGAAATCAACTCCAGCAATATCTGTAATTTGCCTAAATTCACAAGCTTCATCATTTTTTATAAAATCAACTACATCTAAAATTTGATCAGCAGAAATGGATATCTGAAGTTGATTGAAATCATCTGAAATTTCAATGGGGTTGCAATTCTTCTTTATAGCTTCCTTAGCTACTTCCGTGATCTTAGACATTATCTTTTTATATTACCCTCACGCCTAATTTTTTTTTGCAGTTGCAGAAGACCATACAGCAATCCTTCTGCAGTTGGTGGACATCCAGGTACGTAAACATCTACTGGGATAATTCGATCACACCCTCTTACTACAGAATATGAATAATGATAATAACCACCGCCATTTGCACAACTTCCCATTGAGATGACATACCTAGGTTCGGGCATTTGGTCATACGCTTTTCTTAGGGCTGAGGCCATTTTATTAGTTAAAGTTCCAGCTACTATTAATACATCTGCGTGTCTTGGTGATGCTCTAGGTGCAGCGCCAAATCTCTCTACATCATAACGAGGTGTTCCAACATGCATCATTTCTACTGCACAACAAGCCAGTCCAAAGGTCATCCAATGCAGTGAGCCTGTTCTTGCCCAATTTATAAGATTGTTAATGCTTGTTACAACAAAGCCTTTATCTGCGTAGAGTTCTTTTAGCCTTTCTAATTCAGGGCTTGTTTCTTGAATGTCAGTATTTATTGCCATTCCAACGCACCCTTCTTCCACTCATAAATAAATCCAATTGTAAGAACCCCAAGAAAAATCATCATCGAAATAAAACCAAATAAACCAAGGGTCCCAAATGTTACAGCCCATGGAAAAAGAAATGCAACTTCAAGATCAAATATTATGAATAATAATGTCACCAGATAAAAACGAACGTCAAACTTCATTCTGGAATCTCCAAATTGTTCAAATCCACACTCATAAGCTGAGTTTTTTTCTGAGTCAGGATTGCTTACTGCCGCCAAATAATTAGCAAGCACAAAGAGGCAGCTAATCGCAAGTGCCACAAAGATGAAAATCAAAATAGGCATATATTCACTAAGTGAGTAATTCATATCTATTTATTGAGTCGTGTTAGTATCATCAGGAAATATATATTTTAATCATTAAAATTCAAGCAAATCGTAGCTATATCAATGTTTCCTTCGGTTAGCGATTGATTTTCGTTTTATAATGCAATAAAATTTATCTACTTTGATATTACAATCCTTCCAAATACCCTTATTTTTTCTAAATTATAAAAAAAACCCTATTTTTTGGGAAATAGATACCACTCATTGGAGACTTACATGCCGAAAAATATGTATATTTTTCGTTTTTTTTTTATTATCCAGCAAGTGCACATATTTCATTAAATCAATAAAGTATTAGTTTAACTTTAATACCTGAATATAATTGAGGCATGTTTACCCTTTTAGCCAAAAACCTTAATTATGGGGAAGGACCTAGATGGCACGATAACAAGCTTTGGTTTTCTGATTTTTTCCAACATGCCGTGATGACTGTAGACCATTCAGGTAAGATTGAAAAAATAGTTGAAATTCCTAATCAACCCTCTGGATTAGGTTGGCTACCTAATGGCGATTTACTTATTGTATCTATGCTTGATCGAAAGATAATGAAATTTAGCAATAACGTGCTTTCTCTACACTCAGATTTATCCGATTTAACGCCATTCAGATGTAACGACATGGTAGTTGATAAAGATGGACATGCATATGTTGGTAATTTTGGCTCTTTACATCACTCAAAAGATGTTAAGCCAACTTGTCTCATACATGTTGATCCCGACGGTAAAGCAAAGATTGTGGCAACAAAATTAGATTTTCCAAATGGTACTGTTATAACCCCTGATGGCAAGAAGATGATTATAGGTGAAACTTATGCTGGTAGACTTACTTCCTTTGATATTGGATTAGATAAAAAGCTTAGCAATAGGAAAGTATGGGCCAAAATGATGCCTACTTGGTATTACATAGGAGTTCGATTTATCTTGGCAAAAATCTATACTATGTTGAATATAAAATTAAGAGAAGGCAATATTACTCCATTTCCAGTTCCAGATGGTATTTGTCTTGATTCAAATAAAGGAGTATGGATTGCTTCTCCCACTACATCCGAAGTAATAAGGATTGAAGAGGGTGGCATTATTACAGACCGACTAGAGACTCCTGATAGAGCCTTTGCATGTATGCTTGGAGGAGATGACGGAAAAACTTTATTTGTGATGACTGCAAAAACCTCAATCCCAGAGGAAGCAAGAAGTGAAAAGAGTGGAAAAATTTATACTACAAGAGTAAAGTTTTCGGGCGCAGGGCATCCTTAATGTCGCAATATACTTTGTACGGTCGATCAGAAACGGGCTCTGATGTTGTTGAGTATTTGTTCCATGAATTTAATATTGATTACAATTTTATTCATGTAGATGAAATAAATGTAAAGACAAATCAAGAAATTCTTAGGCATAACCCGTTGGGTCGGGTTCCAATGATTAAATTATCTAATGGTCAATATATGATCGAAAGTATGAATATAGTTTACCATTTAGTAGATAAAGCTGGGCAACTTGTCCCAAAATCAAATTCAATTGAACGTGATAAATTTAATCAATTCATGTCTTTTTTATCATCATCTGTCTATCCAATAATTCTGTTAATATACCACCCAGATCACTATACATCTAAAAATAGTGAGTCTGACTTAATACGTAAAGCTGAAGAAATTATAAATACCTATCTTAAATTTATCGATACAAGCATGAATAAATATCTATGTGGAAATTATATCACTGCTGCAGATTACTATTTATACATGCTTCTCACTTGGCTAGATGAAGATGGATATTTGAGTGGCTATGAAAAAATAAATAGTTTTTTCAACAAAATGTCTAAGAATCAGACAATACTAGCTGTTAAGAGGATACAAAGTGAGAGAGAAAAAAAATAGACGGTTTTTTATTGTTTATGGGCATTACGACGATAACTCGTTCAATGCTGCCATTAAAAATACATTTATTGAAAGCGCTAAAAAGGCAGGACATAGCGTTGATATAGTCGACCTTTATAAAGACAAATTTGACCCTGTTTATGCAGGTGGTAATCCAGGGCCAGATGTTCTTGACCACAGAAGTCGAATTGACGCCAGTGATACAATTGTTCTTATTGCGCCAATTTGGAATTTTAGAATGCCAGCAATTCTGGAAGGCTGGATTGATAAGGTATTAGCTCCACCATGGGCATTTACCTTCAAACAACTGGTTGGTAATTACGGATATCCTCAAGGCAATCTGGGTGATAAAAAAGCAATTATTTTTTGTACATATGGATCACCAAGATTGGCGATAACGACTTTCTTTTTAAATCTGCCGATAAGACGTCTAAAAAGAGGTGTTTTTCATATCTGTGGCATTAAAAATATACTCTATAAGCGATATTTTGCTGTCCCTTTTGTATCAGAAAAGATAAGAAAAAAATTTCTAAAAGATGTTCAGGATACAGCAACATTATTTCAATAGACTTGCTTTTTAATAACAATGAAACTAATTAATTAATATGAATTTTATAAAAAAAATATGGTCCTCTATAATGGATCCAAATGTAAATCCCCTTAGTAACATTACTAATTTAAAAGTTAGACATATGGTTATGCAGATACTCGCTTTTATGTGGAGTGGTGTGTTTTCTCTATACATAGTTGACAGTATTTTTGTCTTTGGAATAACCTCCATTGCTCACGTACTATTTATTGCTGCAATTTTTATTACTGCTTTTGTCTTTAATACTGCAAAAAACAAACCTCAAATTTATGATCTAAAGTCCTTTAGAGGAAAAGATGGTGAGCATGAATAATTATGATGCGCATTGCAAGCTTACTGCCTAGTGCTAGTGAAATAGTTTGTGATATTGGCCTAAAGGATAATCTCGTTGCCATTAGTCATGAATGCAACTACCCTAAAAGCTTAAAAAAACTTAGTGTAATTACCCATTCTTCAATTGATTCAAACCAGGATCAACGCGAAATTGATACAGAGGTTCGAAAAAAGGTTCAAAGTAAACTGCCTTTGTATGAAATAAATACTCAGTTACTAAATAAATTAAAACCTGACGTAATAATAACCCAAGGTCTCTGTGATGTATGCGCAATTTCAAGTAGTGAGATAGAGGTAGTCCTTAAAGGTACTCTGTGCACTTTGCCGTCATCAACTCAAATCATTTCATTAAATGGGAAATCGTTTAAAGAAATATGCTCAGAAATACTCAAGCTAGGAGAGCAGTTAGATGCAGAAAAGGAGGCGAAACAACATGTTGATAAGGCTATAGCTAGAAGGGATAAACTGGATAGCTTACCAAAATACTCTCGTAAAATTCTATCACTTGAATGGATTGATCCTTATTTTTCCGCAGGACACTGGGTACCTGAACAAATTGAAATTGCGGGTTTTCGTTCTGCTATTGGCCAAAAAGGCGAGCATTCGCGAGTAATCAGTATCGAAGAGATAATTAAATCAGATCCAGATGATATAGCAGTAATCTGCTGTGGATATAAATTGCATGAAAATAAATCCTTCGCTGAAAAATTAAAAAATAACAAAGAAATTAATTTCTTAAGGCCATTTAAGAGAAACAACATATATTCTTTTGACTCTGATGCTTATTTCAGTCGTCCTACAACAAGACTTATTGAGGGTGCTCAGCAACTTAGGAATGCTGTATTAGGTTAAAAAAATAGATTAAATCTTAAATTAACCCTAAAAAGTAAAATATTAGATATATATCTTATCGGATAGTCCTATGATTAATATAATCGATGCCACTAGAGTAAAAGTGTTGATCATAAGATCAGTAACTGAATTCTTTGCACCTGTTTCTGTATCGATTCCTTTTAGAAAAAAAGTCGTATCATATATGGACAAAATTAAGCCTAACAAAAATATCAGATTATAATAAGCCCAAGCACCTTCAGGACCGTTCGGTCTAAATATTAAATAAATACCTATAAGAAAAAATGGTGTTATAAATGCGCCTAATACTCGAATAATATAAATACTGCTTTTGTCCATATTAAACTCTTTAGCCATACCATCTGGTGCAAAAAGAGCTCTAAAAGAAAAAACTCCAAATAATGCTGTCATTAATAAATGTAGAATAAGGAGGTAAATACTGTTGAAGTTTTCGATCACACCATAAGCATAATATTAGATGCAAATAAAAGCAAATAAGCAATTTGTAAGTGGCGGGAGTGACGGGACTCGAACCCGCGACCTCCTGCGTGACAGGCAGGCGCTCTAACCAACTGAGCTACACCCCCACAAAAAGTGGTGGGCGATGACAGGTTCGAACTGCCGACATTCACGGTGTAAACGTGACGCTCTTCCAGCTGAGCTAATCGCCCGGAAAGTCTGTTATATATCTATTTTATCGAAGGTAAAATGTAATTTATTAAAAAAAATCCGACCATACAAAAAAAATGCATGATCGGATTTTAAAATAATTTCGCAATTGGGTGGAACTTACATTCCTCCGCCCGCGTTATTAACAGCCTCTTTCAAACCTTTACCAGCTGTAAATTTAGGTCTGGTTGATTGAGGTATTTGAATGACCTCATTGGTACGTGGATTTCGTCCCTGAGAAGCCTTTCTTATAGAAGTTTTGAATGTGCCAAAGCCTACCAATCTTACTTCACCTCTTGCTTTTAGAACGTCAGTAATTTGGTCAAAAACGGCATTAACTGCCTTTTCTGAATCTGATTTTTGCATACCAGTAACTTCAGCTACTTTTCCTATTAAGTCTTGTTTGTTCATAATCCCCACCTTTTCTAGGAGTTATTGATTCGTAATATAACTATGAGATCTGAAGTACTATATATAGTCAAGATAAAGCCCAGAAAAACAGGTAAAAATCAAATATACGTGTTTAAGAAATTAGAATTCTAAGCGTAATCAATGAGTTATAGGATTGTCCGCATCTTGTTCACCGTCTTCATCCTTTATCTCACTGGAAGATTTAGGTGATTCATCCTCATTCCACTCAATTGGAAGCAGGGGCTTAGTTAGGGCAATTTTTAAAACCTCATCTACATTATCAACAAAGATCAATTCAAGGCCACTTTTAACATTATCCGGAATATCAGCCATATCCTTCTCATTTTCTTTTGGAATGATAACTGTTTTTGTTCCAGCTCTTAGTGCTGCCAGTAATTTCTCTTTAAGTCCTCCAATGCCAAGAGCCTTTCCTCTTAAGGTTACCTCACCTGTCATTGCAATATCTTTTCTAACAGGGATACCAGTTAAAACAGAAACAATTGAAGTCACCATGCCCAGCCCTGCGGATGGTCCATCTTTAGGTATAGCTCCTTCTGGAACGTGTATATGAATATCTCTTTGAGGAAAAATAGTTGGCTTGATTCCAAATTCTATACATCTTGAGCGAACATAAGACTTAGCCGCCTGAATTGACTCTTTCATTACATCACCTAGCTTTCCAGTTATGGTCATTCTACCCTTACCCGGCATTATAACAGACTCAATTGGCAATATATCTCCACCTACCTCAGTCCAAGCGAGTCCCGTTACGATTCCAACTTGATCATCATTATCAATTTCACCATACTTGAACTTTCTAACTCCAGCAAAATCGTTCAAATTATTTTCATCAATTTTAATTGATGAGACTTCACCAGCTACTATTTTCTTTACAGTCTTACGTGCTAGATTTGAAAGCTCTCTCTCAAGGCTTCTTACTCCAGCTTCACGAGTATAATATCTGATTAAACCTAAAATTGCTGAATCATCTAAAATTAGTTCATCTTTTTTTAGGCCATGCTTTTCTAGCATCTGCGGCGCAAGGTGTTGCTTCACTATCTCTAATTTTTCATCTTCAGTGTAACCTGCTATTCTGATTATTTCCATTCTATCCAATAGTGCTGGCGGCATTCTTAATGTATTCGCAGTCGTAATGAACATGGTATCAGACAAGTCATAATCAACTTCAAGATAGTGGTCGTTGAATGAGTTATTTTGCTCTGGATCAAGAACTTCAAGCAAAGCTGAAGAAGGATCTCCCCTATAGTCAGCTCCGAGCTTATCGATCTCATCTAATAAGAATAAAGGGTTAGATGAACCAGCTTTTTTCATCATTTGCAAAACTTTACCAGGTAAGGAACCAATATAAGTTCTTCTATGGCCTCTAATCTCTGCCTCATCACGCACACCACCAAGTGACATGCGAACAAACTTTCTTCCAGTAGAGCGAGCAATAGATTTGCCTAATGATGTTTTTCCAACGCCTGGAGCGCCTACTAAACAAAGAATTGGGCCTTTCATTTTTTTTATTCTTTGCTGCACCGCCAGATATTCAAGAATTCTCTCTTTTACTTTTTCTAAGCCATAATGATCTTCATTTAGAACTTTTTCTGCAAAATTTATATCTTTTTTAACTTTTGTCTTTTTGTTCCAAGGTATAGATAAGACCCAATCAAGGTAATTACGTATTACGCTTGATTCAGCCGACATCGGACTCATCGACTTCAATTTTTTCATCTCAGCATAACATTTCTCACGAGCTTCTTTTGACAATTTTGTTGTCTCAATTTTTTCCTCATATTCTTGTACATCATCCTTACCATCTTCACCTTCACCAAGTTCTTTCTGGATCGCTTTCATTTGCTCATTTAAATAATACTCTCGTTGAGTTTTCTCCATTTGGTTCTTAACTCTGCCTCTGATCTTCTTTTCAACTTGCATTACATCAAGTTCTGCTTGAATAAAATTCATAATCTTATCAAAACGATCTGATAGATCTATTGCTTCTAATATTTCTTGTTTATCAGAAAGCTTAATTGACAAGTGAGATGCAATTGTATCGCTTAACTTAGATAGGTCATCTATCTCATTTATTGTTCCTATTACCTCTGGAGGTATTTTTTTGTTTAAGCTTACATATTTATCAAACGATTCAGTAATTGATTTAGATTGCGCTCTGATTTTTTTATCTGTCGTATCTATATTTTCTTCAATTAAATCGATATTTGATTCAAGATAAGTTTCTTTATCAGAAAACATGTTAATTGAGGCACGTTGCAATCCCTCTACTAAAACCTTTACTGTACCATCAGGAAGCTTCAATAACTGCAATACATTCGCTACAGTTCCGAAATCAAATAAATCATCCTTTTTGGGATCATCTACAGATGCTTTTTTTTGTGTAATTAACATTATACGCTTATCGCCAGCCATTACCTTTTCAAGTGCATTTACGGATTTATCTCTACCAACAAAAAGAGGGACTACCATGTGTGGGAACACTACTATATCTCTAAGGGGCAATACTGGGATATTATTTTCACTCATAAATGAATCGTTTTTGTTATTATTAATAAGAAATTTAAAGCACTCTTTAGTAAAGTTAATTATTAAGGAGCTACTTATTAAATGTGCATAAAAAAATGATTTTCAAGAAGGCAGGTGTTTTGGGTAGCTAAGCGCTTGTTTCAGAAGACTTTTTAGTATCAGAATAAATATATAAAGGCCTTGCTCTACCTTCAGCGACCTCCGCGTTTATAACAACTTCCTCGACTCCTTCGAGAGATGGAAGTTCAAACATTGTGTCCAAAAGAATATTTTCAAGAATTGATCTTAGTCCCCTTGCTCCAGTTTTTCTAGCAATTGCTTTATTTGCAATCACACTTAGAGCATCTTTGGATAAAATTAACTTAACATCTTCCATTCCAAATAATGTTTGATACTGCTTAACTAGCGCATTTTTAGGTTCTTGAAGAATTTTCATTAAAGATTCTTCATCAAGATCTGTTAATGTTGTAACGATTGGCAATCTTCCAACAAACTCTGGAATTAGTCCATAATTTAATAAGTCTTCTGGCTCTAAGTCCATAAGACTATTGCCTCCAGACTTTTCTTCATATTTTTTTACGTTGGCTTGGAAACCAATACCGGTACCTTTAGATCTTTTGTTAATCAACTTATCAAGACCAGAGAATGCTCCCCCACATATAAATAATATGTTTGTTGTATCAACTTGAAGGAATTCTTGTTGAGGATGCTTTCTTCCACCTTGTGGCGGGACACTTGCAACAGTGCCTTCCATTATTTTAAGGAGAGCTTGCTGAACACCTTCTCCTGATACATCTCTTGTTATTGAAGGGTTTTCAGATTTTCGACTGACTTTATCGATCTCATCAATATAAACGATGCCCCTTTGCGCTCTTTCAACATTATAATCTGAAGCTTGAAGAAGTTTTAAAATTATATTTTCTACATCCTCACCCACATAACCTGCTTCAGTTAGAGTAGTAGCATCAGCCATTGTGAAAGGAACATCTAATATTCTAGCCAGCGTTTGAGCCAACAGAGTTTTTCCACATCCTGTTGGACCAATTAATAAAATATTTGATTTAGAGAGTTCTACATCTGATTTAAAGCTTGAATGCTCAATTCTTTTATAGTGATTGTGTACGGCAACTGAAAGATTATATTTGGCATCTTTCTGTCCAATTACAAACTCATCAAGAGTCTCACAAATCTCTTTTGGAGTAGGAATGCGACTTGAAGACTTTGCTTTGGTTTCTTTATTTTCTTCCTGAATGATATCGTTACAAAGTTCAACACACTCATCACAAATAAATACAGTTGGACCTGCAATGAGTTTTTTTACCTCATGCTGACTTTTGCCACAAAAAGAGCAATAAAGTGTGTTCTTACTTTTATTATCGTTACTGTTTTCAACCATTTTTATTTAAAATTTCGAATCAATATTGCACTAAGAAACCATTATTAAACCCAAAAAACAATTAAATTTGGCATATCTAATAAAAAAATTGTTTATAAACAGTTAATTAAGGGCTCTATTTGAGGCTATTTCTCAATTTTTGGAGCAACACGTTTTTCTTGAATACTATCAATTATACCAAATTTTTGAGCATCGGTTGGCGACATAAAGTTATCTCTTTCAAGTGCTTCTTCAATAGCTTCAACGGGTTGGCCTGTATGCTTTGAGTAAATTTTATTAAGATTGGATTTTTGAGCCAAAACTTCTTTTGCATGTATTTCAATATCTGTGGCTTGGCCCTGAAAACCCGCAGAAGGCTGGTGTACCATAATTCTGCTGTTTGGAAGTGCAAATCTTTTATCCTTTTCACCGGCGGCGAGTAAAAACGATCCCATGGATGCGGCTTGTCCAAAACATAGAGTTGAAACAGGTGATTGAATAAATTGCATTGTATCATAAATTGCCAAACCATCGCTAACGACACCACCAGGTGAATTTATGTATAACGATATTTCTTTTTCAGGGTTTTCAGACTCTAAAAATAAAAGCTGAGCGGAAACTAATGATGCCATACCATCATTTACTGGGCCAACTAAAAAAATAATTCTCTCTTTGAGAAGCCTAGAGTAGATATCAAAAGCCCTTTCACCTCTACCAGTCTGCTCTACCACCATAGGAACAAGCTGATTAAATATTTTATTACTATCCATTTTATTATTTAGATTTTTTCTTAACTGTTTTCTTTTTAGTAGCCTTCTTTTTAGTAGTTGGTTTTGCTACTTCATTAACGTTATTGTAAAGTTTAATGAACGAATCAACGTCAACTTCTTTCTTTTTCAATTTAACCTTTGATAAAATAAAGTCTACAATTTTGTTCTCATATAAAGGTGCCTGTAGTTGCATTGAAGCTTCTTGATTGCTCCTGTAATAATCAATGACTTTTTGCTCTTGTCCTTTAAAGTTACTCGCATACTCAAATAAGGCTTTATTCATTTCTTCAGGTGTAACAGATATTTTATTTACTTTACCTATTTCCTGTAAAATTAACCCCATTTCAATCCTATTTTTTGCATCTTCCTTAAATTTTTTTTCATTTTCTGCAGAGAGCTTTTGGTCTTTTATTTCTTTTTGATGGTCAATCGAAGAAGGATTTTGAGACTGAAGGTAATTGGCAGATAAGTTGTTAAATTCAGCGTCTATTAAATCTTGTGGCAATTCGAAATCGTGAATTTTTTGAAGTTTCTCAAATAAGTTTTTCTTATCTAAGTTTTTAGTTAAGTCGCTGTACTCAGTTGTCATCTGAGTTTCAACTTTGGATTTCAAATCCTTTAAATTTTCAGCTCCCATTGATTTGGCCAATTCATCGTTAACTTTAGACTCTTCTGGTGAACTTACTTTTTTAATTTCACACTGAAATACAGCATCAGCATTCTGAAGTTCTTTTGCATTATAGTCAGCAGGAAATTTAACTTTGACATTTTTCTTATCACCTTTTTTACACCCAACCAGCCCATCTTCAAGATCCTTAATGTATCTGCCTGACCCCAATACTATTGTCTGGTTTTCTGCCTTGCCACCGTCAAAATTTTTTCCATCAATTGTGCCTTCGTAATCAAGTAAGATAGAGTCATCTTTTTTTGACTTATAGTCATCAGGTTTTTCTTTATAAGTTCTTTGAGACTTAGCGATCATTTCTATTCGCTTATCAATTTCTTTTTTATCGAGCTTTACACTGGTAGACTCAATTTCAATCTTATCAAATTTAGCAATTTCAATTTCAGGAAATAGTTCAAACTCTATTTTGAAAACTTTATCTTCATTCGGCTTATTGTCTTTTTCATTTTTAAAATCTACTTTTGGTTGTGATACAGGTCTATGTTTATTTTCTTGAATGATTTTTGAAACATTTTCATTAACTACAGCATTGAGTACTTCTGCATTGATAGCTTCACCATGCTTTTGCATGATAATATTGTTTGGAACTTTACCTGGCCTAAATCCATCGACTTTTATAGTTTTTTTTATCTCTTCAATTTTTGCATCGAGACTTTTATTATAAACGTCTGCAGCAACAGTGAATTCGTAACCTCTTTTAAGTCCTTTATTTAATGTTTCTTTATAATTCATATTCTTTTTATGGTGCGGATAGAGGGACTCGAACCCCCATGAGTTGCCTCACTGGTACCTAAAACCAGCGTGTCTACCAATTCCACCATATCCGCGATTAATAGAAAATGCAAAATAGACTATTTTTTAGATGTTTACAGTAAAATATTCTAATTTGATGCTATAGTTTTGCTGAATAATTATGAAGAAAAATATCGTATTTCTAGATAGTTCAACATTCCCATCAAATATCTTATTTCCCAAACTTAGTTTTAACCATACTTGGAAGAACTATAAATTTACAAAAAAAGCAGAAGTTAAAGAAAGGATTAATAAAGCGAATATAGTTATTACAAACAAAATAGAACTAAACAAATCTAACTTAAAATCTGCAAAAGATTTAGAGCTGATTGCCATAACCGCAACTGGGACAAATATAATAGACTTAGATTATTGTAAGGCACACAATATCACGGTTTGCAACCTGCGCAATTATGCTTCTGTGTCTGTAGCTGAACATGTTTTAACGCTTATGCTTGCTTTGTCTAAAAACATTAAGGGCCTAGAAAGAGATATTAATAAAAAGATTTGGCAAAGGAGAAAAGTATTTGCATTGCTAAGTAGAGAAATAAATGACCTGAACGATAAGACATTAGGAATTATTGGTAAAGGATCTGTAGGTATAAAAGTTGGTAAATTAGCAAAAGCTTTTGGAATGAAAGTTAAATTTTTTTCAGTTAAAAAATACAACGGAATTGAATTTAAAAAATTTATTTCATCGCTTGATTATATTTCAATACATTGCCCATTAAATCGTAATACACTGAACCTAATTACAATTAAAGAACTTAAATTAATGAAGCATAACTTGATTTTAATAAATACTGCTAGAGGTGGCATTGTTAATGAAGTAGATTTAACAAAAGCATTAAAACAAAAGATCATTGCAGGTGCAGGAATAGACGTAACAACTACTGAGCCTCCTAATCCATCACACGCTTACTATAGCATTCTAAATAAAGCTAATTTTATTTGGACACCTCATACTGCTTGGGCATCACAAGAAACACTTCAAGGTGCAATTAATCAATTAATAGAAAATATAAATTCTTTTTATAAAGGTAAAAAAAGAAACATTGTTTAATCTTTCTTAATTCCTGCACATTTTTTTGAACAGTAAACAACTCGATCCCAGTTCAATCTCCATTTTTTTCTCCAGTTAAAAGGTCTATTGCATACTGGACATATTTTAGATGGTAAGTTTTCTTTTTTCATGATCTAATTATTAAATAGTATGAAATTATTTCAAGTCCATACAGGTTTCTATGATCCTAATATTTCAGAAGGCTTTTATGAGGGTCATGCCAATATTTTTGTTTGTGCAAAAGATGAAAAAGAAGCGCGAAAAGTAGTGAAAGAAAAAAAAGAATATAAAAAATTTAAAATGCACATTGATGGTATTCAAGAAATAAATACTGTTGATAATTACAGAATTGAATTGACGAAGGTCTAGTCCTTACATTTGCCATTCATAAAAGTTTCGTAAATTCTTACTATTTCGTCATTGCTTAATGTAGTTCTGGTCCTTACTACTCCAACCCCACTTCTTTCAAATAAACTGCTAATAACGTAACATTTTTTACTAATTGATATATTCTCTGACTCAAGACCTTGAAGTATCGAATTTTCTGTTAACTCCGCTTTGTACATACGAATTCCTTTATCATTATATGTGTCCAATACGAGATACCTCTCCTCATTTGTTTCAGTGCTCCATTCAAGCCATTTGTTTTTCATTACATATGGATTGCTATTTGGATCACTATCGTAAGCAAAGTTTACCCAATATTTACCCATTTCATTAGCAAGCTGTGTGTCTGTATCAGCTTTATTAGTGTCGTATAGTAATTTCGCTATTGAGGTTTTTTCTTCATCCATAAAAGCGGTAGATTTAAATAAAAATCCCAATTCCATAGCGTGTCCTGCGCCAATTAAAAATGACCAATCTCCTGGCTCTTCGTCCCAGTCAAAACGATAAGCATAAACTGGAAATGTATTCTTAGTTGATGCAAATCTAGAAGGTAAATGCGTTGCACCAAGAGTAGTTGCCTGTGTCATATACTTCGCATAAATATCGTAATACTGAGAGTCTTTAGGTTTTATATAAAAATCTAACCTAGGATCTATCCAAGATAAAAAGCTAAGCGGTCTATTTACAAAATGTTCATCAAAAACCATAAATAATTTTTCTTCATCGCGCGTACTTCCAAAAATGATTGGCTTATTATGCATTTTTTTTGACTCAAATGATTTATACAGTCCCTGATAAGGAATTACATGACCATCGGGAAGAATATTGGGAACATCAACAAGGTTATTTTGATCCGCTGATCTTCTATAAAAGTTAAGAATGTCATCAATTGATAATGAATAAAGGAAGCTTTGCTTTTCAAGATCATCGGTAAAAGTTAATTTTCTTCTTTCTGACAAGGTTTCCAGTAGTGAATTTGACCCTACTTCATAATCGTTTTCAGCTGTGTTTAAATCATCAGATACTAAATAGCCACTTTGTGAGATTGCCTTTGAAAATAAATTTTCTCCAAGTGGTGAAATCATTAATGAATTTATATTTCTAGCTCCAGCCGATTCTCCAAAAATTGTGATATTATTTTGATCTCCTCCAAAATAGCTAATATTTTCATTAACCCATTCCAATGATTTCATTATATCAAGGGTTCCATAATTACCCGATGCATCAAGAGGATTGTTGGTGTTTTTATTTATAGCTGAATTATAGAACCACCCAAATGGACCAAGTCTGTAATTAATAGTTACTAATATTATTTCGTGATCTAAAACAAAGTCACCATCTGTATATCTTTCATCTGTTCCATGCCCGGATACATTTGAACCTCCATGAACCCAAACCATAACAGGTAGTTTATTTTTAGAATTACGTGCTTTCTCAGAGAGAAACACATTTAAATATAAACAATCTTCACTTCCTATTATTTCTCCTACTGTAAAACCCTCTTCAATTGAGTCTATTGTTCCAGCTAATTGAGGGCATCGATTAGGTCTTTTAGTTGCAGATTTTACTTTTTCTTGCATCACTATATTTCTTGGCGCCTTCCATCTAAGTGTATCGACAGGAGGCTGTGCGTAGGGAATTCCAAAATATGCAAATAATTTATTATTTTCTTTTTCCTTTAGTATAGTTCCAGTGAAAAGAGTTTTGGCCGTTTTGACATTAGTTTCTATAAAAGGCTGATATCCATTCGCAGCTACATTAAAGCTTAGCAAAAAAAATATTATTAAGAATCTAGTGTACATTTTTATATCTCATAGTTTGCTAGTTTCTTTATAATATAAGGAATATTATCTACAAGATCTTCTGCAATAAGACCCGGGCCTAAGTATTCACCTAATTTCGAATGTATCCATGCGCCAGCACAAGCGGCATCAAAGGCCTTCATTTTATTTTCTCCAACTAGTGAGGCTATTATTCCTGCTAAAACGTCACCAGACCCAGCGGTTGCTAAATATGGAGCTTCGCTAGAATTTATTACAACATTACCGTTTGGGCTAGCTATAACTGTATCTGCACCTTTTAGTAAAACTATACTTCCAGCTAACTTTGCTGCTTCAATGCATCTAAGAACTTTATCGTTCATTGATGCAATATCTTCACCGAATAGTCTTTTAAATTCTCCCTCATGAGGGGTTAGTATTGTATGTGGATAAGTATCAATAAACAGCTCGGTTGGATTATTTTCAAAGCACGTAATTGCATCTGCATCTATCACACAGTTATCTACAAAAGCTAATGCCATTAAAGTTCTAGCTTTTGTTTCGTCATTCACACCATTTCCAGGTCCTATGAGTACGCTTGAGACCCTTTTATCTTTAAGGAGTTTTTGAAAATCATTTTTTTCTTTTATTACAGATAATAATTCTACTGAGATTTGCGGTTCTAATATTTCTGCCGTTTCCTCATCACAGACCATAGTTACTGCTCCTGCACCGACTCTCAAAGCGGACCGACCAGCTAATCGAGCTGCTCCAGTTTGATATTTTGGACCAGTATTAATAACTAGCATTCCTCTTGAATACTTATGGTCACTTGATATGGGAAAGGGAAATTGATCAATCCACAGTGACGGTTCATTTTTTTTTATTTTAGGCATAATTTTTTTTAATACATTTTCTTTTATTCCAATATCTTCAACTACTACACTCCCACAATATTCTTTACCTGGATGCAAAAAGTGACATATTTTCTTATTAAAAAATGTAATAGTTTTTTTACATTTAAAACATACTCCATAAATTTCAGAAGTATCACTATTTATCCCTGTAGGCACATCAATTGCATAAACATCTAACTTTGACATGTTAATCTTATTTATGAAATCAATTATATTTTCTGGAAGTTTTCTTGATAATCCAGTACCAAAAATTCCATCAACAACATAATCATACTGAGAGAGATCAGCTGAGTGTTGAATGAATAAATTATCGTCCAACTTGTCTTTATAGAACTGATTATCATTGGATAATTTTTTACCATCATCAAATGATAAAACATTTACCTTTTTGCCTGCATTATTTAAAAGCTTAGCAATTACATATCCATCACCACCGTTATTTCCTGGACCACAAACAACAAGAGCTTTTGCATTCCCATTAATTGGTAGATTTTTAAAAACACTTGTACCAGCTTGTAACATTAATTTCTTACTACTAATTCCACTCTTTATTGTTAGTTCATCCGCAATTGACATTTCTTTGCTAGTAAGAATATATTCCGTCATACTTTAAGATATTTATATAAACTTATGAATTGCATGAATATTTTTATAATATTTTTTAATTACATTTCTCGATCATTGTCATTTTGGCATATGATCATTATGTATATAATCTAGCATTAATTTTAGTTTCCTTCAGGAAATTAAACAAATAAAAACACTAATTAAAGTTTACTTAATGAAGAAAATAGAAGCTGTAATAAAACCTTTTAAAATAGATGAAGTAAAGGAAGCCCTGGAGAAAGTTGGCGTAAGAGGGATTACTATGACTGAAGCAAAGGGATTAGGTAGGCAGCGAGGATTTACTGAGGTCAATACTGGTGTTGAATATGGAGATTTCCTTCCAAAAATAAAATTAGAAATAATTTTACAAGATGACTTAGTTGATACAGCTGTTGAGGCAATAAGGGCTTCAGCTAACACCAATAGAATTGGTGATGGTAAAATCTTTGTATCAACAATAGATACAGTCTTAAGAATAAGAACTGGAGAGACTGGTTCTGACGCATTGTAAAATTTGTTAAGAAAGGGAAATTTAAATGTCAGATATTAAAACATACGAATACATATGGTTAGATGGTTATAAGCCTGAACCATTTATGAGGAGTAAAGTAAAAGCAACTAGTGAAACGACTGCGCCCGATTGGTCATTTGATGGCTCGTCAACGCAACAAGCTGAGGGTGGAAGTTCAGATTGTCTTTTACTTCCTGTTCAAACTTATACAAATCCTAATGGCCATGATTTGGTCATGACGCAAGTTCAAGCAGCTGATCATACAACTCACCCTTCAAACTTTCGAGCAGCGGCAGCTGAGGTGGTAACTGATGAATGGTGGTTTGGTTTTGAACAAGAATTTTTTTTCACTGACCCTAAAACTGGCGAGCCACTTGGATGGGAAGATGGAACTCCAAGAGAACAAGGGGAGTACTATTGTGGCGTTGGTGCAGGTAATGTTGTTGGAAGAAAAATATCTGATGCGCACTTAAAAGCGTGCATAGACCTTGGGATTACTTTAACTGGAACAAATGCTGAAGTTGCTCTTGGACAATGGGAATACCAATGTTTTGGAAAAGGGATTAAAGCAGCAGATGATTTATGGATTAGTCGTTACCTATTATTTAAAATCGCCGAAGAACACGGTGTGGGTGTCAATATTCATCCCAAGCCAAAAACTGGCGACTGGAATGGCTCAGGAATGCATACCAATTTCTCAAATGAGCAAATGCGTACTGGCGGTTCAGAAGAACTATTTTCCTCTATGTGTGATAAATTAGGTAAGGTTCATCAAGAAGGGATTGCAGCCTACGGATCAGACAATGACATGAGGCTTACTGGTCTCCATGAAACGCAGAGCATTGACCAATTCTCATATGGCGTTAGTGACAGGGGCGCAAGTATAAGAATTCCTGTTTATACCGTTGAGCATAATTGGAATGGGTATTTAGAAGACAGAAGACCGGCTTCTAATGCAGATCCATACAAAATACTTGCTCATATTGTTGGAACATTAACCAAGTAGTCATTAACTAACTAGACATTAGCTCAGTAAATGTGTTAATTCATTTACTGAGTAAATGTATAGGGGAATGCTTTAATGACGACGGTAAACGACGTATTAAAAAAAATTAGAGACAATGGTGTTAAGTATTTAGACTTAAGGTTTACAGACCCTAGGGGCAAGCTTCAACACTTGACGATGGATTGTTCAGTAGTAGATGAAAGCTTGCTGAACGAAGGTGTTTTTTTTGACGGATCTTCAATAGCTGGTTGGAAGGCCATCAATGAGTCAGACATGGTGCTTAGGCCCGACTTATCAACTACAGTGATGGACCCGTTTACAGCTCAACCAACAATGATGGTGTTCTGTGATATTCTTGATGCAATAACTAAAGAGTCCTACGAAAGAGACCCAAGAAGCACTGCAAGAAAAGCGGAAGAATTTGTTAAAAGCAGTGGTGTTGGCGATACTGTTTATATTGGACCAGAGGCA
The DNA here is from genome assembly GCA_902523535.1 of uncultured Pelagibacteraceae bacterium. Classification (GTDB taxonomy): domain Bacteria; phylum Pseudomonadota; class Alphaproteobacteria; order Pelagibacterales; family AG-422-B15; genus CACNXQ01. The sequence continues at coordinate 126,752 of CABYZQ010000002.1, forward strand.
GAATTTTTTGTATTTGATGATGTTAAATTTCAAGTTGATATGAATAAATCAATGTTTGAAATTGATAGCACTGAAGGACCTTATAACTCAGGAAAAAATTATGAAAGTGGCAATTTAGCTCATAGGCCAGGGATAAAGGGTGGCTACTTTCCAGTACCTCCTGTTGATAGCGCTCAAGATCTAAGAACAGAATTTCTTGAAGAGTTAAAAAACTTAGGGTTAAAAATGGAAAAACATCATCACGAGGTTGCGCCAAGTCAACATGAATTAGGCCTTCTATTTGATACCTTGCTCAAACAAGGTGATGCAATGCAGCTTTATAAGTACGGTGTTCACATGGTTGCAAACGCTTTTGGGAAAACTGCAACATTTATGCCTAAGCCTGTTAAAGGCGATAATGGTACAGGCATGCATACACATCAATCAATTTGGAAAAATGGAGAGCCTTTATTTGCAGGAGATAAATATGCAGGACTTTCAGATATGGCTTTAAACTATATTGGCGGAATAATAAAACATGGTAAGGCCCTTAACGCATTTACAAACGCAAGTACTAATAGTTACAAAAGATTAATACCTGGATTTGAAGCCCCAGTAATATTAGTTTACTCAGCGAGAAACAGGTCTGCATCATGCAGAATACCAGTATCTGATAGCCCTAAAGGTAAAAGAGTAGAAGTAAGATTTCCTGATCCTTCAGCAAATCCTTACTTAGCTTTTTCTGCAATGCTGATGGCTGGAATGGATGGTATAAAAAATAAAATTGATCCAGGAAAAGCAGCAGATGAAGATCTCTATGAGCTTTCGGATGCTGAAATAAAAAAATTACCAACTGTATGTGGATCTTTGAGAGAAGCTCTAGATTCTGTTGACGGAGATAGGGATTTTTTAACTGAAGGCGGCGTATTCACAAATGATCAAATTGATGGGTATATTGAACTAAAAATGGAAGAAGTGTACGACCTAGAGCATTCCCCTCACCCAATTGAATTTAAAAACTATTTCAGCGTTTGATTATTTATGTAATTATTGAAATTTTCTTAAATAACGTTAATTTATTGTTACTTAAAGGAATTAAAAAATGGAATTAACTACAGAACACGAGGAATTAAAAAGGTCTGCCCTCAGATTTGTTGAAGAAGAAATAAATCCACATGTAGACGAATGGGAAGAAAATGAAATATTCCCTGCACATGATCTTTTCAAAAAACTTGGTGACCAAGGTTTCCTAGGGGTTACAAAACCTGAACAATACGGTGGTGCTGGCTTAGATTACTCATACGGCGCTGTTTTAAATGAAGCCATGGCTCACATTAAATGCGGCGGAGTACCCATGGCAATCGGTGTGCAAACTGATATGTCAACACCGGCTCTTGCAAGATTTGGCAGCGAGGAAGTCTGTGAACAGTTTCTTAAGCCATCGATTTCTGGTGACTTTGTATCTTGCCTCGGCGTCTCAGAGCCCAGTGCTGGTTCAGATGTTGCCGCAATTAAAACGCATGCTGTAAAAGATGGGGATGACTATGTTATCAATGGATCAAAAATGTGGATAACAAGTGGCACTCAAGCTGACTGGATGTGTATGCTCGCGAATACTGATAACGTTGCAAAAAATAAACATTTAAATAAATCTCTTATATGTGTACCTCTTAAAGAAAATGGGAAACGTGCTAAAGGGGTAACCATAAATAGAAAATTAAAAAAAATGGGAATGCATTCCTCTGATACAGCAGAAATATTTTTTGAGGATGTTAGGGTCCCTCAAAGCTATTTAGTGGGAGAAGAAGGCAAAGGCTTTGTATATCAAATGATGCAATTTCAAGAAGAAAGATTATACGCCGCTATAGCAAACTACACATCATGTGAACTAGCTATTAATCAAACAATTGATTACACAAGACAAAGAAAAACATTCGGCAAACCAATCCTCGATAACCAGGTAGTTCATTTTAAATTAGCTGAACTCATGACAGAAGTTGAAGCTCTCAAGGCATTAACCTGGAAAGGTATTGATATTCATGTCAACGGAGGCGATTGTACAAAACTAGCTTCTATGTCAAAATTAAAATCAACTCGGCTTGCACGAAAAGTAAATGACGAATGTCTTCAGTTTTGGGGTGGAATGGGTTTTATGGATGAAACTCCTATCTCTCGCGCTTACAGGGATGGACGCCTTGGATCAATCGGTGGTGGTTCCGATGAAGTAATGCTTGGAATTATTTCAAAGTATTTAGATATATTGCCGGGAAAAAACTAATTACATTCTCGCTACGCCAAATGTATTTGGCTTTAATTCTCTTTTATCTCCATCACTAATGATATTTAAACATTCACCTAATATTTTTCTTGTATCTCTTGGGTCAATTATTCCGTCATCCCATAGTCTAGCAGAACAAAAAATTGCTTCACCCTCTTCACGGTATTGGTCAATTATTTTTGTCTTCATGCCTTCTAACATCTCAAGATTTTCTCCATATATTTTTTTAGGGTCCATCCCTTTTTTTTCAGCTCCCTCCATGGCTACCTGAGCCATAGTTCTTGCGGCTTGCTCGCCACCCATTACACTCATCTTTGCATTTGGCCATGAAAATAAGAATCTTGGATCATAAGATCTTCCGGCCATTCCATATTCACCTGCACCAAAAGATGCTCCTATTCTTAAGGTTATCTTTGGAACCGTGCAGTTTGTAACTGCCTGTATCATTTTTGATCCATGTCTGATCATTCCTTTTGCTTCTTCTTTTGTCCCAACCATAAAACCAGTGATATTTTGTAAAAAAATAAGTGGGGTATTTGACTGGGAGCAAATCTGGATGAATTGTGTCGCCTTGTTTGCACTTTCAGAAAATATAGGACCATTATTTGCTAGAATACCGACTTTGTACCCATGAATACTAGCATGCCCCGTAATCAAAGTTTTACCCCAACCTTCTTTAAACTCTAAAAATTCAGATCCATCAGTAATTCTTGCTATTACTTCTCGGCAGTCATAAGGAGACTTGTAGTCAACTGGAACCACACCTGTTAGTTCATCGGGTGAGTAAATTGGTTCCTTGTAATCATTCTTTTGCGTAGTTTCAAAATCATTATCCCATCCAATATTTTTCATAACGTCACGAGCAATCTCAATTGCGTGAGCATCATCTTTAGCCATGTATTCTGCAAGGCCAGATACTGCATAATGTAAATCTGCTCCACCAATTTCTTCATCAGTTGCTATTTCACCCAGCGAAGCTCTAAGAAGAGGTGGTCCTGCAAGAAATATCTTAGATCTTTCTTTAACTACTATTATGTAATCAGATAAACCCGTTTGATATGCTCCACCGGCAGTCGATGAACCGTGTACTACACCTATTGTTGGGATTCCCATGGCAGACATTTTTGCTAAATTTGCAAAGCTTCTTCCACCTTTAATAAACATATCTGTTTGTCGAAGCAAATTGGCTCCTGCGCTTTCAATTAATTGTATAAAAGGCAATTTGTTTTCAAAAATCATCTGTGCGCCTCTTAGTCCTTTTTCAACACCCATAGCTGAACTACTTCCGCCTTTGATACCTGCATCTGATACACCAATCATGCATCTTACTCCTGATACATAACCTATACCTCCAATGCCATTGCCCCAACCAATACTCTTTTCTCCATCATCATCGCCAATCTTGTAGCCAGCTAAAGTTGACAGCGGAAGCCAAAAGCTTCCAGGATCAAGTAGTTTTTTAAGTCTATCTCGAGGCAATAGTTGGCCCCTTTTTTCAAACTTATCTTTTGATCTGGCTGAGTTATCGGCAATTTTTTTCTCTAAAGTTCTGACTTCATCTATTAATTTTGCATGATCCTGCTGGTTCTTCTTAAAAGATTTTGAATTGATCATGATTTTTGACTCAATGACTGGCATAGTAAAACTCTAATAATTTCATGTCGTTAGACTAATAAAATATTACACAATGTAAAGAATCTTATAAACAATAGAGCTGGCCATGATTAAAAAAAATATCAAGAAAAAGTTACCTAAAAAAGACAAGCTAAAAAATAAAATAGTTAGCAAATCAAGTAAAAGTTATACAGCAAAGGATATTGAGGTCCTTGAGGGGTTAGAGCCAGTTAGAAAAAGACCGGGCATGTATATTGGCGGTACTGACATTTTAGCGATGCATCACCTAGTAAGTGAGGTACTTGACAATTCAATGGATGAAGTAGTAGCTGGTCATGCTAACAAAGTAGAAATAAACCTAAAAAATAACTCTACTATAGAAATATCTGATAATGGAAGAGGCATTCCAGTCGACAAGCATCCTAAATTCAAAATACCTGCCGCCGAAGTCATTATGACTACACTTCATTCAGGAGGAAAATTTTCTAACAACAGCTATAAAACATCAGGAGGGTTACATGGCGTTGGCATTTCAGTAGTTAATGCCCTTTCGAAAAAATTAACCCTTGAAATTGCGAGAGATAAAAAATATTTCTCACAAGTTTACCAACAAGGCAATCCTAAAACAAAATTAAAATCTTCCTCAAAAGGCTCATTGAAAAAAGGTACAAGAATAGTTTTTTCTCCAGATACTGAAATATTTGGTGATGACGCCTATTTCGATGCTTCGATTATTTATAATATGGCCAAAGCAAAAGCTTATTTGATACCCGATGTTGAGATTCATTGGTCTTGTGATAAATCTGTTTCAAAAAAGAATGTGCCCCTTAAGGATAAACTACACTATTCAGATGGGATAAAGGATTATCTTCATAGCTTGTGTTCACCGCAAGATCCAATATTTGAAGATCCCTTTTATTTTAATACAAAAATTAGTGACGAAGACGGAAAGATAGAAGGAATTGTCAATTGGTTTGATGCCATGGAACCGATAAATGAGTCATATTGCAATACAATAAAAACGCCTATGGGGGGAACGCATGAAAGTGGATTCAAAACAGGTGTATTTAAAGCCTTTAAAGAGTTTTCAAAATTAAAATACGAAAAAAAATCATCGCAGATAAATCAGGAAGATCTATTTGGATCTTCAGCTTCTATTCTATCTGTATTTCTTGAAAACCCAGAATTTCAAGGGCAAACGAAGGAAAAACTATCCAGTATTGAACCGGGAAGAAAGATAGAGAGCAAAATTAAAATATTATTTGAACAATGGCTTACTTCAAAAACAAAATCAGCTGAGGAATTATTCCTATATGCTTTCAACAGATCTCAATTACGACTTCAGAACAGATCAAATCAAATAATTGATAAAAATATAAAAAGAAAAAAGACAACTTTGCCGGGGAAACTAGCTGATTGCTCAATAGACGGCAATAAAGGAACAGAAATATTTTTAGTAGAAGGAGATTCTGCTGGAGGGTCAGCGAAACAAGCAAGAGATCGTAAAACCCAAGCTATTTTACCATTGAGAGGAAAAATATTAAACGTAGTAAGTGCAGGGAGAGAAAAAATTAACGCTAATCAAGAAATTATTGATTTAGTGCAAGCCATTGGTTGCAAGAGAGGCGAAAAATTTAATTCAAAAGATATCAGGTATGAGAAAATCATTATAATGACAGATGCTGATGTTGATGGTGCCCATATATCAACATTATTGATGTCTTTCTTTTATAAAGAATTCCCTAAATTGATCGATGAGGGCCATTTATATCTTTCTGTACCTCCACTATTTAAAATATCTAAGGGTTCTAAAATATTATACGCCGTAGATGATAAACATCGGGACCAAATCATAAAGTCTGAGTTTAAGGGTGGTGAAGTTATGATAAATAGATTTAAAGGCTTAGGAGAAATGATGCCCGCGCAATTAAAGGAAACAACAATGTCGCCAGAGAACAGAACTTTATTAAAAGTCCAAATTGCACCAAAAGATAAAAATAAAACAAAGAAATCCGTAGAGGCTCTCATGGGGAAAAGGCCAGAGCTTAGGTTCAAATTTATAATAGATAATTCTAAAAGTATTTCGGCAGAAAATATTCTTTAAGTAAGATTTCTAATATTTTTTTCAGTTTTTTCGTTGAAGGGTGCTGTTATAAGTTTTGCAGCATCAATCAAGTTTTGACCCTTAAGTACCGCTCTTTTATGACTGAAATTTTTAAATCCATCATATCCATGATAAGACCCCATTCCACTAGGGCCAACACCACCAAATGGTAGATCATGCATTGCAAATTGTGAAATAAGGTCATTGATAGCTATTTGACCTGAACTTGTTTTGTTTAATAGCTCATCAATCTCACTTTTTTCATTTCCAAAATAATAAAGTGCAAGTGCCTTCGGCAATTTATTTACGTATGAGATTACGTCACTAAAATTATTATATGTCTTTACAGGTAAGAGTGGGCCAAATATTTCTTCTTGCATTATTTTCATGTCGTCAGTGGGATTAAGAACCAATGTAGGAGCAATTTTGTGATATTGCTGCTGTGATAAATCCTCATTTGCTGGATTAATTTCAATAATTTCAGCCCCCTTCTCTCTTGCATCATTAATAAGATTATTCAAGCGATCATAATGATTCAGATGAATTATTGATGTATAATCAGGATTATTTTTAATTGTCGGATACCTCTCACTTACATGATTTTTTGCATACTCAACAAACTCTGAAACCTTATCAGAAGGTGCAAACACATAATCAGGTGATATACAAATTTGTCCTGAATTCAAAAGTTTACCAGTCATTATTTGATCAACTGTTTTTTTTATTTTTGCATTTTGACTAATAATTGATGGGGATTTACCGCCTAGCTCTAATGTAAGAGGCACTAAATTCTCAGCTGCACTTAGTGCAACTTTTCTTGCAACGGCTGTTGATCCTGTAAAAAGAAGATGATCAAAGGGCAAGCTTGAAAATTCCTGTGATGTTTTAGGTCCACCATTTATAACTACTACTTCTTTTTCATTAAAGTATTTTGAAATTAGTTCTTCGGTTAATTCTGAGGTTGCAGGAACAAATTCTGATAGCTTCATCATAGCATTATTGCCTGCAGCTAAAACTTCAACTAATGGAGCAATACTTAAAATTAAAGGAAAGTTCCAGGGAGAAATTATGCCTACTACTCCGTATGGCTGAAACTGGATATATGCTTTTGCACCTAACAGTCCAAGTGGAAAGTTAGGTTTTCTTTTTTCTGGCTTCATCCATTTATGAATATTTTTTAATGCATCTTTTGCATTATTAATTACTGGTAAAGTATCAGATAACAAGCTCATTTGCTCGTGTCTACTGCCAAAATCAGATTGAAGAGCTTTATGAAAAGAGTCCATATTTTCTTCGACTAATAGTTGAAGTCTTTTAATTCTGTCTACTCTAACTTTGATATCTGGATTATAATTTTCTTTAAATTGATCTTTTAATACACTTAATTTAGAAAGCATTAAGTCCTTACTTACTTCTGGATACGTTCCATCGATTCCTACTCCACCAAGTCCCATAAAAAATCCTCTTTGCGATCTTATATCAATTAATCTAAAAAAATATACTTTTTTGTATTGTCTTATAGGTCTATACTATTTTAATGACTGAAATGATAAGATACGAGGTTAAAAAAAATGTTGCTGTTTTGTCTCTAAACGATCCAGATAGGCTTAATGCATTATCATTAGATATGATTTCTCAATTGCATGAGAAAATTAAACTTATAAACGAAGGAAAAACAGACGTTAGATGTCTTGTTATTACTGGATCAGGAAGGGGTTTTTGTGCTGGCGCGAATTTGGTTGAGGGCGCTGGAAAATCTAGTTTTGACGATGTTGACCCTGGAAAAGCTCTTGAGGAATATTACCATCCCTTTTTAATTGATTTAAAGAATTTGAAGATACCTCTTATAACTGCTGTTAATGGAGTAGCTGCAGGCGCAGGATGCTCTCTTGGTATTTTTGGCGATATAGTCTATGCAGCCAAGTCTTCGTATTTTTATCAAGCATTTAAATTTATTGGACTAGTGCCAGATGCTAGCTCGACATTTGTAATACCAAGAAAAATAGGCATGGCTCGTGCATTAGAATTTTCATTGATTGGTGAAAAAGTTGCAGCTGAAAAGGCCCTTGATTGGGGATTGATTAATCATGTAGTTGAAGACGATAAATTAATGCCAACCGTAATGGATGCTGCGACTAATCTTGCAGAAGGGCCTACAGTTGCACTAGGGTTAATGAAACAACTATATTGGGACAGCTTTGCAAATACATTTGAAGAGCAGATTTCAGCTGAAAGTAAGGCGCAAACTATTGCAGGAAAAACTGAAGATAGTAAAATTGGTGTAATGTCATTTATCCAAAAACAGAAAGCAAAATTTATAGGGAAGTAACTTAATCTAAGTATATTGATAAAAAATGATCTTTAAATTTTTTAAATTCATTATTTTCAATTGAAGTTCTTATATTGCTCATCATTTCTTGATAAAAATATATATTATGTAAAGACAAGAGCATGCCTCCTAACATTTCTTTTGCATTAAATAAATGATGGATATAGCCAGCAGAGTAATCTCTACAAATAGGATTATTACTTTCTGGATCAATTGGTTCATCTAAACTTTTATATTTAGCATTTCTTATATTTATTGGTCCTGATTTCGTAAAAGCCTGTCCATTTCGTCCATTGCGCGTTGGTAATACGCAATCAAACATATCAATACCACGAGCAACACTTCCAATAATATCATCAGGCTTGCCTACCCCCATTAAATAATGAGGTTTTTCGATTGGAAGCTGTGAAACCGTATAATCTAGCACATCGAACATTTGAGTTTGAGTTTCTCCAACAGCTAAACCTCCAACTGCGTAACCATCAAATCCAATATCACTTAATGAACTAGCAGACTGATGCCTTAAGTCTTCGTAAGTACTTCCTTGAACAATGCCAAACAATTTATTTGTATTATGATCTTTAAAATACTCCTTACTCCTACCTGCCCACCTCATTGACAATTCCATCGATTTTTTTGCTTCGTCATACTCAGCTGGATATGGAGTACACTCATCAAATGCCATAACTATATCTGAGTTTAAATCAGTTTGTATCTCAATAGATTTTTCAGGTGAGACAAATATTTTCGTTCCATCAATGTGTGATGAGAACTCAACACCCTCTTCTGATAACTTTCTAAGATTTGACAATGAATATACTTGATAACCGCCAGAGTCAGTTAAAATGGGTTTATTCCAATTCATAAATTTATGAAGACCTCCAAATTCTTTAATTTGAGCGGATCCAGGTCTTAGCATTAAGTGATACGTGTTTCCTAATATTATTTCCGAGTTCGTTTCGTATAAATCTTTTGTAAATATAGCTTTTACTGTTGCCGCAGTTCCAACGGGCATGAACGCAGGTGTATTAATAACGCCATTTTTTGTATTTAGTTTACCTCTACGGGCATTGCCATCTTTATGGGTAATCTGAAAATCAGTCATTTTTATATAGTAAACTTACGTCTCCATATGAAAAAAAACGATAATTATTTTTTATTGCATGGTTGTACATATTTTTTATCTCTTTGGTTCCACTAAATGCAGAAATAAGTAATAGCAATGTTGATTTAGGTAAATGAAAATTTGTTAATAATATATCTACAACTTTAAATTTATAACCTGGTTTAATAAATATATCCGTTTCTCCCATAAATTTATTAATTTCACTATTTACAACTGCGCTTTCTAAGAGTCTTAATGTTGTGGTACCTACAGATATAATCTTTCCTCCATTCAATTTACATTCTCTTATTCGATCAGCGCTTTTTTGGCTAATTGTTCCATGTTCTGAATGCATTTTATGCAAACTTAAATCATCATTCCTTATGGGTAAGAATGTACCCGCCCCTACATGAAGAGTTACTTCAATTAGTTGATTGTTTTTTTTAAGATGATTAATCATAGCGTCATTGAAATGCAGACCTGCAGTTGGAGCGGCAATTGAGCCCTTTTCAGTTGCATAGACAGTTTGATAATCATTGAAATCCTTAGAATCACTTTGTCTTTTTTTTTGTATATAGGGTGGTAAGGGCATGCTTCCCTCATCTTCTATAAATTTGTCAAATTCTTTCTTTGAACAATCAAATTCTACTTCAATTTCTCCATATGTAAGTTTTTCAGTAACAATACATGTGATGTATTTATTAAATTGAATGTTTTGCCCAACGCTTATTTTTTTTCCTGGTTTTGCAAATGCAAGCCACTTCGTGTCTCCTATATTTTTGTGTAATGTTATAAGAAAATTTATTCCATTGCTTTGCCCTTTGAGAAGTATTGGAATTACTCTAGTATTGTTTATGACAACTAGGTCTTTTACCCCAACATAATCTAAAAAATTAGAGAAACTTGTATCAATATATGAATTATTGCAAACTAGCATCTTCGACTCTTGTCTAGGACTGCAAGGCCTATCCGCAATCAACTCATCAGGTAGATCAAAGTCATAATGACTTAGTTTCATTGCTCAAAGATCAGCAAGAACCTTTACTGAAACCATTTCATCAGGATCATCTACGGTCCCAGATCCAGGTGCACCTCTTTTCAAGCCATCAACAAACTCCATTCCTTCAATTACTTGCCCGAATACAGTGTATTGTCCATCTAAGTGAGGAGCCGCATCAAAGCAAATAAAAAATTGGCTGTTAGCAGAGTCTGGATCAGCAGTTCTTGCCATTGAAACAGTACCTCTTAAATGAGAAGTATTGCTAAATTCATTTTTTAAATCAGGTTTATCGGAACCGCCTGTTCCATTTCTATTTTCTCCATCACCTGTTTGTGCCATAAAACCTTCAATTACCCTATGAAAGGGAACTCCATCGTAAAAACCTTCTCTTGCAAGTTCTTTAATCCTTGTTGAATGGTTGGGTGCAATGTCTGGCATTAACTCTATTATTACGTTTCCGCTTGTTAGTTCAATCTGAATAGTATTTTCAGGATCTTTAGACATGTATTCTCCTTCTGCATTAACTGCTGTTATTAAAAAAAATAAAGAAAAAATAATCTTTATGAAATTCATTCTTACTTATATTTATCTTTAAGTTTGCTCTCTACAAACTTATTAGTAAAATTGCTAATATCTCCACCTAAGCGCGCAATTTCTTTTACAAAGTTTGACGAAATAGATTGTCGCTGTGCATCAGCCATTAAAAAAACTGTTTCAATCTTTGAGTCAAGTTGTCTATTCATGCCTAGCATTTGAAATTCATATTCGAAATCTGAAACTACTCTTAAACCTCTAATAAGAATTTCAGCATTTAATGAATTAGCAAGATCAATCAAAAGATTATCAAATGCAATTACTTCAATAATACTATTGCTCGAAAATTCCTCATCAATCATTTCTTTTCTTTCATCTAAATTGAATAAAGGTTTTTTATGCGGGCTATCCGCAACTGCAATATAAAGCTTATCCACAAGCTTTGTGGCTCTATTAATGATATCTATATGTCCCTTGTGAATAGGGTCAAAACTTCCAGGGTATATGCCGGTTCTGTTCATGACTGGACTATATATCGAATATTATTTTAGCTCTAGTAATTTATTAATTATCTATCTCAACTCTCGATGCTGAAACAACTTTTTCATTATCATTAGTTTTAAATATGCTAACGCCCTGCGTATTTCTTCCTGCTACCCTAACGTCTTTAACGGGACAGCGAATAACTTGTCCAGATTTAGTAATTAGCATTATGTCATCGTCATCGTTAACAGGGAAAGATGCCAGGACATTTCCGTTTCTATCAGATGTAGCGATACACATAATACCTGATCCGCCCCTGTTTGATATTCTAAATTGATATGAAGAAGAGCGTTTTCCAAAACCGTTTTCTGTGAGCGTTAAAATAAACTGTTCTTTAGCCTTCATTTCATCGTATCGTTCATTGCTCAACTTTACTTCCACTTCAGAAGCATCACTATCACTGTCGTCACTATCGATATGATCATCATTATCTTTTTCTTTAGAACGCATTTTCAAAAAAGCTTTGGACTCACCGGAAGTAGTATCTGTGTGTGAAATAACTGAAATAGAAATAATTTCATCTCCCTTGACTAACTTAATCCCTCTTACGCCCATTGATGTCCTGCTTTTTGTAGTTCTAAGTTTTTCAACAGACGTCCTAATGCATTTTCCAAATTTTGTTGTAAGAAGTATATCATCATCATTGGTACATAGTTTTACTCCAACTATGCTATTGTCGCCGGCAAGCTTCATCGCAATTTTACCATTTGCTTGTATGCGTTTAAAATCTTCTAGACTATTTTTTCTAATGCTTCCGTCTGCTGTAGCGAAGACAAGAAAATCACTTTCTTCGTCCATTTTCATTTCTGGTAAAACAAGTATACTTGAAAGCCTATCTTTTTCTTTAAGGTTCAATAGATTTACAATTGCTTTGCCTTTTGCTTGAGGAGAAGATTCTGGTATTTTCCAAGTTTTGAGCTTGAATGCTATTCCACTAGAAGTAAAAAAGAGCATGTTGTCATGGGTACTTGCTGTAAAAACTTGAGTCACAAAATCTTCATCATTTGTCTTCATGCCAGCTCTACCCTTACCGCCTCTTTTCTGTGCTCTGTACATATTTAATGGGACTCTTTTTATGTAGCCAGAGTTAGTCACACTTACAACCATATCACTTCGTTGCACTAAATCTTCTTGATCGAGTTCGGATACTTCGCCTTCATTTATTTCTGTACGACGTGGAACATCAAATTGTTCTTTAATTGAATCTAACTCGTCATTAATTACCTTTTTCAATACGCTGTTATCTTTGAGCACTGACAAGAAATATCCAATTTTTTTTGATAATTCTGATAATTCAACTTTTATCTCATCTTTTCCCAGTGCCGTAAGGCGTTGAAGTCTTAATTCTAAGATTGCTTTAGCTTGCTCCTCTGTGAGATAAACTTCTTTATCATTTTTAACCTGTCTAGGGTCATCTACAATTTTGAGAAGATCAATTATGTCTTTTGTCTTCCATTTAGTTTTCAGTAAAGATGTCTTAGCTTCATTTGGATCTTTTGAGGATTTTATAATGTCTATTATGCTGTCAACATTTGCTACTGCTATTGCAAGCCCGATTAAAGTGTGAGCGCGGTCTCTTGCTTTAGATAAATCATATCTTGTCCTATTTGAAATAATCTCTTTCCTAAAGTGCACAAAATGATGAATGAACTCTTTTATGTTCATCAGTTTTGGCTTTCCGTTTGTTAAGGCTAAAGAATTAACCCCGTAAGAACTCTGCAATGAAGTAAACTTATAAAGTTTATTAAGTATAACCTGAGCGATTACGCCTTTTTTTAACTCAACAACAACTCGGACACCTTGGCGATCTGACTCATCTCTCAAATCACTAATACCTTCTATTTTTTTATCTCGTACTAATTCAGCTATTTTTTCTAATAAGACTGATTTGTTAACTTGATAAGGAATTTCAGTGAAAATAATAGCTTCACGGTCATTTTTAAACTCTTCAATCATCGACTTGGCTTGAACTACGATGGAACCCCTTCCTGTAGATTGAGAAGCTTTAATACCACTGGTTCCTATTATCGTTCCACCAGTTGGAAAATCTGGTCCCTTAATGATTTGATTTATTTTTTCAAAGGAAATTTGATCGTCTTCTAAAAATGCCTTACATGCGTCAACAACCTCTCCTAAATTATGAGGTAGGATATTTGTAGCCATGCCTACAGCTATACCCCCAGCTCCATTCACTAATAAATTCGGATACTTTGCAGGTAGAACTGTTGGTTCGCTCTCTGTCTCATCATAATTAGGCCTGAACTCTACTGTATTTTTTTCAATATCTTCTAAAAGAAAACTTGAGATCTTTGCCATGCGCACTTCTGTGTAACGCATTGCCGCTGCTTTATCTCCATCCATTGAACCAAAGTTACCCTGACCATCAATAAGTGTAGCGCTCATAGAAAAATCCTGAGCTAGTCTTACAAGTGCATCGTAGACTGCCTGATCTCCATGAGGATGATACTTACCGATTACATCTCCTACTACTCTTGCACTTTTCCTGTGTTGCTTATTCCATTCATAGCCTGACTCATGCATGGCATATAATATTCTGCGATGAACAGGCTTTAGTCCGTCTCTAACATCAGGTAATGCCCTGCTGACAATCACACTCATTGCATAATCCAGATATGAATTCTGCATTTCTGTATCAATTAGTATGGGTATAATTGATTGCTCTTTAGGCGTTTTCAGATCTTCATTTTGATCTTTAGAATCACTCAAATTTAAAACCTATAGGAAGGATATATTCCCTAGAAAACTAGGAAAAATAGCCATTAAATTGTTATAAAAATATATGAAATTATAGCAGAAAAAAGTATGTTTTTCGAATTAAAAATTCTTCTTAAAAAGGGATCTCATCGTCGATATCAATGTCTGCTGGGGATGAATCTATAGCCTCTTGATTCATGTCGGAAGACATATCAGAAATTGATTCAGAACTGCCTGAGCCACGAGAATCTAGCATGGTTAATGTACCATTATAGTTACCCAAGATAACTTCTGTCGTGTATTTTTCATTACCATTTTGATCTGTGAATTTTCTAGTTTGTAATTGTCCCTCTATATACAGCTTTGAGCCTTTCTTAACATAACTCTCAACAACGCCTGCTAAACCATCGTTAAATATAACTATTCTGTGCCAGCTAGTTTTTTCTTTTTTCTCACCAGTTGACTTATCTTTCCAAGACTCTGACGTAGCTAGACTTAATTGCGCCAATCTTTTTCCATCCTGTGTTTGCCTGATTACAGGATCTGCTCCTATGTTGCCAATAAGCATTACTTTGTTGAGACTGGAAGACATAAAAACTAATTTAACTAGTTAATAAGTAAGTGTATATAAAAAAAGGCTATTCTATAACTTTATTCACAGGATATCTTTAAATAGTGACCATTAGGATTAATTGAAGAATATGAACAAAAATATTTCAGTTCAGGGAGCAAGAGAGCACAATCTCAAAAATATTAACGTAAAAATACCTAGAGAGAAACTTACTATTATCACAGGCCTTTCTGGTTCAGGTAAATCATCGTTAGCATTCGATACGATTTATGCCGAAGGTCAACGAAGATATGTCGAAAGTCTCTCAGCTTATGCAAGACAATTCCTTCAAATGATGCAAAAGCCTAATGTTGATTTGATTGAAGGACTGAGCCCTGCCATTTCAATTGAGCAAAAAACAACTTCTAAAAACCCGAGATCTACAGTGGGAACTGTTACAGAGGTTTATGATTACTTAAGATTATTATTTGCACGTATTGGGGTGCCCTATTCACCTGCAACTGGACTTCCAATTAAAAGTCAAACAGTTACTCAAATTGTAGATCAAATTAAGAATAGAAAAATTGGTTCAAGATTTTTAATTTTATCACCAATTATTAGAGGTAGAAAAGGTGAATATCGTAAAGAATTGCAAGAACTACAAAAAAAAGGATTTCAAAGAGTTAAAATAGATGGAGAAATATATGAGTTTGACTCGCTTCCAAACCTCGACAAAAAAAAGAAACATAATATTGAAGTTGTTGTAGATAGAATTGTTCTAAGCGATGACATTGGAAACAGGTTGGCAGATAGTGTTGAGACTGCTTTAAATCTCTCTGATGGCCTGGTTATTATTGAGGACGTTAACGAAAAATCTGAGAAACCTAACCAGGATCTTTTCTCATCAAAATTTGCATGCCCTGTTTCTGGTTTCACTATAGATGAAATTGAGCCAAGACTTTTTTCATTTAATAATCCCTTTGGTGCTTGCGCTGAATGCGATGGAATTGGAACAGATCTGTCAATCGATCCAAATCTTGTTGTCCCAAATAAAAACTTATCAATAAATGAGGACGCTTTAGCTCCCTGGCCAGTTTCAAAATATGGTTATTTTCGAAATATTCTTGAAACTGTATCTAGAAAATACAAATTTTCACTTAATACGCCATGGAAAAATCTTGGTAAAAAAATTCAAAATATTGTTCTCTACGGATCAGGTGATACAGAACTTAAGTTTACTTATGACGATGGATATGAATACGAGAGATCTTTTGAGGGTGTCATAAATAATCTTGAAAGAAGGTTTCTTGAGACTGAAAGTGATTGGATGCGAGGGAGAATTGAAAGGTATCAGGGCGAAGTGAAATGTGAACCTTGTTCAGGATTTAGATTAAAAGAAGAAGCGCTTGCTGTAAAAATTGATAAACTTCATATTGGTGAAGTCTGCGATAAATCAATAAAAGAATTGCTCTTGTGGTTTGGAAAGCTTGAGAAAAAATTAACAAAAAAAGAAAAGGAAATAGCCTACCGAATACTAAAAGAATTGAATGAAAGAATATTATTCTTAAATAATGTTGGCCTTGAATACTTAACTCTTTCACGTGGATCTGGGAGCTTGTCAGGCGGGGAGTCACAAAGAATTAGACTGGCTTCTCAAATAGGGTCTGGATTAACCGGCGTGCTGTATGTATTAGACGAGCCCTCTATTGGACTTCACCAGAGAGACAATGAAAGATTAATCAAAACTCTTAAAAGACTTCGAGATCTTGGAAATACGGTAATTGTTGTAGAACACGACGAAGAGGCAATCACAACAGCTGATCATATTGTTGACCTTGGTCCAGCAGCTGGAGTTAATGGAGGAAAAGTTGTAGCTGAAGGCGATGTGAAACAAATCAAGAAAAATAAAAATAGTATCACTGGTCAGTATCTATCGGGAAAACTTAAAATTGAAATACCAAAGAAACGTAGAACTGCTCTGGAAGAAAAATATATACAAATCGTGGATGCAAGTGGAAACAATCTAAAAAATGTAAGCTGTGAGATACCTCTGGGCACACTTACATGCATTACTGGAGTATCGGGAAGTGGAAAATCAACTCTTACAATAAATACATTGTATAAATCAATTGCTCAAAGTCTGAATGGATCACGTCACACAGTTGCTAAACATAAAGAAATAAAAGGCCTGAGCGAATTAGATAAAGTAATAGACATTGATCAATCACCCATTGGAAGAACTCCAAGATCTAACCCAGCTACTTATACCGGTGCTTTTACATTCATTAGAGATTGGTTCACAGGATTACCCGAGTCTAAAGCAAGAGGTTACAAACCTGGTCGATTTTCTTTCAATGTAAAAGGTGGACGCTGTGAAGCGTGCGAGGGAGATGGTGTTATCAAAATTGAAATGCATTTCCTTCCTGATGTATATGTCACCTGTGATGAATGTGAAGGTAAGCGTTACAATCGAGAGACCCTTGAAATAAAATACAAAGATAAAAGTATAGCCGATATTTTAAGTATGACAGTAGATGAAGGCTGTAAGTTCTTTGACACAATACCAATGATCAAAAATAAATTAGTTACACTTCAGAATGTGGGTCTTGGTTATATTAAAATTGGTCAACAAGCCACTACTCTATCAGGAGGTGAGGCTCAAAGAATCAAATTATCAAAAGAACTTTCAAAAAGAGCTACAGGTAAAACATTATATGTATTAGATGAACCCACTACTGGTCTACACGTTCATGACATCAAAAAACTTTTGGAAGTATTGCAAATATTAGTAGAGCAAGGAAATACGGTAGTCGTAATTGAACACAACTTAGATGTGATTAAAACGGCTGATTGGATCATTGATTTAGGCCCTGAGGGTGGTGATGGTGGAGGTGAAATTGTAGGATCTGGATCACCAGAAATGATAGCAAAAATAAAGAAAAGTTATACAGGCCAGTACTTAAAACAAATTCTAAAATAAAATATATTTGCCTGTGATAAAATTCGTGTTAAATATCATTTAATGGTTTCGATATTACAATCACTTCCAAAAACAATACTTACAGGTTCACTGCTTGCAGTAGCCTTATTAATCATGATTACTAGCCATTATGGTGGATTTGATCAGCTCTATTGGGCTTCTTTATCTAGATTTCTTCATGTTATCTCTGGAGTTATGTGGATTGGCTTGCTTTACTATTTTAATTTTGTTCAAATTCCAAACATGCCCAATATTCCTGACGAACAAAAGCCTGCTATTGGAAAAGTTATAGCTCCTGCGGCCTTGTTTTGGTTCAGATGGGCGGCCATGGCAACTCTCATTACAGGATTAACAACTCTTGGATTATATTATGGTCATGAGGGATCTGTTAACGCGCTTACATTCACCTTGGCATATGGATTTGACGGTAAGCAACTTACAATCGGCATAGGCATGTGGCTTGCAATTATTATGGCGTACAATGTTTGGATGGTCATCTGGCCTAATCAAAAAAAAGCGCTTGGTATTGTCGAAGTTGATGCTGATACAAAAGCAAAATCAGCTAGAACTGCAATGCTATTCTCAAGAACAAACACATTGTTGTCAATTCCTATGTTGTTATCAATGGTTGCAGCTCAAAATTTATATTAAATCTAACGGGTTGAATCAACTGCAGAAGTTGTATTCCATTCTCTCTTAACATCTAAATAGTTTAAAAGTGGTGCAGCTACAAAAATTGATGAATACGTTCCTACCACTACGCCCCATATCATTGCAAATGTAAACCCTTTGATCACTTCACCGCCAAAAATAAATAATGATAACAAGGCAAGTAATGTTGTAACAGATGTTACAATTGTACGCGATAATGTCTCATTAATAGATAGATTTAGTAGATCTATAATATTTTTAGATCTGTGCTTACGTAAGTTTTCTCTGACTCGATCATAAACAACTACGGTATCATTCATTGAGTAACCAACTATTGTAAGAATTGCTGCGATGATTGGAAGATTGAATTCTAACTGAGTGATACTGAATACACCTATGGTTAAAATTACATCGTGAATTAAAGCAACAACAGCTCCAAAAGAAAATTGCCACTCAAATCTAAACCAAATATAAATTAGCATTGCAAATACTGCAGCTAATATTGCTATGGCGCCAGATTGTATCAATTCACCACTAACTTTTGGACCAACTACCTCTGTTCTTCTGAAATTAACTTCAGATGAAAGGTATGAATTTAGACTAGTCTTTACAATCTCGACAACATTTTGTTGAATTTGGTCGCCGCCTGATTGTTGTTCAACCCTGATTAATAAATTATTTTTTGAGCCAAATTCCTGAACTTGAACATCCCCTAAACTTAGAAAATTAAGATTATCTCTTAGTCCTGAAATTTCTATTTCATTTTCAGTTTCAATTTCAATTAATGTTCCACCTTTAAAATCAATACCAAAGTTTAACCCACTTACAAAAAAAGCTCCAAAGGATAAAACTACTAATATAGATGAAAATATAAAAGTGATTATTCTTGATTTTAAGAAATCTATTTTTGTATTTGCTATATCAATCATTTATTTTCATCCCGACTAGTGAAGGTTTAAGACTTTTTGCATAAATTGAGATCAATAACCTCGTAAAAGTAAAAGCTGTAAATACTGAAGTGAAAATTCCTATAGCCAATGTAATTGAAAATCCTCTTACTGGCCCTGATGCCATGAAGAACAGTATTACAGCTGCGATTAAAGTTGTAATATTTGCATCTAGTATCGTTGAAAGTGCTCTTTTGTATCCATTTTCAACAGCATTGATCATTTTAGACCCGCTTCTAATCTCTTCTTTAACACGCTCAAAGATCAACACGTTAGCATCAACCGCCATGCCTATCGTTAAAATAATGCCAGCAATACCAGGTAAAGTTAAAGTCGCTTGAAATAATGAAAGTATGCCGAGCACCATAAATAAGTTTATGATCAAAGCTATATCAGCTAAGAAACCAAAGTATCTATAAACAAACATCATGAATAAAATGACTGCCACAAAACCTATTATAGCTGCATACTGACCTGCCTCTATTGAGTCTGCTCCAAGGTCTGGTCCTACTGATCGTTCCTCTAAGATAATTAATGGCGCTGGCAGTGCTCCTGCTCTAAGCAGTATAGCTAAGTCATTTGCCTCGTCTGAATCAAACCCTCCTGAAATTTGCCCTGATCCGCCTAAAATTGCTTCTCTTATAACGGGAGCGCTTATGACAGTATCATCTAAAATTATTGCAAAGGGCTTGCCAACATTTTGCTGAGTAACGCGTCCAAATTTGCTGGCTCCAAGTCTGTCAAAGCGAAATGAAACGATTGGTTCATTTGTTTGCGGATCGAAGCCAGGTTGAGCATCAACTAAGTTTTCTCCTCCAACCATTACTCTTTTTTTTACAATATACTTAAAACTATCGTCTGTATCTGATGGCAAGATTTCAGATCCTACTGGTGCTTTTTTTGGATTTAATGGGTCGTAATTAGTAGAAGTGTCTACAAGTTGAAAAGTAAGCTTAGCTGTTTGTCCTAATAAAGCTTTAATACGATCAGGGTCATCAATGCCTGGCAATTGAATGATAATTCGCGAAGACCCTTGCCTTTGAATAGATGGCTCTCTAGTTCCAAGTTCATCTATTCTTCTACGTACAATTTCTAGAGATTGTGCAACAGCATTAGATACAGCTAATTTTACAAATTCGTCTGTAAAGGAAATAGAAACATCGTTCTCTTCTCTTAATATTACTAAGTTTGTCTGATCTCCCATTTGCAATATATTTTGAGAATTGCTTATTGATAATTCTGAAATTTCTTTTTGAATTTCAGCGGGAAACTCTTCAACAACAAATTTTAAGTTGTCATCAGTATTCTTAAAATTACTATATTGAATATTATTTTTCTTAAGTACTCTTCTTACATCAGAGTTTAAATTTTCTAATCTTTCTTTTATAATCTCAACTGTATCAACTTCTAATAGTAAATGCGATCCACCTTGTAAATCTAATCCAAGATTAACCTGTTGCTTAGGAATAAAGCTTGGGAAGCTGTTTAATTGATCTTTGCTAAAAAAATTAGGAATAGCAAACATCAAGGCTATAAAAATGACTAATAAGATTGATGAAATCTTAATATTTGAAAAATAAATCATTAATTATTTATTTTGGAGCACTCTCTTTAACTACTTCAGCAATTGTTGATTTAACTAAAGTAACATTAACTCCTTGAGATATCTCAACCTCAACATCAAAATCACCGACTACCTTGACAACTTTGCCTCTTATTCCACCGGAACTTACAATCTTGTCGCCTCTCTGCACACCCGCTACCATCTCCTTATGTTCCTTGGCCCTTCTTTGTTGCGGTCTAATCAATAGAAAATAAAAGATCGCAAAAATTAAGAATAGCGGCATTAATTGAACTAGCATCTGTTCCATTATGAATCTCCTTTAAATAATTACGGCAATATACATACTTAGCATATATATTTGAACTAAATAATTAGTTAATATCTGACTTAATTGATGTTTTTAAGTGATTTAGACTACCATGATGGGTCAGATCTAAATGAAACGGGGTAATTGAAATATGCTGATTAGCAATTGCTTCTACATCAGACATAAACCCGTCGACAGCCATATTAAGGGGTGGAAGCGTTAATTTAGCATTTTCTTCAAGCCTTCTTCTAAGTCCAAATCTAAACAAATTATTTTCAACCTCATTTATAATGAGATCATCTGTATCTCTATTACCCTGTGTTGTAATTTGTATGCTTTTTACTTTATCTGATTGGCAATAAGGAAAGTTAATGTTCATGAATACATTACTGTCCCATCCGACATTGGTTATATCAGTAAGTATGTCTTTCAAAAAATGTTTTGATGAGTCCCATGAGATTACATTTTTCTTACCAGCTTCGTAATTTTGACTAATAGCAATTGATGGTATCCTTCTTATTAAACCCTCCATTGCCGCGGCAATAGTTCCTGAATAAGTTACGTCTTCTCCAACGTTGCATCCGCTATTAATGCCTGAAAGAATTAGATCTGGCCTCTTGTCTTTTAGAACATGGCTGATGCCAATAGCTATACAATCGCTAGGGGTGCCATCTATAGAATAAAGCTTTTCGCCTTGTTCTTTTAAATTTAATGCGTTTTGAAAAGATAGAGCGTGTGAGGCACCACTCTTTTCATGTTCAGGGGCAACAACCCATACATCATCTGAAAACTCTTTTGCAATATCAGTTAGTATTTTGATGCCATCTGCGGAATAGCCGTCATCATTGGTTATAAGTATTCTTGCATTTTCAAGTTTTACTGAAGGCATATGAATATATTTAGT
This sequence comes from uncultured Pelagibacteraceae bacterium, assembly GCA_902523535.1. GTDB lineage: Bacteria > Pseudomonadota > Alphaproteobacteria > Pelagibacterales > AG-422-B15 > CACNXQ01. The sequence continues at coordinate 148,856 of CABYZQ010000002.1, forward strand.
TTGAAATTTTTGTTATTCCACTCATGTAGGGAATTAATGCTTCTGGAATATCAATAGATCCATCTTCGTTTTGATAGTTTTCCATAATTGCAATTAAAGTTCTACCTACTGCCAGTCCTGACCCATTAAGCGTGTGCAGATATTTAATTGCATCATTTTCTTTGTATCTCGAATTCATTCTTCTTGCTTGAAAATCTCCACAATTAGAGCAACTTGAAATTTCTCTATATGCATTTTGTCCTGGAAGCCATACTTCAATATCATATGTTTTCTGAGCTGAAAAACCCATATCTTGAGTGGATAAAATTACAACTCGATAGTGCAGACCTAGTCTTTTTAGCACCTCTTCAGCACAACTAAGCATTCTTTCATGCTCATCGTCTGAATTTTCTTCTGACGTTAAGCTTACCAATTCAACTTTGTAAAACTGATGTTGACGCATAATTCCTCGAGTATCTTTTCCAGCGGCACCTGCCTCAGATCTGAAACAAGGCGTATGAGAGACATATCGTCTGGGAAGTTCAACTACATCCACTACACTCTCTCTTGTCATATTTGTTAAAGGAACTTCAGCTGTTGGTATAAGCCAGTAATCATCCGTCGTTTTAAATAAATCATCCTCGAATTTTGGCAATTGCCCTGTACCAAATGCAGCTTGATCTCTTACAAGTATAGGAACATTAGTTTCTTCATACCCAAATTCATTTGTATGCAGATCTAGCATAAAATTAGCTATGGCTCTTTCAAGTCTTGCTAATTCACCTTTTTGGATCACAAAACGTGCACCAGATATTTTTGCTGCTTGATCAAAACTCATTTTGCCCAGATCTTCACCTAAATCAAAATGTTCTTTTGGAGTAAATGAAAATTCTTTCTTTTTGCCTTCAACCTTAATTTCTTTATTGACACTTTCATCTCCAATTGGAACTGAGTCATCTGGTATGTTTGGCAGTGACTCAAGTAATGAATTTAACTCTTCTTTTGCGATACGTTGATTGTTTTCAAGTTCCTGCATTTTGTCTTTTATTGAACTAACTTCATTTTTAAGTAATTCAGCTTCATCTTTTTTGCCGTTAGAAGCATGCTCTCCAATTAATTTAGATTTAGCATTTCTTTCCTCTTGAAGTCCTTGTAATTCACCTATTAAGTCTCGATTTTTTCTATCAAGATCTATAATTAAAGAAGATGATGCCTCGTGCTTTCTGCTCGCTAAGGCCTCATCGAGCTGTTTTCCATTTTCTCTAATCTTCTTAATATCTAACATCTTATAAAATTATTTATTCTCTCTTTTTCGCTCTATAAATCGTACTGCATATATTGAAATTTCATACAATATTAATATGGGAACACCAAGGCCTATTTGCGATATGGGATCAGGAGGCGTAAGTATTGCTGCAACAGCAAAAACACCAACGATTACGTATTTTCTATTTTTTCTCAGTCCTTCAGAGCTTACAAACCCAACTCTTGCTAATAATGTAAGCAATACAGGTAATTGAAAACTTAAGCCGAAAGCAAAAATTAGTCTCATAATTAAACTAAGATATTCATTTACTTTGGCTTCTAGTTGTATTGGTAACGTTCCTTGTCCTCCAATTGACTCAAATGACAAAAAAAACTTTATTGCAAGCGGCATTATAAAGAAATACACCAGAGAAGCCCCTAATATAAATAGAATTGGTGTAGCCGCTAAATAAGGGATAACAACTGTTTTTTCGTTTTTGTACAATCCTGGAGCTACAAATATCCATATTTGAATAAGTATAAAAGGCAGTGCAACAAATAATGATGCAAATAAAGCGACCTTTAAATATGTAAAAAATGTTTCATGCAGTGCTGTAAAAATAAGTCTTCTTCCAGCTTCCCCTGCAACAGCATCTGCATAAGGCTGGACTAAAAAATTGTATATGGAATCTGCATATATGTATGCAATCACAAACAATATTGAAATTAAAATGATAGATTTGATTAAACGACTTCTTAGTTCAATTAAATGCTGAATTAAAGGCTGTTTACTATCATTGAGTGTTTCTTTCTGATCACTCATCTTCACTCTTTTTATCTTCTGACTTCATGATGGTCTCGTTAATTGAATCACGCATGTCGTCAGTAAAATTTTGAGGACTTGCATTTTCAACAGATGATTTAATATCATCTACCCCAGTCTCGGCAGCAATTTGATTAATGCTTGATTTAAACTCTCTTGAAAAATTCCTAATCTTGCCCCACCATTTTCCAAGACCCCTGAGCACAGCTGGCAGATCTTTAGGGCCAACAAAAATTATAATTAATGCTGCAATGACAAGGTACTCTACTCCACCAATTCCAGGTAACATCAGATAATACTATTGCTTCTACTCTTTAGTAGAGCTGTCTTCTGATTTATTGATTGATTTTTGCTCATCGTCATCATTGATGCCCTTTTTAAAACTCTTTACTCCTTTAGCAACATCTCCCATAAGCTCAGAAATTTTGCCACGTCCAAAAAGTATTACTAGAAGTGCAACAACAATTAAAATTTGCCAAAAACTAATTCCCATTCGGTCCTCTTTAAAATATTAACTTATAAGTTTATTATATATAAAAAACTTATATTTAAAGAATATAATTAAGTATTTGCTTTAATACTACTGAATTTTACTGATTTTTCTCTAGATATATGAGTAATATCTTTTGCTGAGCCACTTTGTATAACTGTTCCATCTTCAATAACAATCACTTTATCTGACATTGACAGCGCATCATCAAAGTCATGTGAGACGATAATTGCCGTTATATTATTATCTTTTAAAATTTTTCTTGTTTCAACGCGCAGCTGATTTGTAAGTGATTGATCTAAAGTTCCAAATGGCTCATCCATCAAAAGTATCTTTGGATTTGGTGCCATTGCTCTTGCAATAGCAACTCGCTGCTGCTCACCACTGGAGATCTCGTTTGGATAATTATAAGCATATCGGTCAACTCTAAATAGCTTAAGAAGTCTCATGGCGGTGGAATGTCTTTCAGTTTTACTGCCGCTTACTCCGAACATTACATTATTTATTATTGTCAAATGAGGAAATAAAGCTCTTTCCTGAACAACTAATCCAACATCTCTATTTTCAGTCAAAACAGTATGAAAATGATCTGAAATAATTTGATCTTTCATGAGAATACTGCCCCCAGTTTCTTTCTCCAAGCCAGCAATTATTCTTAATAATGTAGTTTTGCCGCAGCCAGAGGGACCAAGAATTGACAATATCTCTCCCTCTTCAAGCTCTAAGTTTACGTCATTAAGGACATTCTTTCCTTTGACGTAATAGTGATTTAAATCTTTAATTTCTAATGCTGTCATTTAATCCCTACTAGCCGGTCTAGATGTTCTGATCATTCTAGTCAATATAATAATAGGTATCAAACCCACCATAACTATTGCTATTGAAGGAGCTGCAGCATCATACATTCTCTCTTCTGCAGCATAGATGTAGGTATAAACTGCAAGAGTATCAAAATTAAAAGGTCTTAAAATTAATGTTGCTGGGAGCTCTTTAATAACTTCTGAAACAACTAAAAGCATACTTGTTAAAAAACTAGTCTTAAGTAGAGGAAGATGCACTTGGGCCAACAAGGCCCATCCTGATGTCTTTAAAGTTCGAGCTACATCATCTACTCGTGAGTTAATTCTTTGATATCCTGCCTCGATTGTTGAGCTTGATAATGCATAAGATTTAATTACGTAAGCTAATACCAAGCCCATTACACTTCCAGTTAAAATAAAATTAGAAAACTCTGATATCAAACTTTGATCAAAATAAGTTAACATTTGCATTACGCCTATGGCTAGGATTAGACCAGGAACTGCATATCCAACAGTCAGAAAAGAGCTCATTACCTTTAAGTAATTGTTACTTTTATATCTAATGGAAAAATTAATGATCACTGCAAGTATAGAACATAAAAAAGCAGCTATTAAAGCAAGATAAAAAGTATTCCAAGCAGTTGTAATAAATTTTTCGTTAAAAAAATCTAACTTATAGTTTAGAGCCCAATATAAAAGTTCCATTACAGGAAGTAAGAAACCTATAAAAATTGGAGTAAAGCAAATTAAGAAAGCTAGAGTATTGGGGATCCCTTTTAGTTTTGTAAGGAAAAGTGGTTTATATAAAGACATTGCATTTGAATAGCTGGCATTTCTTCTAGAATATCTTTCAATTAAGATTAACGTGACCGCAAATATTAAAAGTAATGATGCTAGTTGCTTCGCAGTTTCAATATCATACATTCCATACCAAGTTCGAAATATTCCTGTAGTAAAGGTCGATATCGCAAAATGATCTACAGCTCCAAAGTCAGAAATTGTTTCCATTATAACAAGCATTAAGCCACCAATAATTGCCGGCCTTATCATTGGGACTCCAAGCTTATAGAAAGTCTCAAATTTATTTAATCCAAGGGTACGTCCCGCCTCGAGCATCGTTCTTGATTGATTAATAAAAGCCATTCTACTTACTAAATAAACATAAGGGTATAGGGTGAATGAAAACACAATAATCGCACCCGGTACATTTCTAACCTTTGGGAAAAAAGTAAATTCACGTCCTAAATCAAATACATCACGTATCAGATTATTTGCTGTTCCAAAAGTATCGAATAAACCTGTGAATGTATAAGCAAGAATATAAGGTGGAACGGCAAGCGGTAATATAAGAGCCCATTCAAAAATATTTTTTCCAGAAAAATTATAATTTGTGATTAACCATGCAGTACCTACACCAATAATAGATACTAAAATTGAAACACCCGTTACCAAATATACTGTATTAATAATGTATCCAGTTAAAACGAATTCATACAGATGGGTCCAATTATCAGAGTACTCTCCCGTTAAGCTATAGAGCACCAAAGCAACTGGTGCGATAAAGATTACAAATAGAGTAATAGGTGTTATTTCCCAAAAAGTAAGTTTCATGAGGTCTATTTTAGAATGATACTAATTAACATCTATATATATTTCAGTATTCATATTTCAACGTTATTTTTAATTAATAGAGGTAATCTGCCCTTGATACTAATGAGAAGAAGAGACGGTGAACAAATTACCTCTTAATAAATGACAATTATTATTGCCATCCAACTCTATCCATCAACTTAACAGCATCCGGATTGAATTCGCCATAGCTTGCAACTGACGTCTGGTCTTCTTTAAAACCTGAACCAAATTGAGCTATTAAGTCACTTGAAGCAACACCTTCTAGCATAGGAAATTCGTAAGTGTTATTTACAATGTGACTCTGAGCTTCTTCACTTAAAAGAAACTCAATAAATTTTACTGCATTATCAGCATTTGGAGCGTTCTTCATGAGACCAGCTCCACTTACATTAATGTGTGCTCCGCGACCATCTTGACCAGGAAAATGTAATTCAACTTTTCTTGCTGCTGCTTGTTGCTCTTCACCTTTTTTGCCTGAGAGCATTAACCCAATGTAATAACTGTTAGCAATTGCAATATCAGCTTCACCGTTAGCTACAGCCATGATTTGTGCTCTATCATTGCCTTCAGGTTTTCTTGCAAAGTTTCCAACAAAAAGGTGTGCCCAGTCTTCAGTAGCTGAGATACCATTATTAGCAATTAAAGATGAGACAAGTGATTGATTATACATATTTCCAGAACTTCTGATTGCAATTCTTCCTTTCCATTTAGGATTAGATAAATCTTCATAAGTAAGTCCTTCCATCTCTTCGGCGGATACATTTACTGGATTGTAATACATAACTCTAGAACGCTTAGCTATTCCAACCCACTCATTGTTTGGACCTCTTAAATTTTCTGGTACGATAGAGTTTATTGTACTTGAGTTAATACTTTGGAACATGCCATCTTTGTGAACTTTCCATAGATTGCCAGCATCAACTGTAATAAAAATATCAGCTGGAGAACTTGATCCTTCAGATGCTAATCTTTCCATTAAAGCTTTACCTTTACCTGAAATAACGTTCACTTTAATTCCAGTTGCGTCAGTAAACTTTGCGTATAGTGCGTCATCAGAGTCATAATGCCTTGATGTGTATAGATTAACTTCACTAGCGAAAGAGTTTGCAATTGTAACAAAAATAACCACTAAGATTGTTAATAATTTAGAAATTAAATTCATTGTTCCCCGTTTCTTTTTTAGAATGATTATAATTAGCAACTTTCTAAAGTTATTGAGAATGATTATCAATAGCAAAAATGACGCAGGTAATTAATTAATGGGCTATAAAGAATTAATAAAACTAAGTAATTGATTTACTTCATTTTTTTTAAGTTTTTTATAATTTTGTATAATTTCGTTTGCCTCTCCCCCATGCCATAGAATAGCCTCTTCGATTGTTCGAGCTCTGCCATCGTGAAGATATCCGTATTCATCAGAAACTATACTTGTTAGACCGATCCCCCATAATGGAGGAGTTCTCCACTCGCTTCCCTGCGCAAGAAATTCTGAAACGCCATCAGATAAACTTTCTCCCATATCGTGTAAAAGAAAATCTGAATATGGGAATATGATTTGATTGTTCAAATTTGCATGGGATCCAGAGTCGCCAGTCGTAAAACTTTCTACATGGCATGAGTTACAATTTAACGCAAAGAAGATCTCTTTTCCTTTCTTCACATTCTCTGCATTGATGCTCCTTCGCGCTGGCACCCCTAATTGAGAGGAATAAAAAGTTACAAGATCCAGTTGATCATTGGATACCTCGAGATCATCGTACTCTTCACTGTTGCCGCTAATAGCCTTAGTGCACTCTACTTGCTTACTGGTACAGTTAAATGGATTGCTATAAAGTTTATTTGATAACCCCATATCATGATAAAAAGCATCAGCCGTTTGTTGGTAAACAGAAGGTTGTGCAGCCTTCCATCCAAATCTTCCAATTGCTAATTTTTCATTTTCTATATCCCAAACTTTATTTGCCTTTCCAGAGACTCCATCATTATTTGTGTCGTTAATATCCTCATTCATCAATAAACTTTGGTCACTAATATATTCAATGAGTCCAAGACCTATCATTGGCTGTGCAATTCTTGCAGAAAATGTTGTACTCTCATTAAAATTACCGTAATTCAGATTATCTATTTTTATTATTGGACGACGAAGTTCAACCACTCTGCCATCCTCATACATTTCAAGTGAATATTTATAATCGATTATTATTTCTGCTTCTTTTAATACATCTTTGACGGAAAATTCACTTATCTGCCCCCCATAAATGTCGTCTTCGATATTTTTTATGTAATCATTTGATTGCGCGATATTTTGAGAAATTTGGATAACTACTGAAATTTTGTCTTCTTTGTTTGCAAGTGGGATATGTCCTCTTCCATCGTTGATGTGACATGACTCACATGAACGGGCACTAAAGAAAGGTCCAAGACCATCTTTAGCAATATTTTTTGATATACTTGAATCTTCCCACATTCTCTCAAAAAGTGCGTTACCAACAAGAAAATTAATTCGCATATGTTCTTCAAGATTTCTTGATGAAAGTGAAAAACTGTTTTTATTTTCAACTTGATTTGAAGTTTCGCCCCCAGGCAGAGAAGGATCGGCAAATGTATCTGCTCTGATTAAAAAAATAGCTAGAAAGAGATATATGAATGAGAAAAACCTGATCACTAAATGAAGGCTAAATGTTACTCGGCTTCGTGTCCACTTTGAATTAAATCGTCAATATTCTCATCTTCTCCGAAGGGTTCTATCTGACTTTGATCTACTTCCTGAGGCTCTTTGATATCGAGATTTGGAGGAAGCCTGCTCTCAAGTAATCCAGCGGCTTTTAACTCTTCTAACCCAGGCAGGTCAGATACTTGTTCAAGTTGGAAGTACTCTAAAAATCTCTCTGTGGTTCCATAAATAATTGGTCTTCCTGGAACCTTTTTCCTTCCAATTGGTCTAACCCAGTTCAATTCCATCAATACATCAAGTGTTCCTGGGCTAAAATGAACACCTCTTATATCTTCAACTTCAGCTCGAGTTACAGGCTGATGATAAGCTATAATTGAAAGAGTTTCAGTTGCAGCTTTAGATAGCTTTCTTTGAACAATTTTTTCTTTTTTCATCATTGACGATAAATCTTGGGCAGTTTTAAAACTCCACTTATTTCTTGTTTTAACTAAATTCACACCCCTATTTTCGTATTGAGCTTTTAATAAGCTCAAAAGTTTATTTAGGTTCGACCCTTTTGGAAGACGAGCTTTCATGCTCTCTGCATCTAATGGTTCACTCGCAGCAAATAACAGTGCTTCAAGAACTCTTAGATTGTCCATATGCTCGGATGGAAAATTCATTACATTGTCAGCTTGGTTTTCTTTACTCATATTAATTTTAATTTAGAAAATCATCTTGTTTCTTATTTTTTATAAATACCGGACCAAATGGTACAAGTTGTTGTACTTCTAGGACACCTTCCCTTACCAGTTCCATTGCCGCAGCTAAAGTTCCCGCTACCCCAGATCGTGCATTTTTGCCTTGTGAAAATTCCTTCGGTAGAAATTTTTCTAATCTTGTCCACTCAGGAACCTCACCAACCATTCTTTGCAATCTTACGAGTGCATCTTCCATCGCAAAAACTTGAGGCCTTTCTATTGTCATTGAAGAATAAGCGGTTCTGTACCTCTGATCAGCATAAGATTTAAGAAGGTCATATAAGTCCAAGTAGTATTCAGGCGTTCTGATTAAACGTATTCCTTCTGGCATACCCCTATTAAAAAAATCAATTCCTAATTTAGGCAAGTTCATTAGTTTTTGTGACACTTGTCTTATGGCTTCAAGTTTTTTTAATTGGAATTTTAATCGTTCGGCCATTTCCTCTGCGCTTAACTCTTCGCCAGTTTCTTCTCTTGGTATTAGTAGGTTTGATTTTAAAAATGCCATCCAGGCCGCCATAACTAAGTAATCAGCGGCAAGTTCTAGGTTTCTATCTCTCACTTTGGCTATAAACTCCAAATATTGCTCTGTCAGCTGTAGAATAGATATTTTCATTAAATCTACTTTTTGAGATTTTGCTAATGTGAGTAGTACATCTAAAGGGCCTTCGAAGCCGTCTAAATTAACAATTAAGTCATCAGGATCAGAGTCGACTACAGGACTTGTTTCTCTATAAGTATTTGAAATATCTTCCATTTTTTTAACAGATTGATTCCTTATTATACAGCAGAAGAATGTTTAATTCGACGAAAATAACCTAAGCTTGGCTTAATAAATATTCAAATTCACTTTCAGCTTTATGCATGTGCATGGACACAGGTTGATTGTATATGTCTTCTATAGTACTGGGGATAGTTATTGGCTTAAATTCTTCTTTAATTCTTTCAGCTATCATATTCATTTCATTGATGTTTCCATTACAGTGAAGAGCCAGATCACAACCTGCATCGAGAGATTTAACCGCTGCATTAACCGGCTCGCAATCTACTGCCTTCATAGACAAATCATCAGTCATTAAAAGTCCTTTAAATTTCATATGCTGTCTAATAATCTTGTTAATTATTGTTTTTGAAAAAGTAGCTATGTTATCAGAATCTATTTTATTGAATTTAATATGAGCAGTCATTGCCAATTGTGCCTCTGCATTTTCAGTAAATGGTTTAAAATCGTATCTTTCTAATAGCATTTCATCAGCGTCAACCAGTGGCATTTCAAGATGACTATCTACTTTTGCTTTACCGTGCCCAGGAATATGCTTCATTATTGGCGCAACTCCATTTGATGTTAAGGTCTTAATAACTATTTTTCCTGCTGCACTCACAATATTCTCATCAGCAGAGTACGCTCTGTCGCCAATTATTCCACTTTCTTCATTTGTAGGTAAATCCAGCACGGGAATAGTGTTACTGTTAATGCCAAGCTCTTTCAAAGTACTGGCCATCATAATTGAATTTAATTCTAGAAGCCTTAATCCAAGATCATAATTTTGCTCGATCAATTTTCCAAAAAAGTCACTTGTTTTAAATTTTTTTATATTATCAAGATTTAATCTGGAGACCCTCCCACCCTCTTGGTCGATTAATATAGGCAGATTAATATGATTTATTTCTTTGAGATGCGCTGTTAGTCTTTTAATGGAATTAATATCACTGCAATTTCTTTCAAAAAGAATTACGCCCCAAGGTTTATACTGTTCGAAAAACTTTATTTCTTCGTTAGATAATTCAGTTCCTGATATTCCACATATAATGGGTAGATAGCTATTCATTATGTCGCTTAATCGCCGAGTTCATAAATATTTAAATCTGGAATTTCTAGCCCCCCAGTATCCTCGGGTATAATTCTATAATTATCTAAATTTCCGCTAATCGAAATAATTTCATCAGTGTATTCAGTGTCATAAAATAACCAAAAACCAATTAAAATAAAAATTGAAACGCAAACAGTCGAAATGATTGCAAGTTTCATTCTACTGCATTTCTTCAGGTGCAGAAACACCTAATATATCAAGACCAGATTTTAAAGTACGTTTTGTAAGCATTAAAAGTGCAATCCTTGCATAAGTTCTTTCAATATTGTTTTCATCAATAAACCTCTTTTCTTTATCAATCTTTCCTTGGTTCCATAATGAATGTAGCGCTGACGCTAAATCATACAAATAGTAAGATATTCTATGAGGTTCCTCTAATGTAGCTGAGGTCTCTATAATGCTGCTGTAATTCATTATTTTTTTCAATAAAAATAGTTCTCCATCTTCCCTCAACTGTTCGTAGTTACAGTTGTCAAAAGTATTTAGATCAAGATCTAATTTATATTCTTTAAGATTTCTGATAACTGAGCAAATTCTTGCATGAGCATATTGAACGTAGAATACTGGGTTATCTTTTGATTGCTCCCTAACTTTCTGAAAGTTGAATTCTAACGGCGCCTCATTTTTTCTATACAACATCATAAATCTAATACTATCACTGCCAACTTCATCAACTAATTCTCTTATTGTTATAAAATCACCTGATCTTTTCGACATCTTTAGTTGTTTGCCATCACTTATTAGTTTCACCATTTGACATAATTTAACTGAAAACTCTGCTTCATCATTAGTTAGAGCAACTATTGATGCATTCATTCGTTTTATATACCCACCATGATCAGCGCCCCAAATATCTATTAATTTCTGAGAACCTCGTTGGTATTTATCAAAATGGTATGCGATATCGTTTGCAAAATAAGTCCACTCACCGTTTGATTTCTGTAAAGGTCTATCGGTCTCATCGCCGTAATTTGAAGATTTAAAGAGCATTTGTTCTCGTGGCTCCCAATCTTCAATTTGCTTTCCTTTTGGTTTATCTAAGATGCCTTCATAAATAAGGTCTAAATCTTTTAATTTTGTAATAGCCTCATCAATCTTTCCCTCAGCAATTAGTTTCTTTTCAGATATGAAGTGATCTTGTTCGATAGATAAAAGTTTTAAGTCTGCTTTTATCAAATCCAATAGCAAAGCTACACTTTCATCTTTAATTAATTCAAATGAATTATCTTGCTCTAAAATTTTATCTCCATTTTTATCAATTATCTTTTTCGCAACATCGATGAGATACTCGCCAGGATAAAAATTATCCGGATAATTATTTTCGTTTCGCTGATTTAGTGTTTCTTTAATTCTAATTATAACTGAGTCAGCTAAGTAATTAATTTGAACTCCTGCATCATTTACGTAATATTCTTTTGTTACATCATAACCTGTAGATGTAAGTAAGTTTGATAATACATCTCCAAATACAGCACCTCTACAGTGACCTATGTGTAATGGTCCAGTTGGATTAGCCGAAACATATTCCACATTAATTGTTTGGCCATTACCTATATTTTTGTCATACAGTTCACTACTATTTAATTTTTCACTTAGAAATTTATACCAAACAGACTTATTGACACGAAAATTAAGGAAACCAGGTTTTGCAATCTCTAGTTGTTCGAATTCAGAGTATTTTTCAAGAGAGGTTTTAAGAATTTCAGCAATTTTAATCGGTGGTTGGGAGAGGTCTTTACTTAAAACCATGCAAATATTTGTGCTTAAGTCTCCATTGTCTTCGTTCTTTGGACTCTCAACAACAAAGGAACTTTCGTTTACAGCTTGCTCTGGTAATTTAAAATTTGATGCAAATTCCTTTGAGATAATAGACTTATAAAAATGAAATATATCAGACATCAATTAATGTGTTTATTATATATTGTTTGTGCAAAATTATCTGTCATACCTGCGACAAAATCACAAATCATTCTTGATTTATGATTTTCATTTTCATAATTTGGTAGATATTTGCTGTATATCTTGTCATCAGCCTTCATGAATAATTCAAATAAAGATGTAATTATCTTATTAGCATTTTGGGTCATCGACTTTACTTTATCATGGTTATACATTTTAGATGAAAGGAAAGATTTTATTGAACTTACTTTTTCCTTCATATCAGGCGAGAAATCAGCAACTAATTGATTTTGCAACCTTACATCATTAGCAGTTTTAATGGAAAGCTTGCTCACATGTCCATCAATAGTATTCATTACATCTTTGATCATAATTGCTGTGGATTTTCTCGTTATCTCATTATTTATCCTTTGCATCTCATATGACTCAAATTCTGGTGGAAAGCTTTTAATTATATCGCCTATAAGCGGAAGATTAGCTAACTCATCGTAAGAAAAGAATCCTGCTCTGAGGCCATCATCTAAATCATGATTATTATAAGCAATATCATCTGCAATTGCTGATATTTGAGCCTCTAAAGATGGAAACTCGTTTAATTGTAAATTAAATTTATTATTTAATTCATTTATCGTCATAGGAATATTTTCTTTTATTGGGCCATTATGCTTTACCAGACCTTCTAACGTCTCCCATGTAAGATTTAGACCATCAAAATTAAAATATTTTTTTTCAAGTAAGTGCACTATCCTTATCGCCTGATCATTATGATCAAACCCTCCGTAATTTTTCATTGACGAAGAAAGAGCATCTTCTCCTGCGTGTCCAAATGGTGGATGTCCTATATCGTGACTAATAGACAATGTATCGGCCAAATCCTCATTAAGATTAAAAACCCTACATATTGATCGTGCAATTTGAGATACTTCAAGAGAATGGGTAAGTCTTGTTCTATAGTGATCGCCTTCATGAGAAACAAAGACCTGAGTTTTATGTTTAAGCCTTCTAAACGCAGCTGAGTGCAATATTCTATCTCTATCTCTTTGAAATTCAGACCGAGTTTGACTATAGCTTTCCTTAATCAATCTTCCTTTTGATGCTTCAGGAGATGAAGATAGTAAAGATAAATCTTTTGAAATACTCATTAGTTGCGAATTATATATTTAAATTATATCCTATAATAATTGATTACTTTAAGAATCCTATAAAAACAACAACAGATTTAATATGACTAAAATAGTTAGTTGGAATGTCAATTCAATCAGAGTTCGCTTACCTCACCTTGTCCAGTTGAAAGAAACTATTGATCCTGATGTCATCATGCTTCAAGAAACTAAGTCGACAGACGAAAATTTTCCATTTGATGATATTAAAGAAATGGGTTTTGAAATAATAACAAAAGGCCAAAAATCTTATAATGGTGTCGCAATATTATCGAAAATTCCCATGGAGCTTATAGCCAATGAGCTTCCTGGAAATGCGAAAGATGAGCAAGCAAGATTTATTGAGGTAAAAATCAAAGATAGCGATCCCTTCAATATTGCTACGATTTATTTACCTAATGGCAATCCAGTAGATACTGAAAAATTTCCTTACAAACTCGATTGGATGCGAAGACTTAAAGACTATGCAAAAAAGAAAATTGATAATCAAGAGACTGTAATTTTTGGAGGAGATTACAATATAATTCCTAACCGTGGTGATGCGGTGAATATTGAAAAATGGAAAAATGATGCCCTTCATCATCCTGAGTCAATTAAAATTTTTAGAGAAATAATCAACCTTGGGCTAATTGATGTATTTCGAGTATTTAATTCAAAAGAATTTGAATTTACGTACTGGGACTACTCACGCGGCTCATGGGAAAAAGATAATGGTCTTAGAATTGATCATTTCTTATCAACGCCAAGTGCAACAGATCGAATAATTGATTGTCAAATTGAAAAGCAATTCAGAGGTCTGGAGCGACCTTCTGACCATGTACCTATTTGGTTTGAAATAAAATAATTACTTTGGATTTCGCGCAATAATATTTATTAGTTCGTAAACGATTGTAGCTGCAGCAGTAGAAGTCAGCTCAGCATGATCATAGGCTGGTGCAACTTCAACTACATCAGCTGAAACAAGTTGAGATCCAGCGAGACCACGTAACACATTTAAAATTTCCCTTGTGGTCATGCCAGCTACTTCGGGAGTTCCTGTGCCTGGAGCATGAGCAGGATCTAAAACGTCGATATCAATAGATATGTAAAGGGGGTTGTCTCCAATTCTATCTTTAATTCTCTGAACAATTTGATCAATTGAGTTAGTTTGAAATTCATCGCAATGTATTGTTTTAAATCCTAGATCTCTATCATTTTTTAGATCATTAGTGCTGTATAAAGGCCCTCTAATGCCAATGTGCATTGAAGCATCATCTAAAAACAAACTTTCCTCTCTTGCTCGCCTAAAAGGAGTTCCATGAGTGTAAGGAGCGCCAAAATAAGTATCCCACGTATCTAAATGAGCATCAAAATGAACCAAAGCAACTGGACCCCCAACTTTTTTGTTAACAGATCTTAAAAGGGGCAATGCAATTGTGTGATCACCGCCTATTGTGACAATGCTTCCTGCCTTTGAGAGCAAATCATCAGCTCCTTTTTCAATTTGTTTTATAGCCTCATCAATATCAAATGGGTTGCAGGCAATGTCTCCTGCATCAGCAACTTGCTGAACCTTAAATGGTTCAACATCATAATCTGGATGATAATTTGTTCTTAATTGGCGAGAAGCTTGTCGAACTGCCTGAGGGCCAAACCTAGCTCCTGGCCTATAGCTTGTTCCAGCATCAAATGGTACACCGATTATTGCTACATCACACTGCTCAACATCTCTTAATTCCGGTAAACGTGCAAACGTAGAAGGTCCAGCGTATCTTGGAACAACAGTACCACTTACTGGTTGAATAGGTTCTTTTTTATCAGCCATAAAGTTTAATCAAATCCTCCAAAATCTTGGAATAGTGATGGATCTCCAAAAATATCACCGTAATCTTCCGTTCCTCCTAATGATCCTCCAGAGAGTTCTTCTTCAGTTAATTCATTAGACTCTAAGGTTTGCAATTGTTCAAGGAATTTTGATTTTTTTTCCTGATCTGCGGCATCAATACAAGACTGTCCATAAAGATCATTCTTTACAATTTGCGTCGCTCCATAAGTAGCAAAAACTAGCACTAGCAAGATTGCAACTATGCCCTTAGGAACTTTAAAGCCTGCTTTATATTCCTTATTAATTCTGCCAGAAGCTGCCTTCTCTTTTACAAATATTTCTTGGGATTGAGCATATTTTTTCTCACTTCTGCGTCTCAATATTTCGTAAGTGACTGCTGCGATTATAGTTAATGCAATGATGGTTAAGGCCAACGCACTCAGTGCTGGGCTTATGCCAAGCCTTACTTTGGAAGCAATGACTGTAGTTAATGTTTGATCAGATAAAATACTAAATACAGTCGTATTGTAGTTTTCAAAAGAAAACAAAAAGGCAATAACCGCTGCTGATGCAATCGCTGGCATTAAATAAGGTACTAAGATTTTAAAAAAAACTTGTGTTTGAGTTGCACCTAAATCCAATGCAGCTTCTTCTTGTGTTTGGTCAAATCGTTGAAGTCTTGCGACAAAAATTAAAAAGCAGTAAGTCGATATAAAGCATGTTTGTGCTAAAATTGTGAGAAAGATACCATTTCTACCCACATCTGAAATAAATCCATCTCCTCCAAGTCCTGCGATCCGATCCCATAAAACTACTGTAGATATACCAATAATCACACCTGGAAATAAAACAGGCATAATAGATATTGAATAATAAATATCTCTTAACTGAGATCGAACTTGTGTTAGAACAATGGCAGCTGCCATGCCAATTGGAACAGAAAGTGATACAACTCCAGCACCAATAATTAAACTACTAATAATTCCATCGTGTAAACGCCAATCTGAAAGAAGGCCTGCGAGATGTTGCCCATCGTAGGCAATTTTTCCTTCATTAAACCATCTAAAGCTAAAACACTCCCAAGGAGAGATTGATGGAAACTCAGCAGAGTTAAATGCTGTAATGCTCATGACGATCAACGGACCAAATAAATAGGCAAAAAATATAAAAATATACATGCCCATCATGAAATTAATAAAGTATGTTGGTTTCATTTTATGATTTCACCAATCTTAACTTTAAAAATCCGCATCATTGCTAAAACAAAAATAACAGAAATAATTAATAAAATAATTGAATACGCTGATCCACGAGACCAATTATCATTCATGTTGAACCACTGGTAAATGAGCTGTGGAAACCAAAGAGTATTGGGGCTACTTAAGACTACTGGTGTTGCAAGAGCTCCCACAGTCAACATGAATACCATTGTGCATCCAGATACAATTCCTGGCTTTGCGTGAGGAATTACTATCCTCCAGTGCGTTCTTAAAGAGGAGGAGCCTAAATCTTTTGCAGCCTCTATTTGATTAATATCTAAGCTCTCAATAGCGTTATATAGAGGGAACATCATTAATAAAATGTAGGCGTATACCAGGCCCGTATATAGTCCTATGTCATAGGTAATAAATAAAATACTTTGATCAATTACTCCTATTCCAGTTAAAAAATTATTTATAACTCCTTCATTCGCAAAGAGTATTCTTAAAGCAAAAGACCTTAAGAGTTCATTGATCCAGAATGGTATTATTAAAGAGACAATCAATAGTCTAGCAGTGCTTGGGTTGGCAATTTTAGCTATATAAAAAGCAATTGGATAACAAAATAACAAATTAGCAATAGTAACCATTATTGACACAAGGATAGTTCTTCCAAAGACACCGAGATCAACAAAATTAAATGCATCAAGTGATGTTTTTGATCCAAAAACAAAATGCTGATAATGCTCCATTGTATAAAAATCTTGAGGCCCTCCTCGAGCTAACGGTGGGACATTTGATCTAAAAGATAAGTCCAGCATGTATAGTTGAGGAATTATGACAAGAAAAACGAACCAAAAAACTATTGCTACCAAGAAATAAATAGCAACAGCCTTACCGTTCTTTTTAAAAAATGGCTGCGTGAATAAATAATTTCCCATAATTAATCTATGGCTAATTGTGCTTTAGGTAAAATTGAGGACTTTATAGATTCGAAGCCAAGTTGTAATTTTGTGCCTGATGATATAGATGAAGTATCAATTGCATTTGGAATAGAGAACTTAATCCTTGTTCCTGACGTTAAAGTTGCATAGAAATTTTTTATATTTCCTTCAAACTCGAAACTTTCAATGTTTACATCAATTTGATTATCAAAATTATCCCCATCTCTTGGTATGAATAATGACTCCGGTCTTACGAAAGCAATTGCTTCATCTCCAATGTTCAATCTCTTATTTTCATTCATTGTCGATAAGAAATCGCCATCAGGGGTTTCTATTTTAACCTTGTTTTGATTGATCTCTTTTACCTTTCCAAATAAAGGATTGTTCTCTCCAACGAAAGTTGCGACAAAGGGGGTTAATGGATTATTATAAACTTCATCACAGAGTCCTATCTGCTCAATTTCTCCTTCGTTCATTACAGCAATTCTATCAGACATTGTTAATGCCTCACCTTGGTCATGAGTAATATAGATAAATGTTATATTAACTCTTTTTTGAATTTCTCTTAATTCAGTTCTCATTCTTTGCCTTAGCTTTAAATCTAATGCTGACAGAGGTTCGTCTAATAGTAAAACTTTTGGTTCGACTGCTAATGCTCTTGCGATTGCTACTCTTTGTTTCTGCCCCCCTGATAATTGATGTACTTTTTTTTCGCCCTGTCCTTCTAATGCAATCAGTTCTAAAAGTTCATCTGCTCTTTTTTGCCTATCTTTTTTTGAGACTCCCCTTACTTCAAGAGAGAAGGCAATATTTTCAGAAACTGACATTAAAGGGAATAAGGCTAGGTTCTGGAAAATAAGGGAAGTAGGTCTTTTGTTCGGACCTATACCAAACATGTCTTTGTTATCAATTAATACAGATCCTTCTGAGGGATCTTGAAATCCTGAAATGGCTCTAAGCAATGTTGTCTTTCCACAACCAGATGGTCCCAGGAAAGAAAAAAATTCACCGCCATTGATTTTTACGTTTACGCTTTTAGCTGCATAAAAACTCCCAAATGTTACTGAAACATTATTTAACTCTACGTCTGCGCTCATAAGAAAATTATAGTTATTAAATTAATAAACACGATACAAAAAAGCGCCCAAGATATGATCTTGAGCGCCTTAAATGTTATTAGAAACTAATTACGCCGTTTCAAACTTATTCGCGTACTCAGCTCTTGCATCAGCAAACCAAGGTGGCTCTGGTGGCCAAGGATTCAACTTAGTAGAAGTATCCCCTGGGTAAATTGCTTTAGCTAAAGCTTTTGTTTCTGGTGAGTAGAAATCAGAAGCGCCATTAACAGCTGAATTATATCCAATTTCATTAATAGTTTGACCGCCAACTTCAGGGGTAAAGCTATAATTGATTAATTCATAAGCTTCATCAATGTTCTCGGCTTTTGCAGATAATGTAATTCCGTCAATCCATGCTAACGCACCTTCATCTGTAGTTTGATAAGCAACTGGTTCGCCAGCTTTCATCATTGCTGCAATTGGGCCATCCCAAGTTTGTCCAACGACCACACCATCAGATGTAAATCCTTGTTTCTGAGGATCAGCTCCTGACCAGAATTTGACAAGATTTCCTTTTTTAGAAATACAGAAATCAGTAATTGTCTCCCAGTTCTTTCTCATAGTGTCTTCATCATTATAAGAAGACCAGAAGTCCATCTTGCCTTGGTGATGCATCCAAATTCCACAACCTGTCATCATTGAGTAAGTTCTACCCATCATGAAGGCTCCATCAATACCTGGATTAGGCTCCCATAAATCTCCAAAACTTGGAAGACCATCTGGTGTCCATTTATCGGTTCTCCAAGAAATTGACTCTGTTCCCCACAATTGTGGAACCCAGTGAGATCCATTTCCACCAAAATTCCAATCACGCTCACCTACTGCAAGCATCCCTGGGTTTACGGCACTAGTATTAATTCTATTCATATCAAATGGAGCTAAGACACCAAGGTTCTCCCATTGCAAGGCCCTCATATTCGTTGGGCTTGCTAGGTCATAACCTGCGCCACCACCAGCTTTCATTTTTGATATTATTTCACCGTTGTCTCCGATCTTGGTGTGGTTTACAGTAATGCCAGTTTTAGCTTTAAAATCAGCTACAACTGAGTCAGGTAGATACTCACCCCACATCAAAACATTTACAACAGGTGCGGCAAAAGCATTTGGAATGTACCAGGGGCCAATAGCTGCTGCTGCTCCAGTTGCAGCTGCACCTTTTAGGACTGATCTTCTTGAAACTTTTGCAGCCTTAAGAGTTTTATTTATTTTCTTCACGGCTACTCCTCACATTGTTAATTAATTAATAAAAAATTCTCATACATAAGAGAGAAGGTGTAAAGAATAAAGTTTAAGAAATTTGCGTAAATCTCTGGTCTTAAATAATTAAATTCCAATCTAAGCATCTGAAAAATATGAATAAAAATTAACTATAATTTTTTACCTTAAGAGAATTTTATAAATACCTGATTCATATGAATATATTTTTTGAAAATATTTGATACTTAGTACTTGGCTAAATCACTGTTTTAAATAGACTTTTATCATGATTTTAACAACCACAATTGGTTCGTTCCCTAAGCCATCTTTTTTACCGTTATCAGATTGGTTTAAAGGAGAAAAAGGTACTGACAACGAAAGACCAACTTCTGAATACCAAGAAGAAAAAGATAAGATGGGCAGTCAATACGAAAGTCTAGTAAATGAAGCGTCAAAACAAGTCATTGATGATCAGATTGCATGCGGAATCGATATTGTCACTGATGGAGAGGTTAGAAGAGAAAATTATATTCACTATCATTGCAGGCATTTAAAAGGAATAGACTTTAAGATACTCACTGAAAAAACTGCAAGGACTGGTAATTATAATTGCTGGCTTCCAACCATAACAAAAAAAATAGAATTTAATGGTTATTTTTTAGATAAAGAATTTAAGCTTAATCAATCTATTTCAAGCAAGCCAATTAAGGCTACATTGCCTGGACCCCTTACTATTGCTGATACTATTTCAGATAACTTTTATCACGAAGAAAAAAAGATGTGCTTAGACTTAGGTGAAGTAATCAATAAGGAAATTAAAAACCTTGTTGATGCTGGCTGCAGATATATTCAAATTGATGAGCCACTATTTGCAAGAAAATCAAAAGAAGCTTTAGAATTTGGCATTGATAATATTGAACGTTGTTTTCATGGTGTTAGTGATTGTGATAAAATCGTACACATATGTTGTGGCTATCCTGATAAAATAGACTCGACTGATTATCCAAAGGCTCCTCTATCTAGCTATTTTAATTTGGCTGATGCGTTAGAAGCGAGTTGTATTGATACAATTTCTATTGAAGATGCACATCGATACAATGATTTGAAGTTGTTAGAAAAATACAAGACAAAAAAAATTATATTTGGTCTTTTAAAAATAGCCTCAAGTCAAATTGAAGATGTTGATATGATTAGATCTAGAGCTTTAGATTGTCTTAACCATATCGATAAGGATAGACTTATAGCTGCTCCTGATTGCGGTCTCGGATATCTATCACGCGAGTTGGCGATAAAAAAATTAACAAATCTCTGTAAAGCTG
The DNA here is from genome assembly GCA_902523535.1 of uncultured Pelagibacteraceae bacterium. GTDB lineage: Bacteria > Pseudomonadota > Alphaproteobacteria > Pelagibacterales > AG-422-B15 > CACNXQ01. The sequence goes on from CABYZQ010000002.1 coordinate 169,750, forward strand.
TTGAAGATATTTAAGCAATTAACTTTTCAGGTTCACAAAAATCTAAATTAAGATCTCTAGCTACATCTTGCTGTGTGCACTTTCCATCCATTACATTTAGGCCATTTAAGAAATTCTTATTAGAACTCAAAGCTTTATTAAGACCGTTTTTGGCTAATTCAGATATGAATGGCAATGTTGCTTGATTAAGACTGATTGTTGATGTTCTGGGTACACATCCTGGCATATTTGTAACGCAATAATGAACTACATTGTGAAGAACATACACTGGATCAGCATGAGTTGTTGGCTTACTGGTTTCAATGCAGCCTCCCTGATCAATGGCTACGTCAACAAGAGCAGAGCCTGGCTTCATCTTTGAAACTAAGTGTTCAGAAACTAGCTTTGGTGCTGATGCGCCTGGCACAAGAACACCCCCTATCAATAAATCGCAATCTTTTACATTTGCATCAATATTATCAGGTGTCGAAATCACAGTTGTAACTTCATTGTTAAAGAATGATTTTAGTTCATCAAGCCTCTGTTGAGATTGATCAATTAAAATGACATTTGCCTTCATTCCATGCGCTATTAATGCGGCATTAAATCCAACTACACCGCACCCAATAATAACTACATTTGCTGGCGGCGCTCCAGTTGCACCTGATAAAAGTACTCCTCTGCCATTATTTGTCATCTCTAATGACCTTGCTCCTGCCTGAATGGAAATTCTGCCTGCAACTTCGCTCATTGGGGCAAGTAATGGTAGACGATTATTCTCATCTGTAACAGTCTCATAGGCAATACACGTTGATCCAGATTTCATTAGCCCTAGGGTAAGTTCCTTATTGGCGGCTAAATGAAGATAGGTAAATAATAATTGATTTTTTTTAAGAAGCTCAACTTCTTGTTTTTGTGGTTCTTTAACTTTAATTATTAACTCACTTACATCAAAAACCTCTTCGGCAGTTTTGCAAATGCTTGCGCCTACTGAAGAGTAGTCTGCGTCAGTAAAGCCTGAACCTATTCCTGCCCCTGTTTCAATAATTACTCTATTACCTTCTGAAACAAGTGTCTTTACACTATCAGCAGATAGTCCTACTCTATTTTCTTGAGGTTTGATTTCTTTAGGAACACCTATTAACATATATAACTAATTTTTATACTATTTGCATAAATATAAAAAGGACTAAGAACTATAATGGCTAAAAAATGGCTTAAAATTGTTTACTCAGAAAAAAATCCAACAAAACTTAAACTTCATTACAAAAGTTGGGCAAAGGAATACGATAAGGATTTAACCGATTGGGGATACGCTTATCCTAAACGACTGAAAGAGATCATTCTTAGTAAGAAGATAAAAATTTCAAAAAAAGCAAATATTTTAGACGCTGGATGTGGAACTGGATTAGTAGCTGAAGAATTGAGTAAATTAGATTATAAAAATCTAACGGGTTTAGATAATTCAAAAGAAATGCTAGAACTCGCCAAATCAAAAAAAATTTTTAAGAAACTAATTTGTCAATCGTTAAATAAAAAAACTACATTGAAAAGTAATCAATTTGATTTGATAATTTGCACAGGAGTGCTTACTGCCGGCCATGTAGGCCCAGGTGCAATTAAAGAATTATTAAGACTTACAAGAAAAAATGGCCACTTAATACTTTCAATTTCGGAAACTATTTTTAAAAAATTAGGTTTTGATACTGAACTAGCCTACAGATCTAATGAATACACTTCTTTGTATATCTCAAGGCCATTTCTCGCTCTCCCGCGCCACGACTCCAGTGCGAAGAATAAAATTTATATTTTAAGAAAATCTTAGCCAATTTGTTCTTGACTCATATCGCTTGAGTCAATGCCCGCAATTTCAACGGGCTTTTTCATTGCATCTCTTCTGAAAGGTTCGCCTAGCTCTTGATTTAAAATGACTTCAATAAATGTTGTAATACCTTTACCCTGATCTTCGCAGGCCTTTCTTAGGTTTTGGGTTAACTCATCCATTGTTCTAACTATAACACCTTTTAAACCACACCCCTCTGCTACTTTTGCATAACTTAATTCTGGATCTAATTCAGTGCCAACAAAATTGTTGTCGTACCAAAGAATTGAATTTCTTTTCTCGGCACCCCATTGATAATTCCTAAATATCACCATTGTAATAGCAGGCCATTCTTCTCTTGCACAAGAAGTCATCTCGTTCATACTTATGCCAAATGCACCATCGCCTGCAAATCCAACAACTGGAATGTTAGGACATCCAATTTTAGCACCTAGAACTGACGGAAAACCATATCCACATGGGCCAAACAGACCTGGAGCAAGATACTTTCTTCCTTCATCAAAAGTAGGATAAGCATTTCCTATTGCACAATTATTACCAATATCTGATGAAATAATTGCTTCTCTGGGTAGGGCCGCTTGAATTGCTCTCCACGCCATTCGTGGAGACATTCGATCAGAATCTCTCTTTCTAGAGTCAGCGTTCCAAGTGGTACCAGGATCATCATCCTCGTGATCCATGCTGCTTAGCGTTTGTAGCCAGGAGGATTTAGTTTGATGTACTAGTGCTTTCCTATCGTCTCTACCATTATCACCGGCACTTGAAGATAGATTGTTTATTAATTGCTGTGTCACCAGCTTAGAATCCCCACATATACCCACACTTACTTTTTTTGTAAGGCCTATACGGTCTGAATTAATATCAACTTGTATTATTGATGCTTCTGTTGGCCAATAATCAATGCCATAGCATGGCAAAGTTGAAAAAGGGTTCAATCTAGTACCTAAAGCTAGAACAACATCCGCTTTTGAAATTAATTCCATTGCTGCTTTTGATCCATTATAACCTAACGGTCCAACAGCTAATCGATGATTGCCAGGAAAACTATCATTGTGCTGATATCCACACGCAACGGGGGCGTCCAATCTTTCAGCAAGCAATTTACATTCTTCAATAGCATCACCTAATACAACGCCAGCGCCAGATAAAATTACTGGAAATTTAGCATTAGATAATAATTCAGATGCCTTTAGTATTGCCTCAGAACCGCCAGCTGGTCTCTCAAAATTTATAATAGTTGGCATTTCAATATCAATGACTTGGGTCCACATATCTCTAGGTACATTTATTTGAGCGGGGGCTGACCCTCTAAATGCTTTTGAGATTACTCGATTTAAAACCTCAGCTATTCTTGAGGGATCTCTCACCTCTTCTTGATAACAAACCATATCTTTAAATAAAGCCATTTGCTCAACTTCTTGAAACCCACCTTGACCAATTGTTTTATTGGCTGCTTGAGGTGTTACTAAGAGTAATGGCGTGTGATTCCAATATGCTGTTTTGATTGGTGTAACAAAGTTTGTAATGCCAGGACCATTCTGAGCAATACACATAGACATTTTTCCTGTAGCGCGAGTGTATCCGTCAGCAACAATACCTCCGTTAGTTTCGTGAGCTACGTCCCAAAAAGTTATACCAGCTTTAGGAAATAAATCTGATATAGGCATAAACGCTGAGCCAATAATCCCAAATGCATGTTGTATGCCGTGCTTTTGTAAAACTTTAATAAAAGCTTCTTCTGTTGTCATTTTAGTCATATTTAAAACTTTTCTCTTAATATTTAACAACTACTTCTTTTATTTTTTGTAACATTTCGTCAATGTGCTTTTCTTCAGCAATTAAAGCAGGCGCGATGATGCCACTGTCACCAGTAAATTTAATATGAACTCCATTCGCAAAGGTTTTCTTTTGCGCATCATATCCACGCACCCCTGGAATTTTATCAACTGCAAGATCAATAGCAGCCATCATCCCATCTCCACGAACATCTGTTACCGCTGGGACATCTTTAAACGCATCAAAAACAGCATCTAAAAAATAATGTGACATCTTTTCGGCTCTTGCGAAAATATCTTCTTTTTCATAAATATCCAATGTAGCTAATGATGCTGCAACACATGCTGGATGACCAGAGTATGTGTAGCCATGAAAAAACTCAACTCCATGTTCTGGACCATTGCCAACAATCGCGTTGTAAATTTTGTCAGAAACTCCAACTGCACCCATTGGTTGGGAACCATTTGTAATAGCTTTCGCCATGGTTATCATATCTGGCTGTACATTATATTTTACAGAACCAAAAGACTTTCCAGTTCTTCCAAATCCTGTAATTACTTCGTCAAAAATTAATACGATGCCATACTTATCACATGTTGCTCTTAACTTTTCTAAGTACCCCTTAGGTGGAATTAATGTTCCAGTTGATCCCGCAATTGGCTCCACAAAGCATGCAGCAATTGATTCTGGTCCATACATATCAACAAATCTTTGAAGGTCATCAGCTAAATGTGCACCATGTTCTGGTTGACCTTTTGTGAACTTATTTTCGTCTAACCAAGTATGTCTTAAATGAATAACGCCCGGCATTGCAGCGGTAAATATTTCTCTATTTTTAATCATGCCGCTCAGAGAGGTGCCGCCAATATTCACACCGTGGTAAGCTCTTTCACGTGATACAAACTTCATTCGATGAGCCTGTCCAATTGCATGCTGATATGCTTGAACAATTTTAATAGCTGAATCTATAGCTGTTGATCCACATATCGTAAAAAATACATTGTTTAAGTCACCTGGTAAAAGTTTTGCAACTTTTTCAGCGCAAGCAAAAGCAGGCAAGTGAGAAACTTGGAAGCTTGGAGAATAATCTAATTTTAGTAATTGCTGGTGTACAGCATCTGCAATTTCTTTCCTTCCATGACCCAGGGGTACACAGAATAATCCTGAAGAAGCATCAATTACCGTATCGCCTTTATGGTTCCAATAGTATACACCTTCCCCTCTATCCAAAAGTCTTGGATCTTTTTTGAAATCCTTATTTGCAGTGAAGGGTAAAAAGTAATTTTCGAGAGAATTAGTCGTAGGTGTAGTGTTTGCCATATGAATCCTTTCAAATCTATAAAGATGTAATATTTATACTAATCTTATTTAAGCTGCTTGACTAGAATTACCACTTTTATGAAAAGTCTCATTTTTGGCGGCCATATCCCGAAGAAGCTTGCAGGGTGTAAACCTTTCACCATATTTTTGAGCAAGTTTATCTGCTTCAGCAACAAATTCTTTGACACCTATCATATCAATGTAAGAGAGTGTTCCACCAGTCCAAGGTGCCATTCCCCAACCTAGAATTGCTCCAATATCAGCATCGCGCACATCTGTTAAGACATTCTCCTCATAGCACTTAGCAGTTTCCAAGGCTTGAATATAGAGAAATCTCTTTTTTAGTTCATCAACTTCAGGCTGCTCGTCACTTTCCTTGCAAAGATTTGATAATTCAGGCCATAAGTATTTTTTTCCACTTTCAGGATATTCATAAAAACCTTTATTATTCTTTTTTCCAAACCTGCCTTGCTTTTCAACCATTTCTTCCATGATTGAGTACATAGGTGTAACAGGAAACTCTTTTCCTTCCGCCTCGAAGTCTTTTTTAGTCTGAGTAGTCACCTTCCATGCAAGATCTAAAGCTACAGCATCTGAGAGAGCTAAAGGCGCCATTGGCATACCTGTCATCTTTCCAGCATTTTCAATTAGTGCGGGCTTAATTCCTTCTGCCAGCATTGCAACACCTTCACCTGTATATGTGCTGAATACGCGGCTTGTATAGAAACCTCTGCTGTCATTTACTACAATTGGAGTTTTCTTAATCTTTTGCACATAATCCATTGTCTTAGCAAGAGTCTCCTGTGACGTTTCTTTTCCCATAATAATTTCAACTAATGGCATTCTTTCAACAGGAGAGAAATAATGAATTCCAATAAAATTATTAGGTCTTTGAGAATTTTTAGCCAGTCCCGTGATAGGTAAAGTTGAAGTATTGGAACCAAAAACAGCTGTCTCAGCAATTTGCGCTTCAGCTTTAGCGGTAACTTCAGCCTTGATGTCTCTGTTTTCAAAAACTGCTTCTACAATTAGATCTGCGCCCTGTAGCAAAGAGTAATCAGTAGTAGGAGTTATTAAATTTAGTAATTTTTCTTTCTTTTCTTCTGTAGTTCTTTTTTTGCTTAGTTGCTTATCTAAAATTTTAGTCGAGTAATCTTTACCTTTATCAGCAGCATCTTGATCTGTATCAATTAAAATAACTTTAATACCTGCTTTTGCAGTTACATAAGCAATTCCTGCGCCCATGAGTCCAGCTCCAAGTATACCAATTTTTTTGACATCATACTTATCAAAGTCCTTTGGCCTCCTTGCTCCCTTACTGAGAGCTTGCATATTAACAAATAAGCTTCTGACCATATTTTGTGATCTTGGATCCATAACAACGTTGGTAAAATAACGAGCCTCAATTCTTAATGCAGCATCAATAGGAACTTGTACGCCTTCATAAACTGCTGACAATATAGCTGTTTGAGCTGGATAGTTATTATAAGAATTTTTTCTAAGAGAGGATGAGGCTGCCGCCCATAGCATCATACCTTTTGGAGTATAAGGAAGCCCACCAGGAAATTTGAATCCTTTTTCATCCCATGGTTGAACCGCTTTTCCGCCATCAACAATATATTTTTTTGCAGCGGCTAATAAATTTTCTTTATCAGTCACCTCGTTAATAAGTCCTGCACTTAAAGCTTTTTTAGGAGAGAATGGAGTTCCCGCCAAAAGGAAGCCCATTATGTCTTGCGTAATTCCTGCCAATCTAGGTACTCTTTGAGTTCCACCGGCTCCAGGTATAAGACCAACTTTCGCCTCTGGTTGTCCAATTTGAATTTTGTCATTGTCAATTGCAACACGGTAGTGGCATGACAAACAAATCTCAAATCCACCACCTAAAGCATGTCCATTTATTGCTGCAACAAAAGGCTTGCCACATGTTTCCATGCTCCTAAACAGCAACTGCATTTCCATGTTTCCATTATATATTTTTTCTGCAGCTTTAACTTTATCTTCTTGAACACTGTCAAAGCCAAAAACTTCAGAAGAAGTAAGATCTGCTCCGGCTATGAATGCATCTTTAGCGCTTCTCAGAACGATACCTTTAACTGCATCGTCGCCAATTAGCTTTTCGATAATTTGCCTATATTCACCTAAAGATTGAAAATTGAGAACGTTCATTGAACGATTTTCTAAATCCCAAGTTACTACAGCAACACCGTCGCTATCTATTTCATAAGTTACATCACTCATTATATTGCCTTTAATCTAAATTTTTAAACGCGCTCGATGACAGTGGCAGTTCCCATGCCTCCACCGACACACAACGTAGCAAGCGCTGTAGACTTGTTCGTTCTTTCCAACTCATCAAGAACTGTACCAAGTATCATTGCACCAGTAGCACCAAGAGGGTGTCCCATTGCAATAGCTCCGCCATTAACATTAATTTGAGAATGATCGATGCCCATATGCTCTAAGTATCTTAGAACAACAACTGCAAAAGCTTCATTTAATTCCCATAAATCAATATCATTTTTATCCATTCCAAGATTTTTTAAGACTTTGTCTGAAACATAGCCCGGTCCAGTCAACATTATGCTTGGCTCAGATCCAATTGAAGCAAATCCTTTAATTTTTGCTCTTGCTTTAAGGCCATGCTTTTCGCCCATTTCCTTATTGCCAAGTAGAATTGCAGCAGCGCCGTCAACGATCCCAGAGGAGTTACCAGCTGTGTGCACATGGTTTACTTTTTCTACTTCTGGATACCTTTGTTGTATTGTAGCATCAAAACCAGCCATTTCTCCCATCATTGCAAAAGAAGGATCTAGTGATCCCAGTGATTGCATTGTTGCATCGGGCCTCATATGTTCGTCATGATCTAGGATGGTTAAGCCATTAATATCTTTCACAGGTGTAATTGATTTATCAAACCTTTTTTCGTCCCAGGCTTTTTTAGCTCTTTGTTGACTCTCAACAGCATAAGCATCTACATCATCTCTAGTAAAGCCCCATTTTGAAGCAATCATGTCAGCACTTATTCCTTGAGGCACAAAATAGTTTTTAATTGCTACAGAAGGATCAGCAACCATTGCTCCACCATCAGAACCCATTGGAACTCTTGACATTGATTCAACACCGCCGCCTATAGACATCTGTGCCTGTCCAGACATAACTTGAGCCGCTGCCATGTTCGTTGCTTCTAAACCAGATGCACAAAATCTATTTATTTGCACTCCTGATACTGATTGATCAAATTCTGAATTGAGCACTGCAGAACGAGCAATATTAGCACCTTGTTCACCAACTGGAGCAACACATCCCAGAACAACGTCGTCTACATCAGCAGTATCTAGTTGATTGCGGTCTTTAACATTATTTAAAACCTGGGTTGCAAGTTCTAAAGCTGTAACTTCATGTAAAGTTCCATTTTTTTTGCCTTTGCCACGAGGCGTTCTAATTGCGTCATAGATATAACAGTCAGTCATTCGGGTACTCCAAAATATTGATAATAAGTTTATCGATTATAATAATTAAGATTTTTCAAACAACACTAAATATAAGAAAGTGCCATCAACCTGTCTAAATATTAATCAATAAAATCAATAATTTAATTAATAATACATCAAACTTACAGATCAAGTTCAGTGTAACTTGATAAATCAGGAGAACCATTAGCAAATTTGTAGACAGGTTTTTGCTTCGCTCCCTTTGGTTGAAAGCTAGGTAGCGCGATTAAAGTTGATGATACTGTTTGAAATCCCATATCGGTCTTTACGCACATAGCGCTTAGTGGATTTTTATCCTCACTGTAAGTGCTTCCCAATAACATTTCCCAGTCTTGCCATTCCCCTTTAGATGGATTTGGCTCTAATGATAAAGCAAACTTTGATAGGTAAGTTTTAATGCGCTTCGATTTTAAATCATTTCGATCATACGCCGTTATCATTGAAAGCCCGTCTGGTATATTAAAGTATTCAATGACTTCTTGTTCCTCATCTGACTTTATCCAGTAAGCATTTATATTATCAGCAATAAGCATATTAAATCCCCTATAAGAGTCCTTTTGAATTTCGATCATGGCATTAAGAGCCTCCGATGCATCTGCATGATCTAATGCGTCTAAAACTAACTCTCCCCTACTTCTTTTATTATCTAATGGTCCTAAGCTGTTCATTCGATTCATGATGCCAACAGCCAAACCATAATCATTGATACCAAGCCATGTGCCTCCAGCAATTAAATCCTTTCCGGCAAATACATGGGGTCTATCTTCCCAATGTCTACCAGGTGTGAGTGACTCTCTGTCCTTCATTTCATCTCTGTTAGCGCCAATTATTAATGGCCACTCTGAGTCACTTTGTTTTAAAATTACTATCGAACACATTTGATTTTTTATATAACTTTACTAGTTAATTGATGTCATGGAAAATAAAAAAACAGCACTGATCGTAGAAGGCGGTGGCCAAAGAGGTGTATTTTCTTTTGGAATAACCGATACCTTTATTAATAGGAACTATGATCCATTTGATATTTACATGGGAGTCTCAAATGGAGTGGCGGTTCTATGCTGGTATCTAATTAGAGAAACAGACAATAATTTAGAAAAAATGCTCTATGCAGCTAAAGGTGATTACCTTAGCTATAAAAATATTTTCATAGGTAAAGACATAATTAAATTTCATCAGATGTACGAGGATGGCGAGAAGATGTTTAAGCCAAGTATGGAAAAAATTAAAAATAATTTACAAGGAAAAGATTATATTGCGGTTGTGACTGATGCGATCGAAGCAAATGCCGAATATTATTCATTTGGTGATGGTGAGTGGATGCCAAAAATGATTGCTTCTGGTACTCTGCCCATATTGGTTAGAACCCCAAGCTTAGTAGATGGACGCAGGAAATTTGATGGAGGTGTTGCTGATCCCCTTCCCGTAGAAAAAGCATATGAGATGGGAGCTAAAAAGATAATTGTGATTAGAACATATGAAAAAAAATTTAGAAGGAAGTTGAAAATTGAAAATTATATTGGTGCTTTACTTTCAAGAAAATATCCTAAGTTGAGAAAAGCATTATTAGTGCATGATAAAACTTATAATCGAGCACTTGATTTTATTAATAATCCCCCAAGTGATTGTGAAATTGTACAACTATGCCCACCAGAAAAACTAAAATCAAAAAGGGACTCAAAAAATATTGAGGTTTTAAAAGCTGACTACAAATTAGGAAAAAAAGTTGCTAAAGTATATTTAGATGGTCTAGAGAACTGATTTAACAAATTCACTTATTTTATTTTCAACAGATGTTGTTGTTTCTGACGGAAAAGCATTAAAAGCATGATCTGCTCCTGGAACAATTATAATTTCTGCATTTGAACCATAACTCAACCATCGACCATACATAAATAATGAGTCATCAAGCAATAAATCTCTTGTTCCAACTGTAAATAATGCTGGTGGCATTCCCGTTAAATCTCCTTGAATTGGTGAAACGTCAGGCAAGCTTTTATCCACATCTCCTTGAAAGTATGAGTCTCTAAATTTCCTGATCATTGCATATGATAATAAGAATACTTCTTTGGAACCTTCCTGTCTGATTGCGCTCGGCGTAAGTCTGGCATCATATGATCCGTAAATAAGATTTGCTCCCTTGATAGTATCAAGTAACCCTTTGCTTTTCAGTCTCAGCAATATAACCGCAGATAAGTTTGCACCTGCCGACTCACCACCAATTACAATTTTTTCTGTATTGAATTCTTTCTTTGAATTTTCTATCAACCAAACAGCTGCTGTTTCACAGTCATCTGGAGCAGCTGGATAAGGATTAGTTGGCGCAAGACGATATTCAACACTTACTACAACACAATTAAGATCATTTGAAATTTTTTCTAAAGATTGATCCTGCATATCTGCAGCGCCAATGCAGTGACCGCCACCATGTATGTGCATATAAATAAAATCAGGATTGTCGTGATTAAATATTCTTATCATTACTTTATGATCACCTATCCCAACTTGCCTATTTTCAGCACGATCAGAATATGTCTGAAAAGCAAGCAATCCACCACCTTGTCTTCTTATTTCTTGCAAGACATCAAATGGTATTTCATGTGAAGGGGGCGCGTTGACAAGCAAATTTTTTATATGATCATTCATTTCATGAATGTCTTTTGATATATTTTTATGATCAAAAGCTTCGGGAGAAATAGACGTAAATAACATTTTTTTTATGTGCGCGTTTTAATATAATTAAAAGTTCTATTCAGAATTAAAACATATATTGGCAAAAATGCTAGATAGCAAACTACTAGTTTCAATATGAAATCGTTGAAAGCTATGAGATCCCAATTTTCTCGCATAAAATCGTCTGCAGAATTATAAAATGCCACACCATAAAATAGATATGTATCGATTAATTGGGCAAAAAAGGTACTTACAACTGGTGCAAGATACCAATAAGAACTTAAATTGAAGCCGTCATCGCCTACTCTGTCCCTTACTTTTGAAAATACAAAGACATCAAGCAACTGCCCAATTGAATAAGCTAAAACAGATGCAATCGCTATTCTAAAATCAGCAAATATATATGAAATTATAAAAGCAGGTATAAAGGCGTATCCGATAACTTTACGTGCATTTGTTGCATTCGAAAGTCGTACTGTCAAATCTGTAGCTAGAACTATAATTGGGAAAGTGAATGTACCAATTGTATAGTCCAAACCAAATATATTTATTGGAAATTGAACTAGATAATTTGATATAGCAATAATAAAACAATGCCCTAAAACTAAATAGGTTATTAATTTTCTATTAAGATCCATAGAACTCATAATTAATCCATATAACTGTTAAAACAAGTAAAGTTGCCATAAATCCATTAAATTGATTAATTGCTTTATCCGATTTGATGAAATTATTTAAAAATACACCAATCGTTGTCCAAGTTAAAACAGCAAATATATTTGAGATTGTGAATGCAATTAATATCCATATCATACCATTCATAAAGCTATCGATAAACTCAAAATTCTTAAAATCAGTATAAATAGAAATTGTTGTTACCGCCATCATGACTCCTTTTGGATTAACATATTGAAACAATGATGACTCCAAGAAGGTAATTGGCTTTGAACGACTTTGATCTTCTACGTTATAAGAAAAGTAAATGCGGTAAGATAAGTATAAAAGATAAAGTGATCCTAAAATTTGTAATAATGTTTGTATAAATGGAAAGTTATTAAAAATAGTTATTAATCCAAGGCTCAAAACAATCAATAAAGATAAGAAACCAAACACTACTCCTGCCATATGAGGAATAGATCCAAAATAACCAAAATTTCTACCCGATGCAGTTAACATAATATTATTAGGACCAGGTGTTCCAGATTGGATGACGCATAGTAGTAATAGTGGAAAGAAATACTCGATCATTTTTAGAAATATTGTTTAATGAACTATAAAGTAAATAGACGTAATAATCACAATTATTGTTGGCAGTATCATGTTGTGAAGGTTTTCATCAACTTTATAGGTTTTTACTTGCCCTTTTATTTTAAATGGAAGGTGTTTATTTTTTCCAGGTAGCAATTTGAATTTTTTTCCAAATGTGTATTTGAAGGGTACTCTTCCTCCAGGATCAGAGAGCGTTCCCTTAAATAGAGGCATGCTGAAAATAGTTATTATAAAGGTTCCAAGGAAACCAAAATACCAAATAAGCCAAAAATAAAGCTGGTATGGATAATAAAATTCAGGAATATAAATCCATAATACAATTAAATTCAATACCATGATTGGATAGAATCCAAGAACTTGCCAGACTACATGAAAGCGTGCATGCCCTATCCAATCAGGATGTGTAGCGTGAGTTTTATTAAAGTCGGCAATAGTTGGTCCTATGGTTAATAAAATTGATAAAATTGAAAAGACTATTCTTGGAATTGAATTGAGATCGTATAGATCCATACAAATACTATTTAAATTTTTTACGCATATTGATCGCAGCTTGAATACCCGTCACAGGCTTTTTACCCTCAGGAACTGTATTTCCTTTTTTGGTTAAGTTTTCAAAACTTTCGCCTTTTTTGAACATATCATAAAGAATATCAATATCCATATTTGTTCCTACGGGTTCTTCTGGAAAGCCTCGAGCTGAAACCTCATGCTTAAACTCTTCGTCGTTCTGCCAGTGCTCAAAAAATATTTCAATAAGATTGCCGTCTGGATCTTTATAATACATTCCAGTTATCCAACCGTGATTGATAGTCCAGTATGGTTTTAGGCCACGTTCTCTAGCTTTTAAATAAAAATCAAACCACTTATCTATTGGGTTTAATTGATAAGAAATGTGATCTAGTCCAACTGCTGATGGTGTGGACCTATTTAGCCACTCTTTAAATTGTGCTATCAATTTTACAAAAAAGTTTAGTTTATCAACTCCTGGCTTAGTGTTGGCAATAGCTACTCTGTGGTGTTCTTCATCGAAAGCTAAAAAAGCAATATCATTGCTTTTATACAAAGGCTTACATCCGAAAAGTTTTTCATAAAAACTGACCATCTTTTCGTACTGCATCGTCTTAAAAGCTACATGATGAAAATTATCTGGAGAATACTCAGACCGAAACTTTCTATATAAATCAAAATTTAAGATAACTTCTTTTGTCATAATTTAAGCTGTCCAAAACCAATCAGGGCCAGGTAAATGAAGAACATGATTTTCTAGGCCTATTTCTTTATCAGTTAACTTATTACATTTTTCATTCATTAACATTAATAAATCTCTATTATTCTCATCTCTTGAAAGATCATTCATTTCGTAAGGATCATTCTCTAAATCAAATAATTGGAAATCAGAATTGTTGGCCGCTAAATCATTATAGTCATGAGGTATGTTGTTCATACGTGGAGAGAAAAATCTTAAAAATTTATACTTTTTATCTACTACTCCCTTATAATTAAGAGGAAGGCTGAAGTCGGGTAAAAAATTACCTTTTGATGCGAATGCTTTAGCCTTGTTAATAAAGCCATCAGCTAAAGCGGTATGTCTAAATTTTTCTGCAACTTCAAAGACAGTTGGAATGATTTGAACCCCGTGTATTAAATGACCTTCTAAATCTCGTTTATTTGCATAATTTACATTTTCAACTAAATGAGCGTAACTGTTACCTTTTAGTTCAGGAAATTTATTTTTTATTTCTAGCTTATCAAGACCTGCAAATTCCAATATTGAAGGAACGATATCAATATTTGAAATAATTGAATTGCACTTCTTTTGTTGTTTTAAGTCAGGGTGATATACTAATGTCGGAACCTTGATTGATTCCTCCCAAGCTACAACTTTTCCTCTTGCACCTTGTTGACCAAGCATTTCTCCATGATCTGAAATCATAAAAATAATTGTATTTTCTAGCTGATCTGTTTCCTGAAGAGCTTCTATGAGCATCATTATCCGCCTATCTACATCGCGCAAACAATTGAAATAATAATTACAAAACTTTCTCCATAGGTCTGGCCGGTTATATGGTATCTCACCGTAAAGCGTATTCATTAGTTCAGTTCCAGCTTCTGCACCAGGTCCTATGCTTCTTCTCGGGCCAAAATTCTTTGGAAATTCAAAGTCATGTTCTAAATCATAAAAAGGATCATTAGGTGCAAACTGTTGATTAGCTGCAATAAATCCAGTTCCTTTAATCTCAGGCGCTGCCCTGTAAAACATAATGTCGTGAGGATTGACAAAATTTATAAATGCAGACCATGGCTTACTATTGTCTTTATTTTCTACAATGAACTTAGAAGCATCTGTTGCAGTTAATCCATCGTATTTATATCCACCTTGCCCCAAATCTCTTTCACCTGGCTGATTAGAATTATCAAATCCATATTTACTAAACATTTGCTTCATGCCTTCATAGCCAAGAGCGTTCTCATTTACATTACTTTCAGTAATATTTGTTAGATGCCACTTACCAAAATATCCAGTTTCATAATTTTGATTTCTCATCATATGACCGATGGTATTTACATTGTCGTACAAGCCTGGCACCCAAGGTGTAACTGTATTGTCCCATACACCAGTAAATTGAACATGTTGACCTGTATAAACTGAACTACGAGCGGGTGAACAGATCGGTGTGGATGTGTAAGACCGATTAAAATAGGTTGATATACTCTCAAGATATCTTCTAGCCGGTAAATCAATACTCTTGGGTATGTACGGCCATGCCCTTTCTTGGTCATTTAGTATTAAAAGAATATTGTAATTTTTTGCCTTTATGTAAGCTGGTGCTTGTTGCGTCATTAAGATTGAACTTAATCCGGCCAATGTTACTGAAGCAGCAGATTGTTTGATAAAAGATCGTCTTGAGATTTTTTTATTCATATTAAAAAAAAACAATATACAATAATTTGACTTGATACAATTCTTGCTTTTAGATATTCAATATATATAAACTTATGAAATTAGTTACATTTTCAAATAATAAAAATCTAAGCATCGGTGCGGTCAAAGATGACCTGATAATTAGTTTTGCCCAATCATCTCTTCCTAAAAATATGATTGATTTTATTGAACTTGGTAACGATGGGCTTGATACAGCTAATGACCTTATTGAAAAAGGCGAAGATAAAATAGAAGTAGGTAAAGTTGAATTGTGTGCGCCTATTCCTAAACCAAGTAAAATACTGGCTGTAGGATTAAATTATAAAGAACATAAAGACGAAGTTGCAGAAACGGCAGCAAAGACTATTGGTAAAGCTCAGGAAAAATATCCAAATATATTTAATAAACAAAATAGTTCAGTCATTGGACCTTATGATTTAATACACAGACCAAGAGCATCAGAATTTTTAGACTACGAAGGTGAACTAGGCTTCGTCATTGGAAAAAAATGTCGTCATGTCCCTTACGACAGTGCTGCAAATGTGATTTATGGATATACAGTTGTAAATGATGTGACTATTAGAGATTGGCAGATGCGTGGACCGCCAATGACAATGACCATGGGTAAATCATGGGATACGCATTGCCCTTTTGGTCCCTACCTGGTAACTAGTGACGAAGTCGGCGACCCTCACAATTTAAAACTTGAAACTCATGTTAATGGCGAACTTAGACAGTCAGCATCAACAAGTGATTTGATTTTTGATTGTTTTACTCTTGTTGAATATTTATCAACTGCGTTCACTTTAGAACCAGGCGATCTAATTCCAACAGGAACTCCAGCTGGATCAGCGGTAATGACAAGAAACTGGCTTAAAGCAGATGATGAAGTAAAGATTGAGATTGAAAAATTAGGCTTTATTAAAAATAAAGTTATTGAAGAGCCAGAAGATACTCCCGTATATTAAATCAAGTGATTGAAACCGAATATGATGTAGTTGTTGCAGGGTATGGCCCCGTAGGTGAAACATGTGCAAATCTCCTTGGGTATTATGGGATCAAAGCATTGATCCTAGATAAAGAAAAAAATGCCTACCCTTTACCAAGAGCAATTACATGGGATGCTGAATGCCAGCGAGCAATGTCGCACTGCGAATTCTTAAGCGAAGTAAAAACTAGAAAAATAAGAGGCGTTGATAATAAAGACGCTAATAAAAAATCAATCATGAAAATTACAACGGAGGGTTTTGACACATATAACTATCAGCATAGAATTTTGTTTATTCATCAACCACAATTTGATGAAGCGCATAGAGAAAACGCAGAAAAATACTCAACAAATACTATAAAAACAGGTAGTGAGCTTTTAGCGGTAGATGAAATAAATGGTGTCGTTAATTGTACATACAAAAATATTGAAACCAATGATCAGTTTAAAGTTACAAGCAAGTATCTTTTAGCTTGTGATGGTGCCAACAGTACAGTTAGAAAGCTTAATAATATCAAATTAAACAGTCTTGACGCTGATGAAGCCTGGATGGTTGTCGATGGGTATACCAAAAGTAGTTTTGACTGTTTTACGGACATAGATGCCATTCAATATTGTAATCCAACTCGACCAACGACAATTATTCAAGGTGTAGAAAATTGCTTTAGATTTGAAATTGCATTTATGCCTGGAGATACCGTTGAAGAAATACAAAAAGAAAGTGTCTTTAGAAAATATATTGATCAATGGATTGGAAATAATGAAGTAGAATTTAGCAGAACTGCGGTGTACTCCTTTCATGCGGCGGCTGCAGAGAGATGGAGTAATGGAAATATTTTTCTTCTTGGTGATGCTGCTCATCAGATGCCTCCCTTTATGGGGCAAGGCATGAACTCAGGCTGCAGAGATGCTGAGAACTTGCTCTGGAAGATTAATGGAGTACTTAAAGGCCTATATAAGCCAAAAATTTTACACACTTATGAAACGGAGAGAAAACCTCATGTTGCACGTATTACTAGAGCAGCTATCAAACTGGGTGGCGTGATAAATGCAAAAAGTAAATTTAGAGCGTTAGTCAGAAATGCTGCGTTAAGAATACAGGGTTACTTCAAAGGTAAAGAAAATATTTTTCCTATTATGAATGGAAACCGTCTTGGCCAAGGAGTTCATAATATGCCAAAAATAAAAGATGTCTCTCTTGAACGATATTACTTTAATGAAATTAGTGTACGACTTAATGATGGCAGGATTAAAAGTACTGATAAAATTTTAGGAAAGAATTTTGGTATGATTTTGAATGATTTTGAAGGCAATAAAAAAATTTCTGATAAATATCTTAAATTCCTAAATAAACATAATTTTAAGATTATAAATATCTCTAACAATTATGAACAATCTAATTACGACAATTATATTGCTTGCGAAGATACTCACTCTGATATGCAGATTTATTGTGACAAGTATGATTGCAACGCTGTCATCTTAAGGCCTGACAAATATGTTTTTGATATTTTTAATTTTGAAACCGACAATCTTGATGAAATAGTTTCATCTGCAATTAAAAACTTACAAGAAACAGCTGTATTTACTCCAAATTAATTAAGCTAACTTCTTTTAGGTAGGCTTTTGATTATGCTTAGATTATTCAAAATTGCCGATGAGCGTCTAATCTTTGCAAGTTCTTGATATTCTGGATCGTTATACCATGCTTTAGCGTCTTCTTCTGATGGGAAGGTCCATAATATAGTACGTCCTTCTATAGGTTTTTCACCTTCTAGATGTTCAATTTTATCGTCAAAGGTTATGAATTCACCTCCATATTTCTTTAATATTGGAAAAAATCCTTTTTCATAATTTAGATATGTTTCTTTGTCTTGAATATTGATATCCACAAGCATGTAAACTTTTTCGCTCATACAATCATCCTATAATGGGTATAAAAAAAATCAAAGATATAAATTGAAAGTAATATTTTATGAGTTATTAATATAAAATGCCACTAAATGATGAGGATAGAAAAAAAGGCCTAGAAATACTTAAGGAAATGGATCTCCTTAAAGATGATGAAACCCCAGTATCTAAAAGTTTATTAAAACAAATAATAGACATGCTTTATGGAACTATCTGGTCCAGAACTGACAAACTGAGCCTTAAAGAAAGAAGCATGATCACGTTAACTGTACTTGTAGCTCTAAACAGAGAAAATGAATTGAAGTCTCATCTTAGAGGAGCGCAGAATTTAGGAATTGAGAAGGAAAAGATAGAAGAAATGATTTTGCACGTTGCTCATTACAGTGGGTTCCCAACTGCTGTTTCTGCCAGTCAGCTATTAAATAAAGTCTGGGATGAAAAAAAAGAATCCCAATAAAGATACTCTTATAGGTAAACAGAATTATAAGGTTTCAAACTTTAATCATGAATGGGTTCTATTTCATAATGAGTTTTCTATTTGTTCAAGAAAAGTAAGGGTATGTTTAGAAGAATTAAGCATTAATTATTATTCTCAACATATACATCTTATCGAGACAAAAGATTGTGAAAATTTATCAAATGATTTCCTTAAGATAAATCCTACTGCAACAGTACCAGTCTTACTGCATGAAAATTATCCAATATATGAGTCACATGAGCAAATTAAATATGTATCTGAACTTAAACCAGGTGTTCTTTACAATGATGAGATAGTAGAGAAGTGGAATGAAAAAGGCTCTTTAGTGGGTGATGATCCTATGAACGGAATTAAAGATTATGCGGGAAACTGTATTTCAATTATGATGCAACCACTTTTTGCAGCTATGTTGAAAAAAGTTAGTATCTTTAAATTTATAAAATATTTTAAACATCCATCAAAATTTAGAGCATTTTTCTTCGTGATATTTAAATTAATGGGTAATAGAGCGTTTGGAAAAAATGCACCCAATCAGAGGGCAGCTGTTAGAGCTTTTAAATGTTTAAAAGTACATTTTGATGATTTAAACCATCATCTCAATGACAGAATTTGGATTGGAGGTGAAAAATTTAGCATTGCAGACATAACATGGATGGTTTTATTTCATCGTGTTGAAGAATTGCAAATTATTGATTTATTAATAGGCAATCATGAAAATTTAAAAGAATATCACAAACGTTTAAAAAATCGTGAAAGCTATAAAAAATCGATTCTTGAATTCAATAGTGAAGCGATAAGCAATGGAATCAATCAGCTAAAATCAGATATTAAAACTTCTAAAAATATCATTCAATTTTATCAATTAATTCAAGAAGAAAGTAAGATGGCTTGAAACTATAAAAAATAGGTATTACTTATAGATTCTGATATAATCGACTTGATACTTATGTTTTATACAAATCCATTCGCAGAATTAATAAGCTTCATGCCCGTTGAAGTATTGCAGGCTTTTGTAATACTTATGGTGGCAATGGTTGCTTTGGGAACGGTCCTAGACATGGCACATAAAAAAAATGCCAAATACTTCTTTATCAATTACAAAAAGGCAACTGAGTCAGCTACGAAAAAAGTTAGCGCAGGAGAAAAAGCAGCTATTATTTCCAAAACTATAGCTAGTGATATTTTAACTACATCTGAACTAGGTCGTGGACAAAGAAGAGCAGCACATTTGCTTGGAATGTACGGATCAATCTTATTTTGGATATGCTCAGCTGTTTTGATATTCGCTTACACTGGAGTCGCAAAAGCAGCACCATATCAAGTTTCTGCTTTATGGCATATTGGCGCTCTAATGACTTGTTTGGGTGGATACTGGTTTTGGTTTTTCTTGCGAGTTGATGTTTCTGCAGAGGCAAACCCATGGAAAAGAATTATAAGGGCAGATTTGTTTGTTTTATCATTATTGGCTGCTGCAACTTTTGGACTTGCTTGGTCTTATACTCAGTACGCAGGTATTCCTATATTTGATAGCTTGTTTCTTGTTCTTTATGCTCTATCTAACATAGTATTGTTTGGAGGAGTATATTGGTCGAAATTTGCTCATATGTTTTATAAGCCTGGCGCTGCAATTCAGAAAAATCTGTCAGAAGTAGATGGTTACCGTGACGATTTGCCGGGTCCAGCTGACGCTCCTAAGCAATTTGGCCTTGGAATAAAGCGAGAATCACCTAGGCATTATTAATAAAATTTGATTAACTGGTAAAAGAGAAGAGGAATAATTTATGTCAACATTCGTATACATGACAAGATGTGATGGCTGTGGTCATTGCGTAGACATTTGCCCATCAGATATCATGCACATTGATAAAGAAACAAGACGTGCCGTTAATATAGAGCCAAATATGTGTTGGGAATGTTATTCTTGTGTAAAAGCATGTCCGCAAAATGCAATAGATGTTAGGGGCTATGCAGACTTTGCACCTATGCATCATAAGGTAAGGGTCTTAAGGGAAGAAGAGAAAGGAACTATTTCTTGGAGAATCAAATTTAGAAATGGTCATGAAAAGAATTTTGTTTCACCAATTACAACAAAACCATGGGGTAAACATATTCCAAAACTAGCTGAAGAAAAAGCTCCAACAAACGATGAGTTAAATTCACAACTTCTTTATTCAGAGCCAACTGGATTAAATATAGACACTGGACTGCCTGAAATTGATAAAAATAAATTTAAAGAAGGCGTTTACTACTAATCCATGGCTAAAGTTCAAACTATTCATGAGGATTGTGATATCCTTATTATTGGTGGAGGTATGGCAGGCACAGGTGCCACATTTGAGTCAAGGCACTGGGGAAGAGATTTAAAAATTGTCTGCGTTGAAAAAGCAAACATAGATAGAAGCGGTGCTGTTGCTCAAGGTCTATATGCAATTAATTGTTACATGGGCATGCAATGGGATGAGAATCAACCAGAAGACCATGTAAGATATGCAAGAAATGACCTCATGGGATTGGTCAGAGAAGATTTAGCTTACGACATGGCAAGGCACGTTGATTCAACTGTGCACATGTTTGATGAATGGGGCCTTCCTATTATGAGAGATAAGGAGACAGGGAGATATCAGCGTGAAGGCAAATGGCAGGTTATGATTCACGGTGAAAGCTATAAGCCTATAGTTGCAGAAGCTGCAAAGAAATCTGCTGATAAGATTTATAACCGTATCATGATTACTCACCTTTTAATGGATGAAGGAAAAGAAAATCGTGTAGGTGGAGCCGTGGGTTTCAATATGAGAACAGGAAACTATCACGTATTTAAAGCAAAAGCTGTTATTGTTGCTGCAGGTGGGGCATCGCATATTTTCAAGCCGAGAGCAGTTGGTGAAGGTATGGGAAGAACTTGGTATGCGCCTTGGAGTAATGGATCAGCATACGCATTACCTATAGCTGCTGGTGCAAAGATGACACAAATGGAGAATAGAATAGTTCTTACAAGATTTAAAGATGGATATGGTCCGGTCGGAGCTTACTTCTTGCATTTAAAGACATACACTCAAAATGGAAATGGTGAGAACTATGAGCAAAAGTGGTATGAGGATACAAAGAAGCTGGTTGGGGATTATATTGACCACACACCTGTGCCTACATGTTTGAGAAATCATGCTTTTATCGAGGAAGTTAAAGCTGGTGGTGGACCAATTCATATGGTCACAACAGAAGCTTTCCAAGATCCTCACTTAGAAACTATTGGTTGGGAAAATTTCTTAGGCATGACGGTAGGTCAAGCTGTAGTATGGGCTTCTCAAAATATCGACCCTAAATATACGAACCCGGAATTAACAACATCTGAACCATACGTTATGGGCTCTCACGCAACATGTTCTGGTGCATGGGTAAGTGGTCCCGAAGATTTATCGCCATCTGAATATTTTTGGGGATACAATCGAATGATGAGTGTCGATGGTTTATTTGGAGCAGGTGACACTGTTGGAGGAAGTGCCCATAAGTTTTCATCAGGTTCATTTACCGAAGGTCGTTTAGCTGCAAAGGCTGCGGTTAAATACATCATGGATTTAAAAAATGATGAAATATTAATTAATGCAAAACAATATGAAGATTTAAAAGAAGTTATTTATAAGCCACTTGAGAATTATAAAGTTGGTCGTAATGAAATAACAGCAGGTACAGTCTCACCGAGTTATTTACTACCAATTCAAGGACTGCAAAGATTACAAAAAATTATGGATGAATATGTTGGTGGCGTTGGGGTTAATTATATGACTAATGAAAATCTCCTTAACAGAGGTCTTGAATTACTGCACATGCTTGAAGAAGACCTAGAATATATTGGCGCTGAAGATTATCATCAGCTCATGCGAGCTTGGGAATTAAAACACAGACTAATGACATCACAATGTGTTACTCATCACACTCTTTTTAGAAAAGAAACTAGATGGCCCGGTTATTATTACCGAGGTGATCACATGAAGCTTGATGATGACAATTGGCATTGCCTCACTGTTTCAAGGAGAGATCCTAAAAGTGGTGAATTTTCTCTTGAAAAAGCTCCTCTATACCACATTGTTGATTAAATGAGTCTTTTGGATAAATCAGACGAAGAGCTCTTAGAGATCGCTCAACCAATGTGGGATAACTTAATTCATTGTTCTAATAAGCAAGATTATTTTGGCTTTACCCAAAATTTTTCAGCCCGAATGCTATTTGGTGCGAATGAAATTGAGCTAGCAAAGCAATGGGCTAATAATGACGTAATCACAAGTCTTACTGAAGAAAGAGAATTTCTTGGATGCCTCAGAAGAAATGAGCATGTGACTGTTCTCTTTAAACAAAAAAGTAGTAAGTCTGATGGAGATTATCTTGGTAGATTAGTATTAGGAATTGAAGATACTGAAATAAAAATCTTTGGAGCCACAATATTCTAATTAGAGTTCGTCCTGATCCCTCATTTTTTTTCTTATTTTCGTAGCAGAGATTTTATGAATTTCTTCACCTAAATCATGCTCTGTGAAGGTGTAACCTACCCCTCGTCCATATGAGATATCAGTTATGTTTGGAACTTTAAGAATTATGTATTCTTTTTCATACTTATAGCCATGAGCTGATAAGCCATCAATTATTCTTTTTTTAACCTCTTCAAATTCAAAAGGATTATCTCCCTGTCCATCAACTCCAGCATCAACGCCTGATACATCTCTAAACATAATGCATACTTGGCCTGTCTTTTTTAAAGCCTTTTCAAAAAGTGCTGTATGACCATCATGCCATGGCTGCCATCGGCCCAGCATCTGAGAGGTGGGTTTTTTCCAATCAAACATTTTGAATTTCTAAAGCTAAACTTTTTATTTCTTCATCACTTAGAAAAGATGTAATGACTTTATTGGCATTGCTTGGAGTTTCAAACATTTTGGTGGTATCTTTAAACGCGTCGGATTTTTCTAAGCTCTCCACTTCAAAAGGAAGATCTTTTGCTGCCTCCAATTCATCTTTCTTCTCCTCAACGACCCTTCCTTCCTTAATTGTATTTAGCCATATTAAGTAATCAGGCTTAAAAGAAAGTCTTGATTGTTCTGTTGGAGCGACAAAGTCACAAATAACTGACCTTCCATTGCTCACTTCAAAGTCAGCAAATGTTGTCATTCTGTTTGCTTGTCTCGTTCTTCCTTCTGCAGAAAAATCCCAGTCATTTGAAGCAGTTCTTATTATATCTGCATTATACCAAGCACAATTTTTAATATAATCTGCCAATCTCTTTGCAAGCCAAGTTTTACCAGATCCAGGAAGTCCACATATAAGTATTTTCATATTAACCTAATTATATAAAATTTTTATCTTTCTTGAAATGTTCCATCCATTGAGTCAATGAATGGTGATAGTAAATAATTTGCAACTGTTCTTTGTCCAATATGTATACTTGCATTAACTTTTACACCAGGCACTAATTGGTAAATCTTATCATTGCTCTCAAAATAGTTTTTATCTGTTTCAAGTAAAATTTTATAAAAGACGATTCTGTTGTCATTTTCATCTTCTTCTGTATCAGGACTGATCTGCGTAACTATCCCATTCAACTGACCAAAATTAACTGAATCAGCAGATGAAAGCTTTACTACAGCGGATTGCCCCACTTGAACAAATCCAATGTCACTATCTTGAAGTCGGGCTTCAACAATTAGGCTATCTCTTGTGGGCACTAAGTCTAAAATTGCCTCACCTGGCCTAATGACCCCACCTTCCGTAACAAAAAATAAATTTTTAACTATTCCTTCAACAGGCGCATTAATTGAAGTTCTATCTAGGTTATCATTAAGAGCTTTTATCGTTTCATTAAGCTCAGAGAGATCCCTTTGTGCAACTTGTAATTCATTTCGAGCGTTCTGAACAAAATCGTTTGTAATATTTTCTTTTTTTTCAATTGATTCTTCTAATTGGCCTTTTGCCGCATTTAGCTCTTTCAAAACGTTTAGATGGGCATACTCATTGGTTACTTTTTCCTCAAGAAGCTGTGAACTCATTTCAGCCTGTCTTAACAAAATATCAACACTTGTTTGATGCTGTTCGATGACAGCTTCAATCTCATTAATATCTCCGTTGTATTTATCTCTTTTACTTATGAAAAGTTCCATTGATTTATTTACTAAATCTGGCCTTTCATTTACTAATTCGTCGGGAAAGATTGGTATATCAAAATTATTAATTTCAGCTTCTATTCTAATTGATTTTATAATTTGAGCATCAATCTGCACTTTAACCTCATCAACCTCTACTTCACTTGCTGTAGCTGCTAAGATAACTAAGGGTTGCCCCTTTTTCACTAACTCACTTTCTTTTACCAATATTTGATCAATAATTCCTCCCTCTAGATGTTGGATAGTTTTCACTTCACCGAGCGGTATAATTTGTCCTTCTGCATTGCTGATAATATCAATTTCAAAGAGAACGGACCAAAGAATCATTACAAATCCAAATGCAGCTAAGGCATAGAACTGGTATCTTGTTGTTTGTTTATATTTTTCTCTATCTATCATCTGTTTTAATTAATTGACTGTATTTCTGGTACTGGCTTTTTGTCTAAATCAATAATGTTTTTAGCTTTACTCATAAGTTCTTCATCTTGCGTCGCAACGATAACTGTTTTATTGTCTTCTACTAATTCGTTAATTACTTGATAAACTGAAATGCGTCCGGCTTCATCCAATCCTTCTGTTGGCTCATCCATTATCACTAGTTTTCCCCCAATAAATAAAGCTCTTCCAAGGGCAATTCTTTTTCTTATACCTACGGGCAAATTTTCACCTTTATTGCTCAATACTAGGTTCACCCCGTTGGGATCACTATTAATCAAGTCTTCTAACCCAATGCGTTGAATGACTTTTTGAAAATCATTTTTACTAATTTCACGTGTACCAATTATATTATCTAATAAAGTACCATCAATGAACTTTGGCTCTTGTGGCAGGTAAGTAAGATTTTTACGCAACCATGGAAGAGACAATTGTGAAATTTCAA
The DNA here is from genome assembly GCA_902523535.1 of uncultured Pelagibacteraceae bacterium. GTDB lineage: Bacteria > Pseudomonadota > Alphaproteobacteria > Pelagibacterales > AG-422-B15 > CACNXQ01. Next base: position 195,430 of record CABYZQ010000002.1, read on the forward strand.
TATCATCGAAGAACAATTGTCCTTTTTCATAATCCATAATACCAGTCAAAACATTAATCAGTGTTGATTTTCCAGCACCATTTGCACCCTTAATAATTGTTAACTGACTAGGCATTATATTTATGGTTAGTTTTTCAAATATTGGATTTTTGTTTGTGGGATATCTGAACTGAAGATTGTTTAAATAAATTCTACCTTCAAAATCCTTTATTTCTGTTCCACTCTGCAGTTCGTGAGACAAAGTAAAAAGTTTATTCAATTCTTGAAGTGAATTATCTGATTTAGAAAGCGGTTCTAATGATTGCACGTACTTTATGATTGGTGCAATTGCTCTACTTGCTAAAATATTGGCACCAATGAGCGCGCCTACACTTATGTCGCCATTAACCGCTAGTACAGCGCCCCAACCAATGATAACAATTGTCATGAATGTTGATGTGGAAGACATCAATGATGTTAAAATATTTTTTTCTGCTTCGAGTTTTTCTTTTACGTCAACAGTATTATTTAAAGTTCGTGACCAGGATTTCTTTAGAGCATCAATCAAGTTGAAATATCTAATCGTTACATAACGTGCAGTAGTATTCTCATACAACTTAGAGATATTCATAGAATTTAGATACCAGTCAAAGCTTTTTTGATTAATGCCAGCAGAATAAAATCTAGAAATAATAAAAGGAATGATAATAATGATCGTTGCTATGATACCTAATTGATAGTGAATCAAGTAAAGAGCAATTAAAAAAATCGAAACAAAGGGAACATCAATTAATACTAATGTCGTCGTCGCTGTCAATATATTTTGAACAGTTAATACATGGCCTGAAATAGCCTCTGAATTGAATTGGTTTCTTAATGAATATATAGACGTCTTTAAAATAGTTAATTTTTTTATAACTTTATCAGCCAGAGTAATATTTTCTTCTTCAATTTCTCTGGTCATACGATGCCGAATGTTTCGAAAGAAAAATTCAAAAATTGAAATAAAAATAATTCCTGCAATCAGAGTAATGAGTGTGGAAGTGACGCCATAAGCAACGTATCGTTGCAGCACTTGAATTACATAGATAGGAGTTGCCAATGCAAATAAATTGACAAATAAAGAGGCAATCAAAATTTGCACAAATAAGTTTGGTTTACTCTTCAGTCTGTTGAATATTTCAATCATATCAATGTTTTAAGGATACAATATATCATTTAACATTAAATGATACAGGGAACAATACTTCCCTATTCAATTAAATACGTGCCGTTCTAGGGACTTTAATTGGTACTTTTATACAATAGTTGTCACATCGCTATCATCAAAAGTCTGAGTTCCACTTACGTAAAATAAGATACCCATACTGTCACTAACTGCTGTGAATTGCCCCATTACAGACGAGGTAGTCAATGCGCCAATTCCTGTAAAAGGTGTGGCAGAATAACTGCCAGAATCATCAATTGCAATCTTATCAACTCCAGGTGTCCAGTCAGCAATTCCAGTACTTTCAGTGATGTCAAAAGCCATTGAGGAGCCTAGTTCAAATACAAATGTATCCTGAACTGCATCAGCAATAACTGATGAGCTCCACATTTCAGGATTTGACAGCATATTCATGTTTGAATCAGAGGCGTCGCCACCAATAAGTAATTGTCCCATTGAGCTAACAGTTCCAGCAAATAAGGTATCAGAGCCAGAGCCTCCAACGAGAATATCATCACCGTCACCTGCGTACAGTTTATCGTTTCCATCACCACCTTTGAGCCAGTCGGCGCCACCACCGCCATAGATGGTATCGTTACCGTCGTTACCTTTAACAAAATCATCCATACGAGCTCCCTCAGTTTCAGCAAAATTGACTGAAACTTGCCCGAATGTATCGTCGCCACCTCGTAAGTTATATGGATTGTTCATCATTTTATCTCCAACCGGAGTGATGCTTCCAGTCACGTAAACAATATCATTTCCTGCAGATGTAGGTTCTCCAGAAAATCCTCCTCCTCCGCCGCCGCCTTCACCTCGAGCTGCTGCGTCCATTTCGTACATTGCCAAAGACATATAACCTATATAGCCACCACTCAGAGCCGCATCATATTCTGCTTGAGAAGTATATGTATAAGAAGGCCTGTATCCAGCAGTACCATAAGTACCTTCACCAGCGTACATTAAGCTACCGCCTCCGCCACCTCCGCCCATCATCGCATTATTATAAGCGGCCATAGCTTGATAAGGATCATTATACAAATAATTCTCCTCAGGAAGATAATAAATACCATTGTAGAAAGTCGCTTCTCGGTATGTGTTATAGTCACTATAATTGACACCGTTCCAGAAATACGTCATTTCGAATTCGTTTTCCATAGGCATATTTTCAACAGGCATAAAGTTGTTCATCATCATGTTGGGATCGTTATACATCATCATGTTGGGGTCGTTATACATCATCATGTTTGGATCATTGTTCATACCCTGCATGCCCGGATCCATTCCACCCATCATTGGGTCGTAACCCATATTCATGCCAGCCATCGGGTCCATACCCCCCATCATTGGGTCCATGCCCATGTTGCCCATATTCATGTCATACATTCCTTGCATAGCTCCCATCATGCTTGGATCACCCATCATCATACCTGGGTCCATACCACCCATCATTGGGTCGTAACCCATCATTGGATCACCCATCATCATTGGGTCCATGCCCATGCCGCCCATCATTGGGTCGTAACCCATGTTCATACCGGCCATCGGGTCCATACCCATCATGCCGCCCATCATTGGGTCCATACCCCCCATCATTGGGTCACCCATCATCATTGGGTCCATAAATCCGCCGCCCATCATAGGGTCCATACCCATCATGCCGCCCATCATAGGGTCCATACCCATCATCATTCCTGTATCCATACCCATTGCAAATGGATCCATTCCCATGCCTTCCATCATGCCTGG
>CABYZQ010000003.1 GCA_902523535.1 uncultured Pelagibacteraceae bacterium
CAATTTATATATAACCAAGGGATTTAAAGATGACTAAAAATAGCAATCACATAAAAATATTTGATACTACGTTAAGAGATGGAGAGCAATCTCCAGGTGCTTCAATGAATATTGAAGAAAAATTAAAAATCGCTGAGGCTTTAGAGGAATTAAAAGTTGATATTATTGAAGCGGGATTTCCTGCTGCATCTAAAGGTGATTTTGAAGCAGTTTCAGAGATATCAAAAAAAATCAAAGACTCATCAATATGTGCTTTGAGTAGAGCTTCTAAAAGCGATATTGAAACTGCAGCTAAAGCGCTTAAAGATGCAAATGCTCCTAGAATTCATACATTCATCTCAACAAGTAATTTGCATATGAAGCATAAATTGCAATTAAATGCTGAAGAAGTTTATCAAAAAGTAATTGATAGCGTCTCTTTTGCGAGAAACTTGTGTGACGATGTTGAATGGTCGTGCGAAGATGGTACAAGAACTAATCTGGACTTCATGTGCCGTACTGTTGAAGCTGCAATAAAAAACGGCGCTTCAACTATTAATATACCCGACACAGTAGGCTACTCAATTCCGGATGAATTCACAAACATAATTACTCATCTTATTAACAATGTACCCAATATTGATAAAGTAACGATTTCGACACATTGTCATAATGACCTTGGCCTTGCTGTTGCCAATTCTTTGGCTGGCGTTAGAGCTGGAGCAAGACAAATTGAGTGTACTATTAATGGCCTTGGTGAAAGAGCTGGAAATGCTGCGATGGAAGAAGTGGTTATGGCAATGCGAACTAGAAATGATATGATGCCATACGAAACTAACATTGTAACAGAAAAACTTACCAAGACGTCCAAGCTTGTGTCTGCAGTTACTGGATTTCCTGTTCAATTTAACAAAGCAATTGTTGGAAAAAATGCTTTTGCGCATGAGGCAGGAATTCATCAAGATGGGATGTTAAAAAATAATAAAACTTATGAAATCATGACACCTGAAAGTGTCGGAGTATCTGAGTCTAATCTTGTTATGGGCAAGCATTCTGGAAGACATGCATTCAAACAGAAGATAATAGAACTTGGTTATAGTGTTAATGACAATGTGATTGAAGAAGCTTTTGAAAATTTTAAAAGCTTAGCCGATAAAAAAAAGAACATATATGATGAAGATATTGTAGCCATTATCGATGATCAGGTAATAAGAATTAATGATTCAATAATCTTAAAAGACTTGCAAGTGATTGCAGGTACAAAAGGACCTCAACAAGCTGAAATAAATTTGATGATAGAAGATAAATTAAACAACATTACCTCTACAGGCGATGGACCAGTTGATGCAATATTTAATGGTTTAAGTAAATTAGTACCACACAAAGCTAAATTACTCTTGTATCAGGTACATGCTGTTACTGAAGGAACAGATGCTCAAGCTGAGGTATCTGTCAGACTTTCAGAGGATGGAAAAACTGTTGTTGGTTTAGGATCTGATACGGATACATTAGTAGCTTCAGCAAAAGCTTATATCAATGCATTAAATAAGTTAGTTGTTAAAAGAGAAAAATCTGCACCAGCTAAAATGTCAGGTATTTAATTAAGGAGAATAGAAGAATGTTTAATAATTTAATTGGTTTGTGGTCTTCTGATATGGCAATAGATCTTGGCACTGCCAATACCTTAGTTTATGTCAAAAATAGAGGAGTAGTTTTAAATGAACCTTCAGTTGTTGCAGTACTCAATCAAGGTGGAAAAAGTAAAGTCATTGCAGTGGGTGAAGAAGCAAAAAGTATGCTGGGCAAAACGCCTGGACATATTCAAGCAATCAGACCAATGAAAGATGGAGTTATTGCAGATTTTGTTGTGACTGAGGAAATGATTAAACATTTCATCCGTAAAGTTCACAACAGAAAAACATTTGCTAATCCAAGAATTATTATTTGTGTGCCAACAGGCTCAACACCAGTAGAACGTAGAGCAATACACGACTCGGCTCTTGCCGCAGGCGCAAGGAAAGTATCACTAATTGAAGAGCCAATGGCCGCAGCAATTGGCGCCGGACTTCCAGTTAGTGAGCCAAGAGGCTCAATGGTAGTTGATATTGGTGGTGGTACATCCGAAATCGCTGTTATTTCACTTGGCGGAATCGTTTACTCCAGATCAGTTAGAATTGGTGGAGATGCAATGGATGTTGCTTTAATCAATTATATGCGAAAAAGATATAATTTGCTGATTGGTGAAGCTTCAGCTGAAATGATAAAAAAAGAAGTTGGCATTGCTCTGCCTCCAAAGAATGGAGATGGCAAAACTATTGATATAAAAGGAAGAGATTTAGCATCTGGGGTTCCAAAAGAAATAGAACTCACTCAAAATCAAGTTTCTGAAGCCCTTTCCGAGCCAATTCAAACAATTATTGATGGCGTTAAGTCAGCACTAGAAGATACTCCGCCTGAATTAGCAGCTGATTTAGTTGATATGGGCGTTGTTTTAACTGGAGGAGGAGCACTACTCGAGTCAATGGATGAGGCAATAAGGGAGGCTACTGGGTTACCTGTTACAATAGCTGAAGAGCCGCTTTCTTGTGTTGCACTTGGAAGTGGAAAAGCTTTAGAATCAGAGAGTTCCTTTGAGCCAATTTTGACGTCAGCATATTAAATTAAAAAAGGTTTGAAAGTGAGGCTTTCAAGAAATTTAAGGGTCCAAAAAATACTAAATCCAAGTAGTAGGGTTTTTATTTTTGCAATTATACTCTTCGCCTTCTCAGTTATTTTAATTCTCGGAAGGTTTGAATTAACACAAACGGCAAAGAATTTAAGATCACAAGTCACTAGTATCTCTTATTCTATTTCACATGTTGTATCAATGCCGTCAAACTTAATAAATTCAGGAATACAATCTATTATAGACTTAAAAAAAATTTATCAGCAACTTGATAATTATAATAAAAATCAACTCACTAACTCTTCATCATTTCAAGATATTGTTTCTATGAAATTAAAAATTGCTCAATATGAAGACTTATTAAATCTAGCAGCTGACCTAGAATATGATTTTGTTACTTCGAGAATAGTGGCAGATTTTTCAGATAAATTTATAGGGACTATCTTGATAAAATCTAGTGAAACTAAAAAAATATTTGTTGATATGCCAGCCACGGGCCCCAATGGCATTTTAGGGAGAGTATCTTCAGTAGATAATAAGATTGCAAGAGTACTACTGCTTAATAATATTAATAGTAGGTTGCCAGTCAGTATTTCTGAAAATGCGCATCAAGGAATTATGATTGGGCAAGGTCAAAAAAACCCAATAGTTGAGTATGTTAGGGAATATAAAAACATAAACGTTGGAGATATAGTTTCAACTTCTGGAAAGGGAGGAATTTTTCCACCCTACTTAGTTGTAGGGCAAGTCGCAAGTATCGAGGGTAAAAGGATTGAGGTTGAATTAATTGAGGACATTAGTCAATTAACACACATAAGATTGCTAAACTATAAATTTAATCAGAATAACGAGTAAGAAATTTTATGATTGATCTTAAAATAAGCAATTTATTAATTTATCTTATTTTAATTTTTACTACGTCATCAAATCTTGTATTCAGTTCCCCTTATTTTGACCTTACATTGATTATCTGTTTGATAATATATGTTTTAAGGTGGAATGAAACGAATTGGTTCATCTGTATCATATTATTTATGTTGGGAATCTATAATGATATTTTAATCTCGACTCCTTTAGGCTATACAAGTTCTTTATTCCTTTTCTTTTATTTAATAGATCGAATAGGAAATTTCTTTAGTATACCATCAAATACAAACATCAAATTTATTATATTTTCATTATTCGTACTAATATTGTTTTCCATAAATTATTTTACGATTTATTTTATCTATAGCACATCAATACCATTCTTTGTAAATTTTACATCATATATGGCAGTAATATTATTATACTATCCGTTAAATTTTATAATTGGATCAATTCAAAATAAATATGTCAGAGTCAAATAAATTTATATTTAAGAAATATGATGCGGATGCTTCAATTAACAGAAGAACAGCAATCATCACAATTGCAAAAGCTGGATTATTTTCAATACTAGGTGCAAGACTTGCTTACCTGCAGATTGTAGATAAAGATAAATATGAAATACTTTCAGATAATAATCGAATTACTCATCGTTTATTAGAGCCTCAAAGGGGGATTATATATGACCTACAAGGCAAGCCTTTAGCAATTAATCGTCAACGATATGAGGTTGTAATTATTAGAGAAGAAACTTTGGACTATATTAAATCTATTGAAAATTTAAAGAATATACTGCCTGATGTAAGCATAGATACTGAGAAACTGTATTCAGAAATAAAAAAAACAAAAAAATTTATTCCAATAAAAGTATTAGATGATTTATCTTGGGATCAATTTTCTCGGCTTAACGCTAATATTCATAAAGTTGATGGACTTTATCCTCAAATTGGTTTTAAGAGATATTATACAAGTGGACAATCGCATTCTCATATTATTGGGTATATAGCTCCTCTCGATAAAAAAGAAAAAGATACTAATACATTATCTGATTTAAGTTCAGCAAAATCAGGAAAACTAGGAATTGAAAAAGCCAAAGACGTCAGTTTAAGAGGTAAATTGGGCAATAAAAATATTGAAGTCAACGCAAACGGGAGAGAAATTAGAGAATTAGACAGGTATGAAAGCATTCAAGGTGAGAATATTCAACTTACAATTGATTCAGATCTTCAAGACTATTGCTACAAAAGCTTGAATGATCAAAGTGGATGTGTGGCAGTTACAAATATTAAAACAGGAGAATTTTATGCATTAGTTTCATCACCATCATATGACCCCAACTTATTTTCCAAAAGTATATCATCAGAAAAATGGAATTCTCTTACAGACAATATTTATAAACCTTTGATAAATAAGTCAATTTCAAGTCAATACCCCCCCGGTTCAACAATTAAACCATTTGTGGCACTTGCGGCATTAGAAAATGGAGTCAGTGAAAAAAGAGAAGTTTATTGTAATGGAAAACATGAAATTAAAGATACAAGTCTTGAGTCAGGCATTAAAACTTTTCACTGTTGGAAAGAAGAAGGCCACGGCAACGTCAACATGAATGAGGCACTAAAAGTTTCATGCGACGTATATTTTTATCAAGTATCTAGAGAAATTGGCATTAATAAAATTGCTGAGGTATGCAAAAGGTTTGGGTTTGGGCAAAATGTTTTTGACTCATTTTATGAGGAAAAAAAAGGAATTGTTCCTTCAAAGAATTGGAAGTTAGAGTCTATTGGTACCCCTTGGATGGTTGGAGAAACCCTCTCAGCAGGAATTGGACAAGGTTATTTTCTTACAACCTCTGCGCAACTTAGCCTTGCATTAGGTCAATTAATTAATGGAGGAGAGAAAATAATTCCTACAATTGTTATGGATAAAAATAAAGATTTTCATAAAAATCAAAAAATATCTTTAAATCCAAAACATCTAGCTATCATCAAAAGGGGTCTTGAGGATGCAACCAATACACAAGGCGGAACATCATTTAGATCACGTATTGCCGGTAAACTAAAAATGGCTGGTAAAACTGGCACTTCTCAAGTTAGAGTTATTAGCTCGCAAGAAAGAGAAGAGGGTTTAAAAAAGAACAATGAGTTACCGTGGAAAAAACGTGATCATGGTTTATTTATTGGATACGGACCAATAAATAATCCTCAATACGCAGTATCTGTAATAATTGAACACGGAGGAAGTGGTTCTGGAGCTGCAGCGCCAGTTGCTTCAAAAATATTCAAATATTTATTTGATAACAACTTAAACTTAAAAAGTAAGAGCATTTCAAATGTTTAGTCAAAGTAAAACTGAACTAACGCTCTTTGATAAACTTAGATCTATAAATTATTTTTTACTATTTCTTATATGTACTATATTTTTCATTGGGACTCTTGCGTTATACAGTATATCTAATGGTAACTTCAGTGAATGGCCTATAAAGCATCTGCAAAGATTTATCCTCGGCCTAATTATTTTTTTTATTGTAGCATTGTTAGATTTGAAAATAATTTTTAGATTTGCATACCTAATCTTTATCGCCAGTATTATTGCGCTAATAATTCTTCTAATAGTTGGAGATGAGATTAATGGCGCTAAACGATGGATAAGTTTCGCAGGATTCAGTTTACAACCATCAGAATTTGTAAAATATACTTTAATCTTGGCTCTAGCTAAATATTTTCATTCAATGGAGGATTATCACGAAAATTTTATTTCTAAATTAATCATACCTAGTTTAATAGTAATTATACCAGTTGTATTTGTTGTAATTCAGCCTGATCTGGGAACAGCCTTAGTGATCTTTCTAGGTGGAGTTAGTGTCATATGGATCTCAGGTCTTAATTATAAATATTTTATATCTGGGATTTTAGGGTTTATACTATCTCTACCAATCTTGTGGCAGTATTTAAAGGAATATCAAAAAGATAGAGTTTTCACTTTTTTTAATCCAGAGAGAGATCCTCTTGGAAATGGTTATCATATCACTCAATCTAAGATTGCTTTAGGATCGGGAGGCATTTTTGGTAAAGGATATATGGAAGGCACTCAAAGCCATCTTAACTTTCTCCCTGAAATGCAAACAGACTTTATTTTCACAATGTTTGGAGAAGAATTTGGATTTGTTGGATCTATAATTTTGATTTTACTTTACATGGCGTTGATTGGTATCGCTATTAGAATGGCACTGACGTCAAAGAGTTTATTTAGTAAATTTTTATCTTTAGGAGTTTGTTCAGTATTTTTTATTTATGTTTTTGTAAATATTGGCATGGTGACAGGACTTTTACCTGTAGTTGGAGTACCTTTGCCATTTATATCATATGGAGGAAGCTCTATGTTAGCTGTGATGTTTGGATTTGGGTTACTGACTAATTGTTATATTAATTATAATACAACTTTAACAAAGGGTAGCTTTATATAAAATTTATTGTATTGGAAAGTAATCTTCTTTTTGACCTTCACGATATACATCTGTGGTTGCGCAGTGAAGTGCGCCACCAAACGGATAAGCATCTCTAAAAGGAATAGGAATTACTTCAAAACCTAATTTACTAATTTGTTCACATTGATAGACCTCACTCTCTTCCACGCACACAGTTTTTGGATCTATAACTAGAACATTCATGCTCAACCAGATGCTAGAATAGCATAAAGGAGGTGGTTCATTATGTGCGGGCTGAGCAGCATCAATAATTTGCCATTCGTTCTGTTCAAAAATTTTTCTCTGCTCATCAGGTAATCGCCTTGTTGGGTTATTAATTATGAGACCTGGTTTTAAAGGAGTAAATGTTGCATCTATATGAATAGGATAGGGATCTCCTGGAAAATTCAAGGTATGAATTCTGTGGTCTTTGAAATGCCTCTTAAGCCAATCGCTTCCTTTTAAATTAGTTGTAAAACCATGTTGTACAAATAAATCTTTTCCCATTCTTAAAATATCTGCGGCATCAAATAGTATTTCTTTTTCGGTTGTTACGAATTCCCTTCTTGCAACCATATCTAATCTTTCATCTAGCGATATTTCATCATTTAAATAATTTTCTCGATAACTACTATCTGTTAATCTTGGTTTGGGTGCGGCTTCCATTCTCATATCTGGATCTTCATTGTAATATTTCTCCAATAATGGCCTGTAACAAAGATATTCAAACCATCTCGACCTATAGGACATTGTGGCTTCAAGCATTTCATTCCCAAGAGTAAGAATAACATCTCGAGGAGGCATGCAGCCAAACATTGATCCATTTTCCCAGTCGGGCGTTGAAATTTTTTGATTAAAGTCAAGCGGAGTAGGTCGATCAACTTTTATACCTCTTTTTTCTAAAATATTTGAAAAATTATCCAGCTGATGGTTAGCCTTATGTATAGATTCTTCGCTTCGGGGGCCATGCATTCCCTTCATATCACTATCCTCAGGTATCTTTGGGTCAGTTGCAGGTTCGGCAGGTGGTATGCAACAGTTATCTGCTTTCCCAACTATTATGTGTTTGAGTGGATCCCACTCATTCCAGGAATTTACAATTTTAACCATAGTTTTCTGACAGTAAATTTGAAAAAATATTGCCTTGAATTCAAACTAAATTGAAAGTAAGAGTCAAGCAATTTTCATTAAACAAGGAGTTGATCTTGGTAAATAATAATGAGAGTTTTGACATTGTTATCGTTGGCTCAGGGCTATTAGGGCAGATTTGTGCACTGCTGTGTAGTAAATTTAATTTAAAAACATTATTAATCTCAAAAAACTCTATTAATGAAAACGCCTTAAAAGAGATCTCATTTGACGAAGAAACAGCAAGATTGTTAGACAGTATAGGAATTTATTCCAAGATTAACGATTTAATCAATAAGCCTACATATACTGATTTAGTAACTACAGACTCTACTATTGTGCAACGTAGTCCTGTCATTAAAGCAAAGAATAGCTTTCCTTCTTTAATGACATTTATCCCAGCAGATCTTGAAGAAAAGATGCTTAAAAGTTGCAGTGAAGATCCAAATATAACTGTGTTAGATAATTTTATTATTTCTCATTTTGAGAGTGGTACAAATTCTTATTCTCTCAAAAATGCTAATAGTACAATTAAAGTTGAAGCACCTTTTTTGATTTTCTCAGACGAAAGTGATGAGTTTGTAAATAAAAAATTAAATATCAATTATGATGACCTTGGCTACGCAAGAGAGTGGCTTATAGTAGATATTTCTCTTAAAAGTGGAGATGATCTAGAAAACGTTTTTAGACAAATATGCGATCCGATCAGACCAACATCATATGTTGCACTTTCTGAGATACGATACCGATTTCAATTTCAGCTATTAACTGGAGAAAAAAAAGAGGATATGTGTTCAATAAGTAAAGTTCATGATTTAATCTCAAATTGGCTTGCTCCCCATCAGTACAACATTGAATATTTAACAACTTTTGAGTTTAAGGGTAGGTGTGCAAATAATTTTCAAACAGAAAATATTTTTCTAATTGGCAAGGCTGCATATCAGATTCCCCCATATGCAGCACAAAGTTTAAATAGTGGAATAAGAGATTTAGTAAACCTAATTTGGAAAATAAATTTAATAACAAATTATAAAGCTAAAGATAAGATTATTTATTCTTATAATGTTGAACGAAATGCAAAAATTAGGCAAACAATCAAGTCTTCTATTGTTCTAGGACAGCTAATCGATTCTATTTCTGTTGCTCTTCAAAATAATACTCCTCTTGAAGAAGCTATAGCGCCTGAAGCAAGAGAGCAGGCATTTGGTAAGATGAGTAAATTTAGTGATGATGTTAATGAGCCAGGTATTTACAATTCTTTAGCTCACGATATCTATACAGGCCAACGTTTAGCGAAAAACTTAAGAGATAAAAATAATACCCTTATAGATATGGATAAAAACATAGGTTTTAATTTTTCTATAATTTCGAAAAATAATATATTCGATCACCTTGAAGACGATACTGTTAGCAAATTAAAAGAACTTGATTGTAAATTTCTATGTAATATTCAAGAAATTGATTCAGACCTAAATCTCACAGAGGTTTTGACATCGGGGGATATTATTGTAAGGCCTGATATGAAAATATTTGGCGTATCTTCGGAGAAATTAACTATTGAGCAAATGTGCCAAGATTTATTGAGCCAAATCACTTAGAATCAAATGTTTAAAATACACTTAAAAATGAGTGTTATAAATATCACAATTTTTAAGTGTGTGTGAATAATCAAGTAAAATCAATATCTTAAATATTATAAGAACCTTGTTTACCTATATTTTGAAGCTAAAGTCTGTATAAATACTATATGTAGTATTTAATAACATAACAAATAAGGGGGAGTTATGATTAGAAACGCACAGAACGCAATAAAAGCCTTAACGAGTCTTGGGCTTTCATTATTAGCACTGGGAATAGTAATAGGTCTATTAAGCGGTGGTAGTCTGCCATTTGTAGGAAACATTGCCAGCAATATAGTTTCTCTTGTAAGCCAATTAGGTAATGCAGGTGTAGTCGGGTTGATTGCAGTCGGCGTTATTCTTTGGTTGTTTCGAGACTAATTAAACTTTCACTTCCTTGCATTAGCAGGGAAGTGAATTTAAGGTAACGAATGATATCCAGAATTAAGCAAATATTGAGAGAAATCATAGACTTTGGTCTATTACTGATAGCTATAGCAATAATTTTGGAAGTACTTTTTGGCCCTTCATCTCCATTTTTAGGTAAAGGTATTACTGATAACTTAGTTGGGTTATTTAACAGACTTGGGAGTGAGGGCGTTGTCGGGATTATATCTGTTGCAATAATAATTTATCTTTGGAACAGACTGCAGAAATAATACCGAAAAACTAACATTTTTCTTGCTCATTTCATTTTTTTATTAGAACCTAGCAATCTATTATTACAATTTGGAGGTATTTAAGTGAGAAATTTAAAATCAATAATGGTAGGGCTAATGATATCAGCTTTATCGACAGTTGCATTTGCTGACGGTCACTGGTCTACAATAAAAATTGGCACCGAGGGCGCTTATGAACCATGGAACTTTACAGATTCAGACGGCAACCTAGTTGGAGCTGAATTAGATCTTGCAAGAGACTTATGTGCTCGCATGAACGCTGAATGTGAATTTGTACAACAAGACTGGGATGGAATCATTCCTGCATTGGTAAATGGGAAGTATGATGTAATCATGGCTGGGATGTCTGTTACTGAAGAGCGAAAAAAAACAATAAGCTTTTCTAAAGCTTATATGACTGAGCCAGCGAGGTTTTTCGCATTAAATAGCTCGCCATTAAGTACGTTTTCATCGGCAAAAAATTTGAATTTGGATGATGATGGGGATTCAACTTCTGGAACTATTAGTGCTCTAAATAATGCAATGAAAGGCATGAATGTTGGTGTTACAGTTGCAACAATCCATGAGGATTTTGCAAATAAATACCTTGATTCAAATCTAAAGGTTTATCCTACTCAAGATGAAATGAACCTTGATCTAGCGGCTGGAAGAATCGACGCAATGTTATGTGACGTTGGTACAGCTGAAGCATTTATGGAAACAGCCGGTGGTTCAGATGTAGTAACTTTTGGTCCAAATGTATTTGGAGGGTTGCTTGGTGAAGGTGTAGGAGCTGGAATCAGACAAGGTGATGCAGATTTAAAAGCAATGTTTGATAAAGCTATTGCTGATGCAGCTGCTGATGGAACTATTTCCAAAATTTCTATGCAATGGTTTGGAAAAGACTTGGCTCCATAATTTTGTTAACAATAATATAAAAAGACGGCTGTTTTCTTAAAGCAGCCGTTTTTTTTTATCTAAATATATGTTTGATGTTTTTGCATTAGGTCCAACTGGATGGGGAGACGAAATGCTCATGGGTGCCGTAATGACGGTTCTTGTCAGTTCATCATCATTATTACTTGGAATAACATTAGGAATAGTCTTCGCGGCATGCAAGCTATCTAATTTTTTTATTCTCAGAGCTATTGCAGAAGTATATACAACAATTATTAGAGGCATACCTGAGCTATTAGTAATCTATTTACTTTTTTTTGGAGGTAGTAGTGCTGTTATGTATCTAGCGAAGATATTTGGATACATGGGTTATATTGAACTCAATGCTTTTACAATTGGCACGATTGCTGTTGGAGCAATCTCAGGCGCATATTCGACAGAGGTCATAAGGGGAGCAGTCAACTCAGTGCCTAAAGGACAGTTTGAGGTCGGTAAAACGCTGGGTCTCAGCGGATATAGTTTATATGGAAAAATAATTTTTCCTCAAGTTGCACGTATTGCATTGCCAGGCATAGGGAATGTTTGGCAAATCACATTAAAAGACACAGCTCTAATAAGTGTAACAGGTCTTGTAGAAATTATGAGACAGTCACGTATTGCTGCTGGCTCAACTCATGAACCATTTATATTTTATACTGCAGCGATAATCTTATATTTGCTAATAACTCGTCTTTCGAATATTTTTTTTGATAGCGCTGAAAAGAAATACTCAAAAGGCTATGTTTCCAAGGAGGCTTCATGAGATTTGAGCTAATGTATGAGTCATTCTTTAAAATAGTTGAAGGAATTCCTCTTACTTTGCAGGTAGTCTTAATCTCTACAATATTAGGTATTTTTCTTGCGGTCGCAGTTGCTCTAATGAGAATTTCTGGAAATAGATTAATGTCATTACCTGCTTACTATTTTGTATATCTCATAAGAGGCACACCTCTGCTGTTGCAACTCTACTTTGTGTACTATGGACTAAGTCAATTTGAGGCTATTAGAGAGAGTATACTATGGCCAATATTAAAAGAACCTTACTGGTGTGGAATAATCACTCTCACCATAAGTACAGGGGCATATTCCTCAGAAATAATTCGTGGGGGAATATTATCCGTTTCAAAGAATTATATTGAGGCCTCAGGGGCTCTTGGGTTATCGCAGACAAAAACTTTCATGCTGATTACATTGCCAATTACGGTAAGACAAGCGCTTCCAGCATATGGTAATGAACTTATCTTAATGGTTAAAGCTAGTTCCCTCATTTCTATTGTTACCTTAATGGAAATAACTGGTATAGCGAGAACAATTATATCTAAAACCTATGCTCCAGTTGAAATATTTCTCGTAGCTGGTTCAATTTATTTGGTGATAAATTTCATAATTGTCATGTTTGTCAACATTGCAGAAAGAAGGCTTGGAATAGAAAAGGCTACCTAAGGTTTTTAACGAAATTATATTCTACAGTACTACTGATGTCATACAATCTTCTTGTTTTCTTTGATTTTTCATAATCCATTTTTAAATACATCTTATGAGCTTCCTTAAACCTAGTATCTGTCCATAAGAAAATTTTTGATTTATTTTCCCTCACAGCAATATTTTCAACTTTTTTAACCAAATGTTTAGCTAATCCTTTCCTTCTAAATTTTTGGTCAATATATAATTTATGGATTTCAATTTCATTTTTTTTACTCGGAAGATACCCCATGCATCCAATAATTTTATTTTTATCTTCTACAACCCAAAACCTCCCTCTTTGTTTGTGGAAATAAGAGTAAATATACTTTAGTTCAGGTGAATCATTTTCAACATCGAGAAAGCAGTTTTTATAGTCTTTAAAACATTTTCTGATTAATTTAATAATCTGATCTGAGTCTTTATTTCTTGCTAGTCTGAGATTCATAAGATTTAATTATACTTTAAATGAGCTATTTTAATAATAAAACGATATGGATTACAGGAGCTTCTTCTGGAATAGGCGAGGCATTGGCTGTACATCTCTCAAAACTAAATGCGAACCTCATTCTTACTGCCAGAAGAAAAGACGAATTAGAAAGGGTCAAAAATAGATGTGGCAATAGCAATGTACATATATTCCCGTGTGATCTAGAGAATATAGATAATATAGATGAACTATCAAACAAAGTTCATGCTCAGTTTAATCAAATCGATATTTTGATAAATAATGCAGGAGTATCAGCGTGGTCATCTATAAAGGATACAGATTTTGATGTGTTTGAAAAAGTTATGAAGCTTAATTATTTGTCAGTGGTTAAACTAACCCAATCTGTACTGCCAAAAATGATTAAACGAAAGTCTGGGCAAATCGTTGCAAATACTAGTTTATTAGGCGTTTTAGCAATAAAAAATAGAGGAGTTTACGCATCTTCTAAGCATGCAATGCATGGCTTTATGAATGTTCTGCGGGCAGAAATGCATGAATACAACATCAAAGTGAACACTGTCGCTCCGGGTTTAGTAGATACAGAAGTTGGGGTTAAGGCCTTAACTGAAGACGGCTCTACATATGGAAAAAATGATAGAGGTCATGCTACTAAGGGAATGTCAGCAGAAGATGCCGCTAACATGATATTGAATGCAATAAGAAAAGATAAAAGGGAAACTTATATCATTCCAATGTTTAGTATTTCAAAAATTGCAATTTATCTAAACAGGTTTTTGCCTGGCATAGCATCAATATGGTCACGAAACTATAATGAAGTAGAAGATTAAAATTTGGGTTTATTTCAGAATATCTTCAATTAGAAATTTCATACTGTCTATGCCCCAAAACATTTCTTTTTCATAATAGAATGTAGGCACACCAAATGATCCTTTTCCAATGGCAAACTCAGTATTTTCTCTTAATTTATTTTTTGTTTCATCACTTGATATGCCCTCAGAAAATGCATTAGCATCAATTCCAGATTGACTTGCAACTTGAGTTAATATTTCTTGATCATTTAAATTCATTGCTTTCACCCAAATAGACTCAAACATGCTTTCCATGTATTTTTCTAGAAGCCCCTCTTTCTGGGCTAATACTGCACCCCTCATATGAGGAACAGTAAGAATTGGGAAGTAAGGATTCATTTTGAATGTAATGTCTAATTTCTTTGACCAACGAGTAATATCCTTAAACATGTACTCACCTTTTTTTGGTACAGAAGCAGGAGGTTGGTTTCCAGTAGCCTTGAAAATACCACCAAGTAAAACAGGCAAAATTTCAACTGATGCTCCAGCATCTTTTAGAGCACTTAAGTTATTATAGGCTAAATAAGAGTACGGACTTCCAAAATCAAAGCAAAATGTTACGTTTTTAGACATATTTGATGGTATATATATAAAGAAAAAAAATAAATAGTAAAATGAAGATTGCAGTAATTACAGGAGAAGAGTCAGGAGATAAACTAGCAGCCTCTGCTATTAAAGAACTTAAACTTCAATATAAAGAAAATATTTATCTATTTGGTATAGGAGGCAATGCCTTAAAGGAACAAGGAATAGATAATTTATTTGATATTTCAGAAATTAATGTAATGGGCCTTATAGAAGTTTTGCCCAAGGTACTTAAGATTAATAAAATCATAAATAAAACGGTTGATAAAATCGTTGAGATGAACCCCGATATTATTTTTACGGTTGACAGCCCAGACTTTACCCTGAGGGTAGCTAAGCGAATAAAAAGTAAAAAAAAAGAACTTAAAATTATTCATTATGTAGCTCCAAGTGTATGGGCATGGAGACCTGGAAGAATTAAAACTGTAAAAAACTCTGTCGATCATTTACTCACAATACTGCCATTCGAAAAAAAAATCTTTGACTCTCATAACATAGCAACAACTTTTGTAGGCCACCCAATAACAGAGGTAGATTTAAGCGAATACAAAAATGACAAAATAAACAAGTCAGACTCATCGCAAAAAGAAATATTTTTAGTAATGCCAGGTAGCCGTAGAAAAGAAATAGAAATGCTTCTTCCAATATATCTAAGTGCAGTCGACGAAATGAACTTAAAGAATAGATTCCAACTTGTAGTTCCAACAACAAAAAATGTAAAAAAATTAGTCAAAACTATCATAGAAAATTATTCATCCAATATACCAATAGACGTTATTGATGATGAAAAAGAAAAATATTCTTTCTTTTTCAGAGCCAATTTTGCAATTGTTACATCGGGAACAGCTGCATTGGAACTAAGTTACTTTAACACGTTATACGTTACAGCTTATCGCTTTAATCCATTAACCTTCTTCTTGCTTAACTTAATGATAAAGTCAAAAATTGGAAATCTGATTAATATCATACTTGGTAAAATAGTAATTCCAGAACTGCTACAAAATGAATGTAATAAAAAAAATATTATAAAATTTATCAATAAGTATTTAGAGAATGAAAAATACAGGAGCGATATTATAAATCAAACCAAACAAGCGATTAAACAATTAAGCACTGCGCAAACACCGAGCCGTTTAGCGGCGACAGTTATACTAGAAGTCCACAATGAGAAATAAATCCAGTTATACAGAGATTGAAGGTAAAGCCTTATGGTATTTACAGAGATACGCAACAAGCTCTGAAAACTTAAGAATGTATTTAAAGAGAAAGGTTCAAGATACACATTTAAATATTGGATCTGATGAAATAATAAATACAATCATTTCTTCATTAGAGGATCAAAAAATATTAGATGATAAGCTGTTTTCTGAGAGTAAAATTAGAAACTTTCTTAACCGAGGTTGGTCATTAAAGAAAATTCAGTTTAGACTTCGTGAACTTAGAGTTAAAAATAATATAATTGAAGAATGCATTGCTGAAGCAAAGGAGATAAATAAAGATTTTGATTTAGTTGCTGCGGCTAAATTAGCAAGAAAAAAATCAATAGGGCCCTTTAGAAAAAAAGAATTAAATGATAAAACTAAAAATAAAGAGTTAGGAATTTTGTCAAGAGCTGGTTTTTCTTATAACATCGTTAAACAAGTTTTATTTGAGTTAGAAATTGAGGAACTAGAGGAATTATATGATCAAAGGTAAAGTAGTTATTGTAACAGGAGCAGCGAGAGGTTTAGGCCAGAAGTATATTATTGAGCTGGCTAAAGAGGGAGCTCAAGTTGTCTTCGCAGATATCAATGACTGCAGTGAAACTGAGGCGAAAGTGTCAGAAATAACAAATGATTACCTTAGCCTTAATCTGGACGTTACAGAATTTGACTCTTGTGGCAATTTGGTCAGTAGTGCTGTTGAAAAATTTGGGAAAGTTGACGTTCTTGTTAATAATGCAGCATTATATGGAGCGCTTAAAAGCTCTAGGTTTGAAGATATTGACCCTGAACAATGGGATAGAGCCATGAATGTAAATGTGAAAGGCTTATGGAATTGTTGCCGTGCAGTTTCTCCAGTTATGAGAGAAAATAAAAATGGATCAATAATCAATATAGCCTCACTAGCTGCAAAATACGGAATGCCTTATGCTGCAGACTATGCAACTTCAAAAGCAGCGGTAATAGGACTTACTCGTGTAATGGCAAGGGAAATGGGTAAAGACAACATTCGAGTGAATGCAGTTGCTCCTTCTATGGTAAAGACAGAATCAGCAAAAGAGTTCTTAGGAGAAAAAGCTGAAAGAGGATTTGAAGTTATTTCAAAAGGGCAAATACTTCAAAAAACATTAGAAGTAGATGATATTTATGGGACAATTTTATATTTAGCCAGTGATCATAGTAAATTTGTTACAGGACAAACAATAATGGTGGATGGGGGTAGTATACTATCCTAGGTATGGTTGAAAAAAGAAGACTCAAAAGCAATCCAATAGCAAGAGAGTTGAGGACTACAAAATATAAACCACATAAAATTCAGAATAAAAAAAAAATTCAGGAACGTAAGCGAGTAAAAATTAAAGTATGATTAGTGTCTCTGAGGCTGTTGAAAATCGAAAATCGATCAGATCATTTATTGATAAGCCCGTAAATGATGAAATAATTATAAGAATTTTAGAAAAATCAGGCCGATCACCGTCAGGAGGTAACTTACAGCCTTGGAGGATTTACATTCTTAATGGGCAAACAATGAATGACTTTCTTTCTTTTCAAAAAGACTGGAAAGGCACAGATCATCCTGAGTACCCGATCTATCCATCAAAGCTTAAGGAGCCATACAGGACATCAAGATTTGAGGTTGGTGAACAGCTTTATGGTTCAATAGGCATTGAACGCGAAGACAAAGAAGCAAGGTATAATCAGATGCTCGAAAATTTTAACTTTTTTGGAGCTCCTGCGGCACTTTTTTGCTTTATAGATCGTCAGATGAATCAACCTCAATGGTCAGATTTAGGCATGTTTTTACAAACATTTATGTTATTAGCGCAAGAAGAGGGCATTGATACTTGTGCTCAGGAATCTTGGTCACTTAGGCAAAAAATGGTATCAGAATTTGTTGAGGCGGACTCAGATCTCATGTTATTCTGTGGAATGGCGATAGGTTACAGAGATAAATCGTCTCCATTGAATAATTATAAAACGAATAGAAGATCGTTAGAAAGCTGGTATAAATTTATAGAAAAGTGATGGAAAAAAAATTTTTTAGATACAATGATAAGAAAATCGCATACGTAGATGAAGGCGATGGTGATCCTATTATATTTTTTCACGGCAATCCCACATCTTCTTTTTTATATAGAAATATAATTAAAAACCTTAAAACTCATTATCGATGTATTGCTGCTGATATGTTAGGCATGGGTGACTCAGACAAGTTAGATAATTCAGGTCATATGTCTTACACCTTCGATTTACATTACGAGTACTTAGCAGAATTTATTAGAAGTTTAGAGTTAAATCAAAAAGTTACACTTGTTGGTCAAGATTGGGGAGGGCCACTTTCAATAAAATGGGCAAGAGAAAATACTGATAATGTGAGAGGTATTTGCTATTTCGAGACTGTTATAGCTCCAATTAAGTCAGATGAGATGGCTGAGCCTACAAGAGGACTTTTTCTTATGATTAGATCTGAAAAGGGAGATAAAAAAGTTCTTGAAGAAAACTTTTTTGTTGAAAAAATGCTTGGAACCGACCCCATTGAACCATTGAATGATGAGGTTATGAATGAATACCGAAAACCATTTATTAATCCCGGAGAAGACAGAAGACCAACTTTAGACTGGCCTCGTCAAATCCCAATCGATAATGAACCCATTGAAGTTTATAATGAAGTAAAAGCTAACTTAGAATTTATGATGGAAACTAATTTGCCGAAGTTTCTTATTGTCGGAAATCCTGGAAGAATAATGCCAAAACCATTGATTGAATTTTGTAGAAACTTTAAAAATCAAAAAGAGATTACAGTTAAAGGACATCATTTTCTTCAGGAAGAAGCTCCTGAGGAAATAAGCAGCGGGTTAAAAGACTGGCTTAGCTTAATCTAATTTACTATCTTCTGCATCAGAGTATAGTTCCATAGAAACTGGAGATGCGCGACTACTCATTAATATAGTATTACCCTGCTCATCAAGTGGAACAGCTGTTCTTACTGACATTCTATATAGGCCAAATAAGCCTAAGCTAGAATGAACTAGAAATAGATAAATCCAAAAACCATTCGCTCCTATTGAGTCGATGGCTAGCCCAGCTAGAATTGGCCCAAGCGTAAGGCCTATGCCCCCGGCCAGTTGAAGACCTGAGCTTGCGGCAACCATTTCCTTTTTAGAAAGAAAGTCATTAGTATGAGCAATAGCAAGTGGATAAAGAGGGACAGTCAACCCACCAAAAATAAAAGTGATAGATATTAAAAAGAAGAAACTGTTCCCAAATATTACTGCAAGTACAGCCAACAGTCCTGCTAACAATGAAACAATTACAATAATAGTTCTTCTATCGTATTTATCTGAGAGATATCCAACAAGATATTGGTTGATTGCACCACCAATGATAAAGGTAAACATAAATATCGATACTTGTTGAACTGTCAAACCACTTGTAATTCCATAAATAGTCCCGATTCCCCATAATGCCCCATGAGCAAGGCCAGTAAGCATTGCTGCCACCACTCCTAAAGGAGAAGTTTTATACAATTCTTTAATTGATAAGAACTTAATGACACTAAAGTCTGGCTGCTTACTAACAACTACTAAAATGGGTACTAATGAAATTGAAATAAGTATTGAAACCAACATAAATAGTGAAGCTGTTTCTGGATCAGCAATGTTTAAAAAAAGTTGTCCCAAAGCACTACCCGCCATACTTACCATCATGTAAACAGACAAGGCTTGACCTCGATTTTCATTTTCGGATAAATCATTAATCCAACTTTCTGCCACTGTATACATGCCAACAAAACACATTCCAGAAATGAATCTCATTAAAAACCAGCCTAGAAAACTTACGTGAATTGAGTGAAACAGAATAGATATTGATGCAATTGAAGCTAAAGCAGCGAACATTCTTACATGTCCAACTTTTCTTATGCGATGAGGAATGATTAAAGCGCCACTTAAAAAACCTGCATAATACCCAGTTAAGATTATACCAGCAGAAAGGGCAGAGTATCCTTCAATTGATGCTCTTACTCCAATAAGGCTTCCTTGAAGACCATTGGCAAGCATCATCATGCCAACCCCAAAAAACAGAGCCCATGTCCCCTTGAGCAAATTATACATAGTAATTTTAGAAATTAATTCAAAGCCATCTTCTGACTGACTTCTTATAGTCTAAATAAACTTTTCCAAATTCTTTTTCAAGATATTTTTCCTCAGGAACTATGACTCCATAAGTGAGAAGTGGAATAGATATGGCAGCAGCAAAAATATACCACCAAGAATTAAATGCAACCCCACAGCTTGATAAAATAATAACCATTGCAAGATAAATTGGATTTCTAGAAAATCTGAAACTTCCCCCCACAAATAATTGATGTTGTATTGATTTTGGATGAGGATTTTCTTCATTATCAGAGAATATTTTCAAAGTATAGATTGCGAGTAAGAATGACAAAACTGCAACAGTTAATCCAATAATTAAAAACGCTACATTGCCTTTAAAAATTGGTAAATGAATTAAAAAACTATCGAGTAGGCTGGACACTAATAATCCAATCATTAGAGCATAAGGTGGAAAAAAAGTTGTTCTGGCCCCTTGGGCTCTGACTGGCTTTATAGGGTCATTTTCACGACTCATACATTTAATTTTTCTTTAATTTATTGAACATTTAATTTTTTTAAGTTAAACCCACGATAATTTATTTTACAAGAAAAATGATGTTTAAAAAGCGAAATTCAGTAGAGCAGGTAGAAGAGAGCGAAGATCTTGCTCCAAAATTTGATGAGAATGGTCTCATTGTAGTAACTACTATAGATCACCAAACAAAAGAGATCTTGATGACAGGGTACATGAATGAAGAATCCCTAACCAAATCAATTGAGACTAAAGAGGCTCACTATTACAGCAGGAGTCGCAAGACCATATGGCACAAGGGAGCGAAAAGTGGCTATGTTCAAAAAATCAAAGAAATCTTAATAGATGATGACCAAGACTCCCTCTGTATGATGGTCGACATTGGTGAAAATGGCGCCAGCTGTCACGTTGGTTATAAGTCTTGTTTTTATAGAGAAATTGACTTAGAAGATACAAAAAATAAACCGGGTCTAAGGTTTAAAACAACAAAGAAAGTTTTTGATCCTAACATAGTTTATGGAGATGAACCTAACCCAACTAAATTATAAGGAATTTTTTAGAAATGGCTGTACCTAAGAGTAAGATATCAAATTCAAGAAGAGGAATGAGAAGATCTCATTTAAGATTAAAAGGTAAAAACTTTATTGAAGATAAAGAATCTGGTGAAATGCGTTTACCGCATCATGTTGACATGACTACAGGCACATATAACGGAAAAAAAATCTTCACCCCTAAAGCTGAAAAATAATTTCTAACCCCAACAGATTTCTTCACCTATTTTCATCATCCCATTGGAATAAACTATTCCATTTTTTCTATCCTCACTTAGGAAGCAGGGACCATCAAGATCTATAAAATCTGCATTCTTGTATAAAGGCAGTATTTGCATCATGGAAACTGAGCTAGATACCATGCAGCCAAGCATAACCTTCAATCCTTTTTCTTTTGCTTTTTTTTGAATCTTCAAGGCCTCAGTCAAACCACCGGTTTTATCTAATTTAATATTTATAGTGTCATACTTTGCAGAGATTTTATCTAAATCAGAACTGTCGTGAAAAGACTCATCTGCACAAATAGAGATAGGATAATTGATATTCAACAATTTATCATCATTAGTCGATATCAGAGGTTGTTCTAAGAGATCAATCTTTGTTCTTACAAAAAGATCAATATTTTTATTTAAATCATCCACTTCAAATGACTCATTAGCGTCAACTATAATTGTTGTATTGGGTAAACTCTCTCTTGCGTTAGTAAGAATTCTGTTTAAATTTTTATTATCTACTTTAATTTTTATTGTAGGGAATTCTCTATGGTCATAAATATCTTCAATCATTTTGTCTGGATCATCCAATACAACTGTGTAACTGCTTGGAATTTCTTGAGGCTTTTGAATATCAAGCATTGACCATACAGTTTCTTTCTTTTTTTTACTTTCTAAATCCCACATAGCGCAATCAATAGCATTCCTTGCGGCTCCATTATTAATAAATTGATCAAGATTTTTTTTGTTAATTTCTGAATTTTCAATACCATCTTTCAACTCTAGTATTTGTTTCTGAACACTTTCCAAAGTCTCATTATATCGTCCATAGGGAACGCATTCTCCTATTCCAGTAAATTTATTTTCAGTAAGCTTTACCTCAATTGTTTCAGCAGTATTTTTTGATCCCCTGGAAATATTAAATGACTTATTTAATTGCCAAGATAAATGCGAAATATCAAGTTTAATCATTTATTTTTTCTAAAAGATCAATGAAAGGATCCAAGTTATCAGTTATTGGATCTATACAAGGTAGCTGATATTGGGATGAAATTTCTTTTTTTATGTCACTCTTATTATTTTTCATATTAGAGGTATTAAGAGCAATACCAATGCAGCGAATATTTTTATTAGTTAATTTTCCGCACTGAACTGTTTGTTCTATCACATCGCCTATACTGGGCAGAGCAGCTTCGACACCTCTCATTTGAGTTCTAGTTGGCTCATGACAAACTATAAAAGCGTCTGGCTGACTTCCATGAAGTAGTCCAAGCGAAACTCCTGCAAATGAAGGGTGAAACAATGAACCTTGTCCCTCAATTATATCCCAATGATCTCTATCATTATCAGGAGACAGCCATTCTACTGCGCCAGAAATAAAATCAGATACTATCGCATCTATGGCAATGCCATTTTCAGCAATCAATACGCCTGTTTGACCAGTTGCCTTAAAAGATACTTTCATGTTTTTTTCAAGCATAGCCTTCTCTACGGCAAGTGCTGTATATTTTTTCCCAACTGAACAATCAGTGCCGACTGTCAGTAATCGCTTACCAGTTCGTTTAAGTCCTTTTCCTGTGTCGAATTCAATGTTGTTATACCTAAGGTCGTGCAATTTAACACCATGCTTAATCGCAGCTTTAGATATTTCATCAAAAGAAGATAATCGTGAATGCATACCGCTTGCGATATTTAAGCCAAGTGATATTGCCTTTACAATTATATCAATCCAACCTTCAGGCATTTTCCCTCCGGCGTTAACAACCCCAAGTACAAAAGTTTTAGCCCCACGCTTTACTGCTTCTTCTAGGGAGATCTCATTAATACCAAGACTTGATTTTGCATTCGGTAGGCTCATTTGGCCAATACACCATTCTGGGCGCCAATAGTTAATCCCAGCGGCTGTTTTAATCGCTAATTCATCTTTTGCGTCACCTAAAAATAATAAGTATGGCTTGGATATCATGTGATTAAGTCAGGATTTGCTGTGGAAAGTGTGGTTAGTAAAATGTGGATAACTTTTATTCATAATATTATTCTTGTAGCATAAAATATCATTTTCTAAAATTAAGGTTCGCAATGGAACGTTCATGCGTTTTGGGGTTCGACCGGCCCCCGAAAAGCGCCAAAGTTAGAAAATTCTTGCTTTGGTGCTTTTTTGATGTATTTGAACCATAAAATAACACTATTAATTAATCTTCTGAGAAGCGCAATGGCTAAGATCAAATATATCGAATTCGATGGCAAAGAGCATGAAATCGAAGTCAGTAACGGCCTAACTGTCATGGAAGGGGCAATAAAAAATAAAATTCCAGGTATTGATGCAGATTGTGGAGGAGCTTGCGCTTGTGCGACTTGCCACGTGTATGTAGCAGATGAGTGGATTAATAAACTTCCTAATAAGGATGATTCAGAGGAGGACATGCTTGATTTTGCATTTGAAGTAAAAGAAAGCAGCAGATTAAGCTGTCAAATTACAGTTTCTGATGAATTAGAAGGACTAGTTGTCAAGATGCCAGAAAAGCAATTTTAAGATCCATCTAAAGTACACTCCAAAGTATCTTGAATATTATACAACTCATCGAAGTTCGACCCGTTGCCGATAAATTGCCTCATCAACACCAAGCCTCTATTTGATGGAGATACAACTATAAACCCATCACTTACTTTCGATGGTTTTGAATTGGGACCAAATAAATAAATTTTTAAATTTTCCCCAGATTCATTTAGTTCATTTATTGTAGCAAAGTTGTCTGTGTTCTGAGAAAAAAATGAAACTGACCAATACGTAGACGGCAACTGCGTTGAAATTATAAGTGGTTTATAAGTTACATCATAACCGCAGCCACCATAAAGCAGATCTGCACTTGGCCTAATAATTTGAGTAGAGTTTGAGTCTGCTAAATCTCTTTGGAATGCTGTGTTTATATTATTATTCTCACTTGCTTGCCTAGATATGGACCAAGCTTTTAATTGAGGAAATACTGAAATAAATGACAAGTGAACAATGAAGCCCAATATGATAATTATAAATACTTTTTTTATGAAACTACTCATCAAGGCACCTAATTTTCTCAACTATCGGTAGATTTATTCTTTTTAGGTTAGAAAAAAATTCTTCTCCAGGAAGATATATTCGCATAGAGATAGAAAAATTCTCCTCCACAGGACTTCTTAACCAGTTCTTATTATTTAGTTCAGCTATAAATGTATCATCATTGGTAAAATATATTTCGAAACCACCTTCAAAGTTAAAATCAATATTTTCACTATTAAATGAATACAATTTTTCATTATTTTGAGTGAGAAAGCCCTCATTGTCATACAATGTTATTGCCCACCATTTAGCCTCTATGTCTTCACCGGTTAACTTATAACTACAATTACCGCTGAGAAGATTTTCTTCTATGTCTACAGAAGCTGAAAAATATGCTGCCTCTGGTTTTGCAAGAGCAAAAGTTCCATATTGTGAGACAAAAGCACGAGTATAAATGTCACGATTTGCATCTCCTGGAGAAGGCAATACTCTCCATATATCATTTTTAACAAAGCCTATTGAAGGGTAGATTTTGTAAGAAATATAGGTGAAACCCGTAGCAACTAGGATTACTAGTATTAAATATATTAGGTATCTACGAAGTAAAATCATTGTATAATCAATAAATAATATTATTTAATATCATATAATTAGAGATAAACAAATGTCTGAAACTATTAAGACAGATTGCTTGATTGTTGGCGCGGGACCGGTTGGATTATTTGCGGTATTTGAACTTGGAATACTTGGTCTTTCATGTGAAGTAGTCGATAATTTAGATAAGATTGGCGGGCAGTGCGCTGAATTGTATCCTGATAAACCAATATATGACATACCGGCATTGCCAGAATGTACCGGGTTATCACTTATTGAAAATCTTCAAAAGCAAATCAAACCTTTTAATACGTCTTTTCACTTAAACGAAAGGATTGAACAAATATCCAATGAAGGAGATCTTTGGACCATAAAAACATCAGTAAATAAAGTATTTGAAACGCCAAATATATTCATTGCCGGAGGTGTCGGTTCTTTCGAGCCTCGAAAGCCACCAATAGAGAGTGTCTCAATGTTTGAAGGAAAAGGAATTGAATATTCAATACCAAACAAAGACTATTATGCAGGTAAAAAAATTGTAATTTTTGGAGGAGGTGACTCAGCGCTTGATTGGACTGTTGAGCTCTCTAAGATTGCATCTCACATTACTCTTGTGCATAGGCGAGACGAGTTTAAAGCCGCTCAACACACTGTTAGTTTAATGGAAGGGTTAGTCAAAGAGGGAAAAGTTGATCTAATTACCAACCATCAAATTTCAGATGTATCAGGAGATACGCGTATTAAAAAAGCAGTAATAAAGGATAAATCTGATGCGACTCAAGAAATTGAATGTGATGAAATATTAATATTTTATGGTCTTAAAATGGAATTGGGGCCAATTAATGATTGGGGCTTAAATCTTAATGAAAAGCAAATTTCAGTTAATACTGAAAATTTTGAAACTAATTTACCAGGTGTATTTGCGATTGGAGATATTTCTTACTACCCGGGAAAGCTCAAGCTAATCTTATCAGGCTTTCATGAGGCAGCACTTGCATCTCAAAAGGCTTTTGTACGAGCAAAACCAGATGAAACATTGACATTTAGATACACCACTTCATCTAGTGATATTCAAAAAAAATTAGGGGTTAAATAGTGTTGCAAAAGCTCTACGACAAATATGTTTGTCCTCATTTAATTGATTTTTTTATGCAAACAAAGGCTTTTATGAAGCAAAGAGAAAAAATAATTCCGTTTGCTAGTGGTCGTGTATTAGAAATTGGGATTGGGTCAGGTCTTAATTTTCAATTTTATGATAAAACAAAAGTTAATGAAGTCTTTGCAGTAGAGCCAGATGAAGTTTTGTATAGAAAGGCTAAAGAAAGTGCTTCAAAAAATAATTTAAAACTTAATATCAAACAAATAAAAGCAGAAGAACTTCCTTTTGACGAAAATTCATTTGATACAGTAATTAGCACTTATACAATGTGTTCAATTTCAGGTCTAAATTCAGCAATGAAAGAAATTAATAGGGTAATGAAGCCGGACTCTTTGCTTCTTTTTTCAGAGCATGGTAAATCTCCAGATAAGAATATATTAAATTGGCAGAAAAGATTGAATGGTATTCAAAAAAGAATTGCAGGAGGATGTCATTTAGACGTTGATATACCCAATGAAATTAAAAAAGCTGATTTCAAAATAGAAGCAATTAGCAGCATGTATGCTCCAGGGCCGAAATTTCTTAATTATCATTACTGGGGTCAGGCAACGCCAAGTAAATAACTATCATGTTAATGCATCAAGCTCTTGACTATGTTCTCAATAATGCTGAACAAAATAACCCTGAGTCCATTCTAAAAATAATTGATGAATACGTATTAAAAAGTGGAAAATTTTTAATGAATGTGGGGCCTGAAAAAGGAAAGCTTCTTACAAAATCATTATTAGATACGAGGCCCAAAAAAGTATTGGAGCTAGGAACTTTCTTAGGTTATTCAGCTGTTCTTATAGCTTCAAATATTGAAAACGAAAGTACGCTAACCACAATCGACTCTGACAAAAATTCAATAGAGATAGCATCTAAGATGCTTGATTTCGCAGGACTAATAAATAAAGTTAATTTAGTTCACGGAGCAGCAGACAAAATATTGCCAAGTTTAAATTCCAAATTTCAATTTGTATTTATTGACCATGCTAAGAAAAAATATCTACCTGATTTAGAGTTGATTGAAAAAAATCGTTTAATTGAATCACAGAGTATAGTTTTTGCAGACAACGTGGGTATATTTGAGGATGATATGAAGAGTTATTTCAGCCATGTCAGAAATTCGGGTAAATATACGTCGCAAAATATAGGGTCCACATTAGAGTATAGAAATAATATATATGATGCTGTTGAAATATCAGTTATGAATTAGAAAATGAACATAGAAGAAAAAAATCATTACGATGTTATTGTTGTAGGAGCTGGTATCTCTGGCATTGGAGCAGGTTACTATTTACAGAAACACTGCCCAACGAAGTCTTTTTGCATAATTGAGGGCAGAGAAAATATAGGAGGTACCTGGGATCTATTTAGATATCCAGGAATTCGATCTGATTCTGATATGTTTACTTTAGGTTATGCGTTCAAACCTTGGAAGGAACAAAAATCAATTGCCGATGGTCCATCAATTTTAAATTATTTAAAGGAAACAGTTGATGAAAATGATCTTGAAAAGAAAATAAAGTTTAGTCACAAAGTCAGTAATGCAAACTGGAATTCAGAAAATAATTGTTGGGAATTAGATATTGCAAATAATCAAAATCAGAAAATCATTTTAACTTGCAACTTTCTTTTTATGGGTACTGGTTATTATAATTACGATTCAGGCTATACACCTGAATTTAAATCAATAGAAAAATATAATGGTAAATTAATTCATCCTCAAAAATGGCCTGAGGACTTTGATTATTCTGGTTCCAAAATAGTTGTCATTGGAAGTGGCGCTACTGCCGCTACTATTGTTCCAGAGTTATCAAAAAAAGCTAAGCACGTAACAATGTTACAAAGATCTCCAAGTTACTATTTTCCAGCCCCTGATGAAGATAGATTTGCAAATTTTCTTAAGAAGATTTTACCTTCAGTGTTTGCTTATACGATAATTAGGTTAAGAAACGTTTTTTTCCAACAGTTGCTTTTTCGGATATGCAAAATTTATCCAAAATTTGTTAAGAGAAAACTGATTGAAAGAATAAAAAATTTGTTGCCTAACCATGATATAGCAAAACATTTTACTCCTGATTATAACCCATGGGATCAAAGAATATGCCTCATACCCAATGGAGATTTATTCGAATCTATAAAAGATAATAGAGCAACTGTAGTAACTGACCACATTGAACAGTTTACAGGCAGTGGAATTAAACTTAAATCAGGACAGGAACTAAGCGCAGATGCTATTGTGACAGCAACAGGATTAAATCTACAACAGTTTGGGGGAGTTAAGATTCACATTGACGGTAAGTTTTTGAATCCTGCTGAGACTATGACTTACAAAAGTATGATGTTCAGTGGTATCCCTAATTTTATAAACTCATTTGGTTATATTAATGCTTCGTGGACCTTAAAAGCTGATCTGACTTGTGAATATGCTTGTCGCTTAATCAACTATCTTGATAAGAATAATTATAGTCACTGTACCCCAAGAATTCCTATTGATGTAAAAGAAGAAAAAGATTGGCTAGCAACAGAATTCTCGTCTGGCTACATACACCGAGCAATTCATTTATTCCCAAAACAGGGAAGCCGTTCACCATGGGTCAATACTCAAAATTATTTTAAAGATTTTGTTGGAATAAAATATGGCAGGCTCAATGATGACTCAATCCACTTTAATTAAGACACATCTGCTTTAGCCATCTCTCTTAATTCGTACTTTAATATTTTGCCTGTTGATGTTTTCGGTAACTCAGTAAATATAACTTTTTTAGGACACTTAAAGCCGGCAAGAGTTTCTTTACAAAACGATATTATGTCTTTCTCTGTTACATTATCGTCCTGACTTTTTAGTTCAATAAAAGCACAAGGAGTTTCACCCCATTTTTCATCAGGTTTAGCAACTACTGCAGCAAAAAGAACTGATGGGTGCTTGTACAACGTATTTTCTATCTCAACTGAAGATACATTTTCTCCCCCAGATATTATGATATCTTTGCTTCTATCTTTGATCTGGACATATCCATTAGGATGCATCACTGCTAAATCTCCAGAATGAAACCAACCTCCTGACATCGACTTATCAGTTTCTTCTTTATTCTTAAGATAGCCCTTCATAACACAATTGCCTTTAATCATGATTTCGCCAATTTCCTCGCCATCATTTTTGACTTTTTTCATGGTCTCCGGATTCATAACCGTAAGACCTTCCATCATTGGAAATTTTACACCTTGCATTGATCGCAATTTTGATTGTTCTTCTACCGACAATTCATTCCATTCATCTTGCCATGCACACATAGATACATGACCATAAGTTTCAGTTAATCCATACACGTGTGTTACATCAAAGCCCATTTGTTGAACTGCTTCAAGAGTTGCTGCTGGTGGTGGGGCTCCGGCAGTAACAACATTAACTTTATGAGAATACTCTCTTTTTTCATCATCGGTCGCTTGTGCTATAAAGTTTAATACAATAGGCGCTCCTCCAAAATGCGTAACTTTATGATCAGCAATTGCGTCAAAAAGATTTTTTGCAGATACATATCTTAAACATACACTTGTTCCTGCCAAGGCGGTTAATGTATATGGATTACCCCAGCCATTACAATGAAACATAGGGACTACCCACATGTAAGTTGGATGCATGGCCATGCTAAATGCTGTAACTGAACCTAATGCCATTAAATATGAACCTCGATGATGATAAACTACACCTTTAGGAAGACCTGTGGTTCCCGATGTATAATTAAGAGCAAGTGAGTCCCATTCATCTTTCGGTAAACTCCATTCAAAATTTTCATCGCCAGTTTTAAGGAACTCTTCATAATTTTGACTTCCAAGATTTTCTCCGGCACCTTCAGGATGATTAGCAAGTTCATCATCAATATCTATAACTAAAGGTTTAGTTTTTATTTTGTTTAATACTTCCTTAATGGTAGGTGAGAGTTCATTATCAGTGATTACTACTTTTGCTTCTCCGTGCTCAAGAATATAAGAAATGGTATCTACATCTAATCTAATATTAATTGTATTAATTATCGCTCCAATCATAGGAATTCCATAATGAGCTTCATAAATTTCTGGAGTATTAAAACATAAGACTGCAACTGTATCACCTTTGCCAACACCTTTTTTTGTGAGAGCGCTAGCTAGCTGCTTACTTCTCTTAAAAGTATCTGACCATGTATACTTTTTAGAACCATGAACAATTGACAGTCTATTTGGATACACTTCAGCCGATCTTTGTAAAAAACTTAATGGAGAAAGAGGTGTGAAGTTAGCGTGATTCTTGTCTAAGTTAGTATTATACATATAAGTCATTAAAATAATCCTTCAATTTCACCATCATCATTTAAGTGTATCGCATTTGCAGCGGGAATTCTAGGTAGACCAGGCATGGTCATTATTTTATCACATACCACTACAAGAAATTCAGCTCCAGCTGCTAATCGTATTTCTCTAATTGGAACAATGTGATCCTTAGGAGCACCTCGCAAATTTGGATCCGTTGAAAAACTGTATTGAGTTTTGGCAATACAAATAGGGTAATGACCATAGTTTTCCTGCAACTCATCGAATTGTGTTCTTATTTTTTGATCTGCAATAATATCTTTTGCTCCATAAATATCTTGTGCAATTTTCTGAACTTTATCCCACAGTTTCATTTCATCAGGGTAAAGGTGCTTTATTTTTGGATTTTCGTCAGTTGTCACATCTACAATGTGTTGCGCTAAGGTTTCTGCCCCAGCTCCGCCATTGCTCCAGTGAGTACAATTAAACGATTTAATGTCAAGCTCATCACAGCATTCACTGATTATTGAGAGTTCATTATCGGTATCGGTTATAAAATGATTAATTGCTACAGACACAGGAACCCCATATTTTTTCATATTCGAAATATGTTGTTGCAAGTTCGATAGACCTTTCCTCAAGGCGTCTAGATTTTCATTTTTCAGTTCCTTTTTATCCATTCCGCCATGCATTTTTAAAGCTCTTACGGTAGCCACAATGACTATTGCAGAAGGGTTTAAATTTCCTTTTCTGCATTTAATATCTAGAAATTTTTCAGCGCCAAGATCCGCTCCAAATCCAGCTTCGGTTACTACATAATCACTAAGTTTAAGTGCGGTTTGAGTTGCAATAAGCGAATTGCAACCATGTGCAATGTTAGCAAAAGGACCCCCATGAATAATTGCTGGGTTTTCTTCTAACGTTTGAACAAGATTTGGGAGAAAAGCATCTTTTAGTAACGTTGTCATTGCTCCGTCTGCATTTATGTCACGCGCTTTGATCTCTTTTTTATCTCGCGTGTAACCAATGATAATATTGCCAAGTCTTTTCTGCAGATCACTTAGACTTGTTGACAAACAAAAGATCGCCATAACTTCAGAAGCAACTGTAATATCAAATTTATCTTCTCTAGGAAAACCGTTTGCTATACCTCCAAGATTTATATTTGTATTTCTCAAAGCTCGATCATTTAAATCTACAACTCGACCCCATACTATTCGTCTTGTATCTATATTTAGATCATTTCCCCAATAAATGTGATTATCGATCATAGAAGCAAGCAGGTTATGAGCAGATGTGATTGCATGAAAATCACCTGTAAAATGAAGATTAATCTTATCCATCGGGACTACTTGAGCATAGCCACCTCCAGCAGCTCCACCTTTAACGCCAAAACACGGACCTAAGCTTGGTTCTCTGAGGCATACCAATGACTGCTTACCTATTTTATTAAGAGCATCATTTAACCCCACTGAGGTAGTAGTTTTACCTTCACCAGCAGGAGTTGGTGAAATGGCCGTTACCAATATCAATTTTCCATTTTTGTTTTGATTTTTCAATGTGTTGGTATCAATTTTTGCAATATGATGTCCAAACTTTTGAAGGCTATTTTCCTCAAGTTTTAGTTTTGAGGCCACCTTTTCAATTGGCACCATTTGATTTTTTCTTGCTATTTCAATGTCTGATAGAACATCCATTACTACGCCTTTTAAATTTTAGTCTAGACAACTTAAGAATTTTAATTCGTGGAGTCTACAAAAATGTATTGTAATACACCTAAATTTTAAATAGATTTCTCACTAAGGAGACTCAAAGAACGTTGCAAAATTAAGCCAAGCAACGTTACTTAATAATCGCGTGGCTTAAGCGTAAACACTTAAATTTTTAATTATGGGAAATGTGAATTTTTCATTAGAGGTGACTACGCGGACCAACTTGTCTGAGCTACCCAAGCTTAATGATATATATGTAACATTCTTGCCGGGTACAAGTTACAAGGACGTAATTGAACAGACAAAAGCTTTATCAAAATCAGGTTTTAACGCAATTCCCCACTTTCCGGCTAGATCAATAACTGATTTAGACATGCTGAAAGATTATGTTGACCAAGTTAAAGAAGCTGGTGTTAAGCAAGTATTAATAATTGGAGGCGATAGAGATATTCTTGGCAATTATCATTGTTCACTTCAATTAATTGAAACGGGCTTATTCGATGGAATGAAAATTGGTATAGCAGGTCATCCCGAGGGATCTCCTAATATGAGCGATCAAGCAATAGATGAAGCGATGAAGTCTAAATCTTCATTTGCAGATTATATTGTTACGCAATGGACTCAGGATACAAATGCATTATCTGAATTTGTTAACGAAGCACCATTGCCCGTTCATGTTGGCCTTGCGGGACCAGCCTCAATGAAAACGTTAATAAAATTTGCTGGTTTTGTTGGATTAAAGAATACACTTAGCTTTGCTAAAAAAAATGCATCAAAAATTTTTGATTTATTGACGGTACAAACACCCCATGATGTAATTCAAGAATTAAAAGGAAATGTAGATAATTTTCACATTTATGCATTTGGTGGAATAAAAAAAACAAGTGAATGGTTACAAAAGGAGAACTACTATGTCTAAAAAATTAGAACACAATACTACGGTTGATCAAAGTGATCGACATGTGCCTTACAATTTACGTCAAAGTGGACCAACCAAAGTTGAAATGCTGATCTCTACGAGAGTCAGAAAATCACCTTATTGGCATAAATCAATGGAAGCCGGTTGCTGGAGAGCAACAGTTTACAATCGTATTTATCATCCAAGGGGATATGTAAAGCCCGAAGATGGTGGAGCAATGGTTGAATACGAAGCAATTAAAAACCACGTCACTATGTGGAATGTTGCTGTTGAAAGACAGATATGTGTAAAAGGACCTGATGCAGAGAAATTTACAGACTATGTCATCACTAGAGATGCAACAAAAATCTCACCTTTAAGAGCAAGATACGTAATTCTCTGCAATTATAAGGGTGGCGTTTTAAATGATCCAATTCTTTTGAGAATTTCTAAAGATGAGTTTTGGTTTAGTTTATCAGACTCAGATATTGGTCTATATCTCCAAGGTGTGAATGCTGACAAAAGATTTAACGTAGAAATTGATGAAATCGATGCATGTCCAGTTCAAATCCAAGGACCAAAAGCTGCTGCATTAATGAAAGATTTAGTTGGTGATCAAGTGGATCTCGACAATATTCCATTTTATGGACTAGCAGAAGTTACTGTTGGCGGTCGAAGTTGTGTTATCTCGCAGACAGGATTCTCTGGAGAGTCTGGTTATGAAATCTATTTGAGAGATGCAACACTTTATGCAGATGATATGTGGGATGCCGTTTTGGAAGCTGGTAAAAAGCATAACTTAATGGTAATTGCCCCTGCCCACCACAGAAGAATTCAAGCGGGAATTTTATCATGGGGTCAGGATATGGATCATGAGCATAATCCATTCCAGTGCAACTTAGGATACCAAGTATCATTATCTGGAAAAGGAGAATGGGAAAAGAAAGGTGACTATGTTGGAAAACAAGCTCTTGAAAAGATGAAAGCTGATCTTGCTGATGGTCACAAGCCATATAAATTACAACTAGTTGGTTTTGAACTAGAAGGTAAACCAATTGAGGAATATGCGCCTGACTTCTGGCTCGTATCTCCTGGTGACGGTGGTGATCCATGTGGTTTCATTACATCTCCTTGGTACCATCCTGAAAAAGGAAAAAATATAGCAATGGGCTATGTCCCTTTTGACGGTTCTTTGAATGCTAATGGATTCCCAAAATGGGAGCTTGGAAAGAAATATAAAATTCATCTGCCAGATATTTACGCAGATAAGCCAGGTGAACCAGTGGACGCAGTAACTGTGGATGTGCCGTTCACTGAGTCATTCAATGCAAATACAAGGGAAGTAGTTAAAGGTTAAATTTAAATATTATTCTGGCGTCTTAAATAAGAAGACGCTGGAGTGATTAAGATTTGTGCTGAACATATAGTTGGTGATAGCACACTTTACCGTTCTTCTCGATAAAGTCCTGATGATATTCTTCTGCAGGGTAGAACTTAGCAGCTTCTCTTAATTCTGTGGCTACCTTTCCTTGATGTTCACCTGAGTCGTCAATTTGTTTTATTTTTTCTTCAGCAATAGTTTTTTCACCTTCTGAATTATAAAATATTACAGATTTATATTGTTCACCAATATCAGGACCTTGTCGGTTAAATTGAGTGGGGTCATGTATAAAGAAAAATTTGTCTAGCAGTGCTTCATATGTAGTTTCTGAGTCATCATATTCAATTTCAACAACTTCAATATGACCCGTGGTTCCTGTGCAAATAGTCTCGTATGTAGGATTGTCAGTGTGACCACCTGCATATCCGGATATTACTTTTTTTACACCTGGGATTTCTTCAAAGAGCACTTCAACTCCCCAAAAACATCCAGCTCCTAAAACTAATTTTGCATTCATTACTTAACATAAAAGTTTTTTTATATATGTTAAAGGTCAAAATTAAATATATTCCAAATAAAATTAATACTTGTAATGGATACAGAGATAAGCATTGGCAAACTTTCTAGTCTGAAGATTTGGATTACCAAGAATCACAAAAGTAAAGACGATTGGTCTAGGAGCAAAAAATTTATCATTATAAAAATAACAACACACGACGGAGTTGAAGGGTGGGGGGAAGCATTCTCTATTCATCTCAGAGAAAAGGCAATTGCAACAATAATAATCGAGTTGTTTAAAGAAATATCAAAAATCAAAAACTTATCAATAAACTCATTATATAATAAAATATCTTTACTCAGTGATGATCATAAAGGACTAGATTTCAGTTCTGCCACAAGCGCAATTGAAATTGCAGCATGGGATATAGCCGGTAAATTGAAAAATCTACCTTTGAATTGTTTACTAACAGATAATCCTAAGCCCGATGTATCTATTTATGTTACGTGTTGGAGTGATCTAAGAAAAGATGAAGAAGATTACTTAGATCAGGTAGAAAAATATTTTGAAAAAAAATATGGAGGTATTAAAATTTACCCATTATTTGAAAACACTTCAAATTCAGTTAAGTTTGTCGATAGAGTAAGAAAAATAGTGGGAATGGAATACCCTCTCATGCTAGACTTAGCCATACCTAAAGATTTAGATCAAACAAAGACCTTCTTAAAAGAGGTATCTTTTTTGAAGCCCTATTGGATCGAAGAGCCGGTTGATGGAGAAAATATTAGCCTTCTCACCGAAATTAAAAATAATTTTGATATGAAAGTTGTGACTGGCGAAAAACAGAGTGGCCTCCCTCATTTTAAAGAAATTATTAAAAGAGATGCAGCAGATATACTTAACCCTGACATTTCAGGAATAGGGGGAATTATTGATATGCTTTACGTTTCAAAGGAAGCTTTAAATAATGATATCTCTATTTCTCCCCATTGTTGGAATTCTATGTCAGTGTCCGCATCCGCGATGCTTCATGTTTGTTCAAGCATACCAAATTCGGAAAAGGCAGAAATATTCCCTGATTACATTGAATTCACAAAAGAGTTTTGTGAGTTGCCTTTTAATATCGTTGAGGATAAAGCAATACTTAATCAGTCTGCTGGACTAGGGATGGTAATTCATGAAGATACTTTATCAAAGTTAAGTACTTATAGGATGGATGAAAAAAATTAATGACTGACGCAAACTATCTTTTTGATAAAATATTTAAATCTAATGAAACTAAAGAAAAAATATTTTTAATTAATGAGAGTGAAAAGTTAAGCTACATAGAATTTCATGAGGTAGTTAATAAAATCTCTAATTATCTAATAGAGATTGATTTGTCCCCAGGTGACCGTGTTGCTGTCCAAGCAAAAAAAAACATTTTTCAATTAGCATTATATGTCGCTACCATCAAAGCTGGTGGCGTATATCTACCACTCAATACAGGATATACTCTGAATGAGTTAGAATATTTTTTTAATGACGCAAAACCTAAGGTGATTGTTGTCGATGATAAAATCCAAAGCAAAATAGATAGCATTACAAGCACTTTATCAGTTTCAATCTTAACATTAAATTTAGATGAAAGCGGTTCTCTTACTGAAAGAATTAAAAACTGCTCAACAAAGTTTCACGCAATTGCGCGAAGTGAAAATGACTTAGCGGCTATTTTGTATACATCGGGAACTACTGGAAAATCAAAAGGCGCGATGTTATCGCATAGAAATTTAGTTTCTAATTCAGAAGTACTTAGAGATTTTTGGAAATTTACAGAAAGTGACGTGCTCTTGCATATGCTACCGATCTATCACACACACGGTCTCTTTGTCGCTTGTAATCTATTGGCAATTGTTGGTGGATCAATGATTTTTTTAGAAAAATTTGATGTTAAGAAAGCGATGTTCTGGATGAAAGAGTCAACTTCAATGATGGGTGTGCCGACTTTTTACACAAGACTGCTAGCAAGTGAAGAGTTAAATACTGAAAGCACTAAACATATGCGACTATTTATTTCAGGTTCTGCACCCCTGTTATCTGAAACTCATATAGATTTTGAAAAACGAACTGGTAAAAAAATTCTTGAAAGGTATGGAATGACAGAAACTAATATGAATATTTCAAATCCATATGACGGAGAGAGAAAAGCGGGAACGGTTGGCATTCCACTTCCTGGTATTGAAATTAGGATAGTTAATGAGGAGGGAAAAGAAGTAGAAAATGGAAAAATAGGTACCATTGAACTTAAGGGTGAAAATGTTTTTCAAGGATATTGGAGAATGAAAGAAAAAACTGAAGAGGCATTTAAGGAAGATGGCTTTTTTATAACAGGTGATCTCGCACAGAAGGACGAAAATGGTTATTTTACTATTGTAGGAAGAGATAAGGATATGATTATAAGTGGTGGGTTAAATGTTTATCCTAAAGAAATAGAAGATGTATTAAATGAATTACCAAATGTATTAGAGTCCGCCGTTTTTGGATTACAACATCCTGATTTTGGTGAGGCGGTTGTCGCGGCTGTTGTCGTAAACGATGATAAAAACGATGAAAATCAAATAATTGATTTTACAAAGGATAAAATTGCTAAATATAAGCAGCCAAAAAAAATTATTTTCATGGAAAACTTGCCAAGGAATTCAATGGGCAAAGTCCAAAAAAATTTATTACGGAAAAATAATCAGAATTTATTTAAGGGTTAGTCCTTATCCAATTATTTATTTCTTCAACAAATAGTTCGTCTTGAGGAGAGTTAAGAATTCCAATTATATCATGATAGTTGAAACCTCCTAAGTTAGTATTGTTATTAATTATTTTCTTAGGTCCTTTCCATTCCTTAAAGATCTTTTTAACTCCTTCAGCTTTTACAACCTTATCTTTTTCTTCGTAAAAGACCAAAAGAGGCAGATTTGTTTTTGGAAATTCAAGATTTCTTCCTGAGTAAGCAGCTTTCCAAAGTTCTTTTGGGAGCGTTCTGTGAAATTCATTAACCCAAAAAGGATCCCATTCTTTATTTGGCAAACTAAAATAACCAGGAAAATTGAATTTATAGTTACTTTTAAAAAATAATCCTGTGGCCGCTATGAAATAAGGAAGCGATAGTTTTGGGGTCCAAGGTGCAATGAGCACTAAATGACTAACTTTTTCAAGCATTTTCTGGTCCTTAGCTGCCATTAATGCGAAAGAGCCCCCAGCTGAGAAACCCATCAATATCACTTTTTCGCCTATTTTATTTCCTACAGTAATGGCTTCAGCCGCATCTTCGAGGAAATTTTCAGCTTTTACATTTTTTGTGGAGTCAAATCCTGATCCATGTCCGGCTAGCCTCGATATAAATAAATTAGCCTTCAATTTATCGGCAACTTTTACTAAGACATCTTCTTGCTGGTATCCTGTAGCAAAACTTCCGTGAAGATAAACTATTGAATATTCAGTTTTAATTTTTTTATCATCATTCCATATTATTTTCTTCCTTGCTTTTGCGTCAGTATTCTTAAAGTCTAATTCTTTTTCAGTAATGTATCTTTCTACATCTTTACCTATAGCAATTTCAGGGAAACTTACTTTTATTGTATTGAATAAATAGGGCAAAGTTACTCCAACAATGAAGAGAAGGGGGATTATTAAAATAATAGAAGCTATAACTAAAACTCGATAAATCTTAAATCTGGTCGCTCTAGACATTTACACTTGTATATGAGCAAATTTTATTACCGTCTGGATCTCTTACATAAGCATAATAAACGTTACTATCATGTGGTCGAAATCCAGGATTGCCCTCATTCGTTGCTCCAAGACTAAGAGCAATTTGGTGAAATTTTTCTACTTGCTCTTTTGTTTTGGTAAGAAAAGATATTTGTGTACCATTCCCAAATGTAACAGG
Organism: uncultured Pelagibacteraceae bacterium; assembly: GCA_902523535.1. Classification (GTDB taxonomy): domain Bacteria; phylum Pseudomonadota; class Alphaproteobacteria; order Pelagibacterales; family AG-422-B15; genus CACNXQ01. The sequence goes on from CABYZQ010000003.1 coordinate 38,727, forward strand.
CTCTCCATTAGCAGGTTTGGTAATATAGAATTCTACATCTGCATTTCCTTCATGAGCGTAACCTATGCAAACTTCATCTTCATACATTGAACCCATTCCTAAGATAGCTAGAACTTCATCATAGAAGGCTCTGGAAGTATTTAAATTACTTGACCCAACCATAACGTACCCTTTCATATTAAATCCTTTCTATGAATATTTTTTTGAGGTTACTTCTTCAAGCATGAGTATCATTTTAGTTTTATACTCTTCATCTGTAGCTGAGTCAGTTTCTAAAACAGAAAAAAAACCAGCCACAACATTAGTTTCTAAATTAACCATCAAAAACTGTCCTCCATATCCAGAATGCCCAATCCAATTATTCGATTTCATTGTTTGATTTGCATAATAAACATATTTTCCATCTTTTAAGTGCATATATTTTGGACCTTTATTAGATACAGTTTCGTTAATAAATTTCTCTGAGCCGATAATTCTATCTCTTATTCCTCTGCCTCTTCTTGAGAACAAGAGACCCATACGTAAAAAATCTCTTGTCATAAGGCAACCTCCACCAGATAACCATGGCATTCCACCCCGATCAGTAGCCATATACAAGCCATCTTCGAAACCCATGGCCTCAACAGAAGAAAGAAGCCAGTCGCGCAATTTCCGATCACTTATTTTTTCGATTAATAGTGCAATAACATCACTGTTTGCTGACTTATAATATGCATTATCTGTATTATTTGCCACGGAACCACTCACATCTGTTTCAATTTTATTTAGAAAATCTTCTTGTAAGACTTCATTCGTACCTTCATCTGGTATTCGCCAACCACCCACAGTTTCGTGCATAAATGATGTTGAATAAGGATCAGTATAATCTTCAGTGAAAGCATTAACTATATTCATGTTTAAAACATTTTGAACAGTTGCCTTGGCGTAACCACTTCCAATATTGGGTAGATAATATGAGATAGGTTTTTCTAATTGCAATTTGCCTTTTTCCAAAAGCTCACCAACAAATAAATTAAGAAACATTTTTGAGATTGACATGATTGTTTGTGTCTGCGAAGAAGAGAAATCTTCCGCGTATTTCTCATAAAATATATCTTGTCCTTTTCCTACAATCAGAGAGCAAAACGATTTATGACTAGTCATTTCCTTTACTGACGATATTTCTCTAATTTCATTTTTGGTATTTTCATTTAATGTCAGAACATAATCTGACCTTAATAAAATTCCGTATCTATTAATTTTGTGAAGGTTTCTATAGCCAGTCCTCCGATACTCGGGAAGATTCCATTTAGCCTTATTATCACGTAAAGTTACAAGAGTGGGATTTGGAGTGTGAGCCAGCTTATTATTCATTTATTAAATTAGGTTGTATTTTTGAGCGATTAAAAACTTCTTCATAGCACTTTCCAACATGAATCACTTTTGCGTCTGATTTATTTTTACCTATTAATTGCATTCCCATTGGAAGTCCCTTTTCATTAAAGCCAACAGGGACTGAAATGGTAGGCAGCTGGAACATACTCGCAAATACTGTGACTTCCATCCATCGATGATATGTGTCCATTTGAGTTCCTTGGATACTTTTTGGGAAATCTATTTCTTTATCAAATGGAAACAGTTGAGCAGAAGGCAAAGCTAGAATATCGTATTCATCAAAGAGACCGTCAACATAAGAGTGATCCTTGTGATACTGATTAATAGCATTGGTGATCTCAACATCCTTTATTTTTTTTCCTTGTTCATATTCCCATTTAACGGGAAAGCCTAATTCTTCAAAATTTTGTATTTGCATGGCATCAAGATCATCAAATGTTATTTTTGACCTGAGATTGCACCATACTTCCCATAATTTATTAGGATCTATTTTTATATTACAATGCTCAATTGATATTTTCTTTTCTGCAGTAGCAAATTGATTTAAAGCAACTTCACATAATTCTATAATTCCCTTTTCAAAAGTATAATTTTCAACAAAGTTACTCAACCAGCCAATTCTTATTTCACTATTTAGATTTTTTTCAATTGATCGAAAAGAGCCTTCAAAGCTATATGAATAATGATCCTCATCATCTTGGCCTGATACAGAATCTAAAAAAATGCTCAAATCTTCTGGTGTTCGAGCAATGCCTCCTGGGGTTGTTAATACAGGATATTTACTTTCTCCTCTTTTATCAGGAATGAGCCCAGGACTTGGTCGAAAACCATATAAGTTTGTATATGCCGCAGGGTTTCTGCAAGACCCCATCATATCAGTCCCATCTGAAAATGGGATAAGGCAACTTGCTACAGCAGCAGATGCTCCTCCGCTTGAACCGCCAGGAGATAGACTAAGGTCATATGGATTAGAAGATGACTTAAATAATTTATTCTTTGTGTGTGATCCTATTGCTAACTCTGCCATATTTGACTTTCCAATAATAGTAGCACCTTGTTGCTTTAGATTTTTTACAATTAATGAATCATTCTGTGGAAATGCATTTTGATATTCAGGCATTCCATAAGTAGTCGGCAGCTCTTTGACATCAAACAACTCTTTAGTGGCAAGTGGTAGCCCAAATAAAATTTGTTTGATTTTAATATCTTGTTTTAAGGAATCTTTTTCTTGAGCTTTTTTTATAATCCAATCTCGATCTCTTAATGATACAATTGCGTTGAGCTGGGGATTAAGTTTGTCAATATTTGTTAAGTATTCTTGGAAAAGTTCTTCAACTTTTATATCTTTTTTACGAATTAAATCAATTTGCTCCTGTAAAGATAATTGAGTAATCATTTTTGGAGCTTTTTATCGAGCTCCAAAAATGCTTGTCTTAACAAGTTCTCTTACATCATCTAAAGTAGCAGCTCGTGGGTTAGTGCCAAAAGCCGTATCAATCATTGACTTCTCAGATATTCTCTCAATGCAATTTTCTGGAACTCCAATTTCATTTAAGCCTCTTGGAATTTTAATCCTATCAAGTATTTTTTCCATATTTTGAATGAAGTGACCTGAAGAATGGTCAGTATATTGCATGGCTTGTGACATTCTTATTACTTTCTCCTCCATATCAGGAAGATTAAATCTAAGAACTGCAGGTAAAATAATTGCGTTAGTTAAACCGTGGTGAGTATTAAATTCAGCTCCAACCATATGGGCAATTGCGTGCACAAGTCCAAGCCCCTTTATGAATGAAATGCCTCCTAAACAAGATGCCACCAACATTGCACCTCGTGCTTCAAGATTAGTTGGTTCTTCAACAACAGTAACTAATGATTTGGAGATTAAATATAAGCTTTCAAGAGCAGCGCCATCACATAAAGGATGAAAACCTGGCACGCAATAACCTTCAATAGAATGTATCATTGCGTCTGCTCCCGTCCATGCAGTAAGATTTGACGGCAAACCCAAAGTTAGTTCTGGATCAAGTATGGCTAGGGAAGGCTTGAGATCAGGATGCATTATACAAAGTTTAATTCCTTGTTTAGTATCCGTAACCATTGCAGTACTTTCAGTCTCTGCTCCAGTACCCGCTGTTGTTGGTATTGTTATAAGTGGAGGAAATTTGTTATCAGGCCCTATTTTTTGTGGGGTTTTTTCCCATTCAAAATCAAATAATTCAATTTCATTATTGGCAGTTAGACAAATTGATTTTCCACCATCCATCGCACTACCACCACCAATCGCAATTATCGCATCATGATTATTATTTCTAAATAATTGTTTCCCCTCTGAAATTTCATCATCTCTCGGGTTTGGAGAAATCTTTGAATAAATACCTGAACTTACTTTTGCTTTTTTTAAAATTTCAACCAGCTTATCTATAAACGGAAGGTTAACGCTTCCGCTATCTGTGACAATAAGAGGATTTCTTATTTGATTTTCATCACAATAACTTCCGATTTCAGCAAATCTGCCCGGACCATAAGATATTGGAACTGGAAACCCCCAGTCTTGAGGAGCTAATATTTCCTCTCTGTCTAAATTAAAGAGTGGCATAAATTAATTTTATATTTTCTTAAGATGATGTCATTGATTTTAAAACAATTGAGCGATCTATTTCACCAATGAGCTCACCACTGTTTGCATCAATTACTGGATAGGTTTTATCAGAGTCGGCAATTTGGTTAATTAAATTATCAATTTTTGTGTCACTCGCAATGCAGTCACTACCTTTTGCAAACATTGCTTTGGTCTCTTCACAGCATTCAGTTCTTGCGCATTTTCCTGCGCTTAAGACTTTATACTTCGGCACATCTTCAGTAAAATCTTTAACATACTGATCAATAGGATTTGCAACAATTTCTTCAGGTGTTCCAACTTGCGAAATCTCCCCATCTTTCATTATAGCAATATGATCTCCCATTTTAATTGCTTCCGAAAAATCATGTGTAATAAAAACCATTGTCTTTTGAACTAATTTTTGAATACTTAATAACTCGTCCTGCATTTCTCTTCTGATAAGAGGATCGAGCGCTGAAAATGGTTCATCAAAAATTAATATCTCAGGATCAACCGCAAGTGCTCTTGCTAATCCAACTCGTTGCTGCATGCCACCAGATAATTCTCTTGGATAATGTTGGTCCCATCCGTCTAAGCCAACTAAGTTAAGTGTTTCCATAGATTTTTCTAATCTATCTTTTTTCTTTACGCCTCTGATTTCAAGACCATAACCAATATTTTCAATAACCCTACGGTGAGGAAAAAGTCCAAAGTGCTGAAAGACCATACTCATTCTATTTCTTCTTAATTCTGTTAAATCTCTGTTGCTCATTGTGGTAACGTCTTGACCATCAATGCTAACTTGCCCCGCTGTTGGCTCAATTAATCTTGATAAACACCTAACCAGAGTTGATTTGCCACTTCCAGAAAGTCCCATGACGACAAATGTCTCACCTTTTTGAACTGAGAAAGTTACATCTTTTACCGCGACGACGTGTCCAGTTTTTTCCTGCACCTCGCTTCTTGATAGAGTTTTGTCCAGATTAGAAAGTACATTCTTTTCGTTGGGTCCAAATACCTTCCAGATATCAGTGCATACTATTTTATCGTTTTTTTCCATTATTTATGAGTGATATATTTGCTGAATGTTATACTATGTTGAGGATTTTTGAATAACTTATTTTAATTTGTAAATTCTAAATTTATTATGGCTTTTACTCAAGATACTTCTGCTTTCTCATCAAAAAACAATTATCAGAATTTAATTATCCCTGGAATAATATTTGCTGCGTTGCTGTTTTCAATATGGTTAGTATTTCAAAGTGAAGACGTATCTGAATTTCCAGTTTTTGTTACTGACTCTTTTACATTTACCGCATGGGTCAATCAGGGTGAGGATTTCTTAAAAGATAATATTAAAGTATACACTAGAGCGGTTGCTGCTTATGTAAAAGAACTTTATTGGATGCTTGAAGATTTTCTTTTAGACTCTTCTTGGGTATTTATTGCAGCACTATTGCTTATACCTTCTCTTGCATTTGGAGGAATAAAACTTGGTTTCCTTGTTTTGTCTGGAACAATGTATTGGGGAATGGTTGGACTCTGGGATTCTGCTATGGAAACTCTAGCTCTTATGGGGCTATCAGTATTTTTGTCAGTTTTAGTTGGCGTCATACTTGGTATTTTTTGTGCCTTAAGTGATCGATTTGAAAGGAATATGAAACCTGCTCTTGATGTTATGCAGGTGATGCCAGCTTTTGTTTATCTAATACCAGCAATGTTTTTCTTTGGTATTGGTGGTGCCCCAGCAATACTTGCGACAATGATTTACTCAATGCCACCGATCATTCGATTGACAAATTTAGGCATACGTCAAGTTCCAAATGAAACAATAGAGACTGCTACTGCATTTGGCTCAACAAAAAGTCAAGTTTTGTTTAAAGTACAAATTCCACTTGCACTACCCAGCATAATGATGGGCGTTAACCAGACAATTATGATGGCTTTAGCTTTAGTTGTTTTAGCAACTTTTATTGGTGCTCAAGGATTAGGTTCAGATATTTGGGTATCAATCAAAAAACTTGAAGTAGGCGCTGCATTAGAGGGTGGCTTTTGCGTTTTGTTAATGGCAATTATGTTTGATAGATTTGGCAAAGCAGCTAGTCGAGAGACTGTAACGCTTCCAGTCGACAGTCAGAAGTTTTATCTGCTTCCACAGACATGGGATATTTATCCTACAGCGAGATATATTGAGAAGCCATTACAGTACATACATCTTGCTGTGGCTTTTATATTTTCAAGTATTATAAGAATTTTCTCTTTTGTAATTAATTTAGTAGTTTCATTTATTAATAAAGACTACGGAAAAATAATTGAACAATTCATAAATGCTCATTATTTTATGTTCTCAGGAATATTCATCTTATTGGGAATAATTTATTATGACTCAAATATTGCAACCATTGGAAGTTTTCCTGAATCATGGAACTTATCAATCAGAGATGAAATAGCAGCAGGTGTTAAGTCATTAACAGTTAATCCAACATTTATTGAAATAACTCGCTCTATTCGGGCTACAGTTGTGATTTATCTTTTAAGACCTCTTGATACCTATCTAACTTATCTTCCTTATTGGTTCACGATCGGAGCATTAGTTTTAATTAGTTGGAAGGCTGTCAATTTGAGATTTGCAATTGTTACAGCTTTTTTATTAGCATTTATTGGAGCATGCAATATTTGGACTGAGGCAATGATTACTTTATCTTCAGTTCTTATCTCAGTTCTTTTATGTTTTGTGATAGGAGTTCCAATTGGCATTATGGCCTCGTACAGTAAAAGATTTCAAAATATCAACGAGGTCATCTTAGATGCAATGCAAACACTTCCTTATTTCTGTTACCTTGTTCCAGTTTTGATGTTCTTTGGCGGAGGATCATTTTCTGCATTACTTGCAACAATCATCTATGCGATACCTCCAATTATTCGTCTTACGGTCTTAGGCTTGTCACAGGTGTCAACAACGTATTCAGAGGTATCGAGATCATTTGGAGGCTCAACCTTACAAACATTAAGTAAAATTAAATTCCCTCTTGCGGTACCGAGCTTAGTGATGGGTTTCAATCAAACAGTAATGATGGCTTTTGCAATGCAAATTGTCACACCATTAATTGGAGGAAAAGGCCTTGGACTTGAAGTTTTTAACGGCTTAGCTCGTTCTGATACGGGCAGAGCGCTTGCAGCCGGTATTGGAATTTGCCTGTTAGCAATGATAATTGACCGTATAAGTCTTGCTTACACAAAAAAACAAAGAGATGCCCTAGGTTTATAGATATAATTTTTATATCTTTTTGTTTATTTAATTTTTCAAAGAAACTTCATAAAGCAGTTTACTAATTGATCTTTTTCAGGCTAAAATTAATCATTAATTAATTAATAAAGGGGAAAATTTAATGAAAACATCATTATTTTTAAAAACTTTTACTGCCCTTATATTGTCGTCTTTTCTCGTATTTTCAGCGGGTACAGCGCACGCAAAACGCTTAACTGCTGCTGTTGCTGACTGGACTGGAGGAGAGATTACATGTCAAGTTGCAGTAAGCATGTTAGAGCAAGAACTAGGATATCGTGTAGATAGAATAGAATTTGCATCAGGGACTGGTCTTTGGGAAGCAATCGCTGCCGGTGATATTGACTTCGCATGTGAGAGCTGGCCGAGCTATGCAGAAGCTGACGAAGTAATGCTCAATGAGCCACTATATTATGAAGGCGAAGTTGTTCAAGAGTACTCAGGATCTGGTGAAGTAATAGCGTTTACAACTGGTATCATTGGTGCGTCAGATTATTATGTACCTAAATATTTTGTTGATGCCAATCCTGACTTTAAGGGTTGGGAAGATCTTAATAAATTTAAAGATCAATTCGCAACAGTTGAGACTGGATCCAAAGGACGACTTATTGGATGTCCAGTAGCAGGTTGGAACTGTCATGATCAAAAAAGACTTGATATCATGGGAATTGATTTTGAAGCAGTTGAACTTGGAACAGAGGTTGCACTTTTAGCAGAGGCACAAGGTTCTTACGATAGACAAGAGCCATTCTTAATGTATCTTTGGGAACCTCACTTTTTCTTTGGTAAAAATGAAATGGTAGGAATTGGTCTTCCTCCTCACCAGCCTTGTGATTCTTTCACTGAGGCGAACAACTGGCAAGATTGTGGTATGGGCTCTTGGCCTGCAAGTAACTGGGCTAAAGACTATACTATGAACTACATGAACCCAGAAACTATGCAAAGTGCTGAAAACGCTGAAGCGCTTGCATTCTTCAAGAAAATGAAATTTGCTAATGTTGATCAAGCAAAAATGCTTGTTAGAGTTGGCGATGATGGATTATCAGTTGAAGAAGCGGTTCAAGAGTGGAAAGACAGTACTAACGATTGGGAAGCTTGGCTTCCATAAGACTGTTCAACCAAAGTTAAAATTTAAGGCCTTGTATAATTATACAAGGCCTTTTTTTTACTCTATCATTGAGTAATGAATGCTCGCCATAAATATCATTACAGCATTAGCTTTGCATTATTGATTGCAGCTGGATTATGGGGATTATTTTGGATACCCCAAAGAGCACTCGAGTCCGGTGGCTTAACTGGTGGCTGGGCTACTATTTCACAAATGATCATTCCCTTTTTAATTCTGCTTCCAGTTGCTTTCTGGAGAAAATATAAAGGCAATTCATTTGGTCTTGATTATCCGATTATAGGACTGTTATTTGGCGCAGGTATTGCATGTTACGCGAACAGTTTTCTATTAACAGATGTGGTAAGAGCATTAATTCTTTTTTACATAACTCCGGTTTGGACAACAATTTTCGAAGTGATATTTCTTAGGCAGCTTCCCCGCTACTATAGATATATCACTCTTATTCTAGCATTGTCTGGAGTTTGGATTGTATTTGGACAAGATGGATTTATTCCAATACCTCAAAATTCTGGTGACTGGATAGCCCTATTAGGGGGTATATTTATTGCAGCCTCAGCAGTTCGAATGGAAGTTAAAAAACCAGAGGGCATTTTTCCAATTCTTTTTTCATTCTTTTTTTATGGCGGTATATTTACTTTAGTACAAGCCTACTTTCTTAGAGATGTGATGGGTTCTGCACCATCAATGGATTCTTGGATTACAATGATGCCATGGCTCTTATTAATAGCCATCTTATTTCACCTACCAACAAATGTGGTTATACTGGGAGCACCCAGTAGAATTGGGGCAGGATTATTCTCTATAATCATTCTTTTTGAAATTGTAGTTGGCACGTTTAGCGCTGCAATATTAACAGATGAACTATTTGGCTGGAGAGAGATATTAGGAAGCTCATTTATAATCTTGGCAGGATTAACAGAGATTATTTTTGCGTCAAATGTACCTATTAAAAAAGAATAACTTATAATTCGTTCAGTAATTTTATGTGCTCAACAGTTGTGCCACAGCAACCTCCAATAATCTGTGCTCCTGCGTCTTTCCATTTTTTGGCTTCGACTAAATAATCATTTGGCTGAATTATATTGCTCATGTCATAGCGTGGAAAATTAAATACGGCTACTTCTGGATAAGCCATTATAGGAAGATCGTATATTTCCTTAAGTTCTTTTATACTTTCTTCTATTACGCCAATATCACAATGCATTATACCAACTGCATCCAATTTATGGTGTTTAACATTGCTGATCATTTTTTTAAAACTATACTCATAGTCAGTAGTAAGGGCTATCAAGCCATCTTTGTTTCTGGAAGAAAACCCAGCCCATACAGGTAAACCAACTTTGCTTGCTGAATCAAAAATTATATCAATTCGATCTGGCCTATACATCAGCTCCAATAAAATAAAATCACATCCGTTATCCGCTAAAAAAAATGCCAGCTCATCAAAAGATTTTTGAAAATATTCCGGGGTAAGTTTCTTGATATATTTATCTTTTTCTTCCTGCGATCTAAAAGCATCTTCATACGGTATTTGGTGAGATAAAGATCCTGCCACAAGTACATCATCTCGACCACATTCTTCTCTTGCCTGGATCGCTGCATTTATTGCAGCTAGATTAATTTCTTCAAATCTATCTTCAACTCCAGCCACTTCTAATATCATTCGATTTGAAGCATAGGTATTTGTTGTAATTATTTTTGCTCCAGCATTAATGTAGTCTTTATGAATTTGTTTTAGAATATCGAACTCAAGCGAAGCAGTTGCGCACCACGAGTTATCCATTTTAATACCTCTGTTTTCAAGTTCAGATCCAGTGGCTCCATCAAGCAATATAGTTTCCCCAGAACGGAGAACCTCTAAAAATTTTTTATACCTTTGATTCATAGGTTGTTAATTATCGTTTAAAGATTAATTAAGTAAATATATTATTATGAAAATGATTTACTTTTTCTCATTTTTTAGTTTATAAGGTCGGATCAATTTGGAGATTGCTTATGTCAAAAGGTATCATTTACACACCCAGAGTTAGAAAGTCACCTTTCTTTGAGGAAACTATAAAGTCTGGAGCAACTAATTTCACTACTTACAATCATATGACGATGCCTGTGGGATACACTACACCTGAGCAGGAATATCATTCATTAATTAATGATGTGACGTTATGGGATGTTGCGGCTGAAAGACAAGTTGAAATTATAGGAGAAGACGCTGCAAAATTTGTTCAGTACATGACTCCAAGAAACCTATCAACTTTCAAAGATGGATTTTGTCGATACGCATTCATGACAGATGAAGATGGTGGAATTATAAATGACCCTCTTATATTAAAATTTAATGAAAATAAATTTTGGCTGAGTATAGCAGACTCAGATGCAATTCTCTGGTGTAAAGGGATAGCCCATTCAGGTAAATTTAATGTTAAAATTTCTGAACCAGAAGCATGTCCACTTTCATTGCAAGGACCAAGATCAAAAGAACTCATGAGAAAAATAACAAATGATGACCCTATCATCATGGGATTGAAATATTACCAATTTATTGAAACTAATTTATTTGGTATTGATATAATAATCGCAAGAAGTGGATGGAGTAATCAGTTTGGATACGAAATATATATTACACGCGAAGCTGATGCTTCTATATTATGGAGTTCATTAATGGAAGCGGGCAAAGAATTTAAAATTGTACCAAGTTGTCCAAATCAAATTGATCGAATTGAAGCAGGTATGATTTCACACCAAGGTGATACTTCATTGGAAGAGAATCCATTGGAATTAAATCTTCCTAAATTCTACGATCTTGATCAGGAGAGTGATTTTGTAGGCAAAGACGCTTTACTAAAAATTAGGGAAGAGGGCATCAAGAAACAGTTCACGGGATTCAAGATTTCAGGCAAAAAAATTGGGTACAACATGGCTAGGATTCCTCTATTTGATAGCAATTCAGAACAAAAAGGCTTCATAAGCAGCACAATTTATAGCCCAAATTTTGGATGCAACATTGCACTTGGATATATCGATATTAGCCTTACGAGTTCTGAGGACATATTTAAAATTAGTCATGATGGTGAAGATAGAGATGTCGAAGTGGTACCTTTGCCATTTAGTTCAAGACTTGAAAAAATGGAATAATGTTTTCTCAAAGTAGAATTAATCAACTTCTATTTGTATCAATTATCATATTTGCCATTATTGCAGGTTGGGCTGTATCTGAACTGTTCAATAGTAAACAAGATGAACCTTCTAATAATATTACTCTAAAATTTGAAGCTACTGATCATTTCGGAAATGAAGTTTCAACAACTAATTATGATGGATTCAGTAAAGTATTTTTCTTTGGTTTTACACATTGTCCAGATATTTGCCCAATTAGTGCTAATTTAATGAGTAATGCTATAGACCAACTTAAAAATGATAATTTTGAAACAGATAGCATTAAGTTTTTCTTTGTTACAGTTGATCCTGCGAGAGACAATCCTGAAAGGCTTAGAGAATTTTTATCTAATTTCAGCAATGATATTATTGGATTAACAGGCAGCCACAAGGTACTTATGCCTATCTGGAAAGATTTTTTTGTACATGTAGAGCCTGCAACAAGATCTGAGCACCAAAACCACTTAAGCTCCTCAGAACAAGTAAATGATGCTGCTTCTAATAACGAAAATTACATGGTTCAGCATACAGCATTTTATTATATTTTTGATAATAGCAATACATTGCAAAGCATATTACCTTTTGGGTCAAGCATTGAACAAATGGTCGAAGATTTAAAAAAAATATAGATTATGCAAAAATTACTTTTGTTATTTGCACTTGTTCTATTCTCGTGCTCTGAAAATACCAATGTTTACGAGGAGCTTGCGGTCAAAAAGGCTGGTGAGAAAAACTGCAATCCTGTCGTTGAGTTATTATTAACTTATGAAGATACAGAATTGTGGTCATCTTATCACAATAAAGATACACAATTACTGTGTGTTTTTACCTGCGTAAATGATGTATGCATGTTTTCAACAGAGAGAGATTAAAAGTGTTTTTTAAGTTTTTAAGTATTATTTTCGTATTTTTCGTGTCTTCTCCCTCAATTGCACATCAGTTTCAAAAAGAAAATATAAATATTAATCATCCGCATATAAAATTTACAATTTCATCAGGTCCTGCTGCTGGTTATATGACGATTGTAAATATGGGAGATAAAGCAGACAAACTATTAAACATTGAAGTAGATTTTGCGGTTGCAGAACTTCACCTCTCAGAAATTAATGATGGAATTGTTTCAATGAATAAAGTGGATTTCATAGAGATACCCGCACAGATTGCAAAGTCTCTTAAACCAGGAGGCTATCATGTCATGTTTTCAAAATTTAATATTGAATTGATAGATGAATCTGAGCTAATTGGGGTGCTTAATTTTGAACTCGCTGGTGAAATTAAAGTGGTTTTTGAAGTTGAGACGCAAAAATATAAAGATGATTTTACGGAGCATTAGATAGATGGCTAGGACATATAAGTTTGAATATATCATAACAATTATTTCGTTATCATTATTAGTTTCTATTGCATGGTATTATTTATATTTAATGGCATCACACCCTTCAATGGATGGCATGATGAAAAGTGAAAACTCGATGTCAATGTCAATGGATTCAATTGAAATGGACTCTGAGCAAACGAACTCAATGTCAATGGAGTCAACGGAAATGAATATTGGAAACAAGTCGATAAATTTCTTGATGATGCCTATGACTGGTGAATGGAATTTCAATGATTTCATTGTTATGAATACAATGTGGATCGTCATGATGTTCGCTATGATGATGCCTTCTACTTATATATTTTTGAATCTCTTCAGGCTGATGCGATCTAAGATGCAAACAGTAAAATATCCAACTTTAGAGTTATCATTAATATCTTTGACATATTTTATCATATGGATAACTTTTTCGATAAGCGCTTGTACTGCACAATACTATCTTCATAACAATGGTTTGGTTGATATGATGGGGACCTTAAAAAGTAATACTGTTTCCTCAATCACACTATTAGTTGCTGGGATATACCAATTCACAAATCTAAAACAAGCTTGCTTGGAAAAGTGCAGAAACCCTCTTTCATTTATAATGGGTAGAAACATACATGGCACAAAAGATATTATTAGTATCGGTTTATCGCACGGTCTATATTGTCTTGGCTGTTGTTGGTCCTTAATGGCATTATTGTTCGTAAATGGAGTTATGAACCTGACATGGGTAGTTATACTGACTATTATAATATTGATTGAAAAACTTCTTCCTTTTGAGCAACTTAGCTCTAGATTTTTTGGTGTTCTTCTAGTAATTTGGGGCCTATATCTTTTAATATAATATTAAATTATGACAGTTAACCCATTCAATCTTCACTGGGAGATAAACGGACACTTTCTACTTAATTGTAATTGTGATGTTTTTTGTAATTGTCCAGTTTCTCTTGGTCGAGCAATTCCAAATTCAGCTAATGGAAAATGTTTTTCTTGGTGGGGTATAATTATTGAAGATGGCTATGCTGAGGAAAAATGGGCAGGATTTAATCCACTTAAAAAAGAAGCAAAAGGAATAATTGATCTCAGTGGCTTAAATGTTGCTATTTTATTAGAAGTACCAGGTCCATTATCTATGGGCGGTTGGACAGCAGGTCTATACATTGATGAAAAAGCATCCCAAGATGCAGCAGATGCTTTATTAAAAATATTTTCTGGTAACGCCGGAGGTCAAACTGGTTGGTTCTCCTCAATGATCTCAAATTTTCTAGGGGTAAAAAGATGTTCAATTACATATAAAGAAACTGAAACAGGTTGGACTTATACTATCCCTGAGATTTTAGATGGAAGAATTGAAAAAGAGCCAGGTAAAAATAGAGGTGAAGAAGTAAAGGTTTCTAATCTCAAATATTGGGTTGCCCCTGAAATAATTGTTGGCCGTGGGGGTAGAAAAAGTAAAATTAAAGATCATGGTCGCAATTGGGACTTCACTAATGGAAGTGCAGAATACTGTGCAGTTAAGTGGTCAGGTCCTTAAAAACTAAAAAAGGAATTTTGTGAAATCGAAAGCTAAAGTTGTCGTAATTGGCGGTGGAGTTGTGGGTGTTAGCACTCTCTATCATCTTGCAAAAAAAGGTTGGTCTGATGTAGTGCTGTGTGAGCGCAAAGAGCTCACATCAGGTTCTACATGGCATGCAGCTGGACTTATGCCTTTGTTTAATATGAGTTATTCTGTAGGCCAAATACACAAATATTCAGTTAAATTTTATCAAGAGCTTGAAAAAGAAACAGGACAAGATGTTGGTTTCAGAGAGGTTAGCAATATACGACTGGCTGAAAACCAAGATCGCATGGACGAATATAGGCAATATGCAGGTGTTGCTGAAACTATTGGTGTTAAAGTTAATTTTCTTACACCTGAAGAAATTCAAAAAGCGTGGCCACTGTGTTCAATTGATGGACTAGTTGGAGCTATACAGCACCCTGAAGACGGCTATATACAGCCAAATGATTTAACTCAAGCCTTAGCCAAAGGTGCAAGAGCTCTTGGAGCTGAAATTTATAGACAAACTGCAGTAACCGCTCTGGAACAATTACCTGACGATAGTTGGATTGTGACAACTGACAAGGGTGAGATTAAGTGTGATGTTGTCGTTTCATGTTCTGGTAATTTCGTAAGGCAAACAGGTGAGATGGTAGGCTTGGATATACCCGTAATCCCTGTTGAGCATCAATATATTGTAACAGAAGCGCATCCAAAAATTCTAGAAAGACAAAAAGAAGGCCTTCCAGAAATGGGGGTATTAAGAGGTTCTGATGGTGCCTGGTATATGCGAGAAGAGGCGGGAGGCCTTATCTTGGGGCCATATGAAAAAGGAGCTCCAGCTTGTTATGTAGATGGCCCCAGTAAAGATTGTGAATACGAATTATTTCAAGAGGATTTAGATCGACTTGGCCCACACATTGAACACGCAATAAATCGAGTACCAATTTTTGGAGAGGCTGGAATTAAAAAGGTGTACAACGGAGCAATTTGTTATACGCCAGATGGTAGTCCGATTATAGGTCCGGCATGGGATAGAAAAAACCTTTATCTCAATGACGGTCATTCATTTGGTGTAACTGCTGCAGGGGGTGCAGGATGGCAGATTGCAGAGTGGATTGTAGACGGCGAACCCACAATTGACATGCTTGGAGTAGAACCAAGAAGATTTGGTGATTATGCTTCAAAATCATATTTAATTAAAAAAAATGAAGAGGCCTATGCTAATGTTTTTACAATACATTACCCAGATGAAGAAAGAGAAGCTGGGAGACCTCTTAGACAAGCCCCATGCTACGATCGGTTAAAAAATCTTGGTGCTGTGTTTGGTCAAAAATTTGGCTGGGAAAGAGCGAACTGGTTTGCACCTGAGGGAGTTCCCCAAGAAGATGATTGGTCCTTTAGACGCTCAGCATGGTTTGAACATATAGGTAATGAATGTAAGAATGTTTCAGAAAACGTTGGATTGCTTGATATGAGTGCATTTGCAAAGTGTAGAATAAGTGGACCAGGAGCAGAAGAGTTTCTCGATAATTTAGTTGCTAATAAGCTTCCTAAAAAAATTGGTAGAACAAACTTATGCCACGCCTTAAATACAAAAGGTGGAGTTCATTCAGAATTTACAATTATGAGAGAGTCTGCAGATAGCTTTTACTGTGTTTCAGCAGGTGCATGGCAAAGGTTAGATCATGACTGGGTAAAAAAACATATGCCAGAAGATAGAAGTGTTAAATTTGAAAATATTACTAATCAAATGGGTGTATTAGTTTTAGCAGGTCCTAAGTCTAGAGAGTTATTAGAGCGAGTTTCCTCCGATGATTTCAGTAATGAAGCTTTTCCTTGGTTATCAGGTAAAAATATTAAAATTGGCAGCGCTGAAACATTGGCGATCAGAGTTAATTTTGTGGGCGAACTTGGATGGGAAATACATTCGCCTATTGAAGTTC
Organism: uncultured Pelagibacteraceae bacterium; assembly: GCA_902523535.1. Lineage (GTDB taxonomy): Bacteria > Pseudomonadota > Alphaproteobacteria > Pelagibacterales > AG-422-B15 > CACNXQ01. The sequence continues at coordinate 55,120 of CABYZQ010000003.1, forward strand.
AAAATCATATTTTTGACGCCTTAATGGATGCAGGAAAAGACCTGGGATTGAAACCTTTTGGAATTAGAGCCATGGACTCATTAAGATTAGAAAAATCTTATAAGCTAATTGGAACAGAGCTATCAATTGAGTATGCTGGATACGAATCAGGCATTGATCGATTTATTCACCCAAATAAAGGCCAATTCATTGGAAGAGATGCGCTTGTTCAATGGAGGGAAAAAGGTTTTGAAAATTCTTTTGTCACATTAGAAGTGCATGGAGTTTCTGATGCTGATGTTTTAGGCAACAATCCTATCTACAGTAATGGAAAAGTTGTAGGTAGAGCGACAGGTGGCAATTATGGATTTAGAGTAAACAAATCACTTGCCCTAGCAATGGTCAATCCGGCTCAGTCAGAAGTTGGTACAAAATTACAAATTGATATTCTAGGCAATATGCATGATGTAACAGTTATACCAGAGAGTCCGTATGACCCCAAAAATGAAAAAATAAGAGCTTAAATAAATATTTTGTGTCTAGTGCAATCACACTTTACAAGAAAATTTGTTCGGAAGAGCAAGTAAAATATAATCATAAACAAGAACTCTTAATTTTCCAGCTTGATGAGTTCCTAAGTCACAAGAAAAAGAATTTTATTTTTAAGATATTCGAAACATCGAATAGCAGAAAAAAGAAATGCTTTTATATTCATGGAGGTGTCGGCGTTGGCAAGACTCTTATTATGGATTTATTTAATGGTATTGTAAAAAATAAACAAAGAATTCATTTTCATAAATTTATGATTGAAATTCATGATGAATTGCATTCTTTAAGAAGCCAAAATAAGTCAAAAGAGTTTTTAATAGTCCAGCTCGCAAAAAAAATTAAAGAAAAATACAGATTTATTTTTTTTGATGAATTTCAAGTAACCAATATTGCTGATGCCATGATACTTGGACATTTATTTAATGAATTATTTAAAAACAACGTTTACATAATACTAACATCAAATAACAAGCCTGAAGATTTATATAAAGATGGTTTACAAAGAGAGTTGTTTCTTCCTTTCATTGAAATAGTAAAAGAGAATTCAATTATTCATCATTTAGATATAGAAACAGATTACAGAACAGAAAATCTAAATAGTCGAGAGACCTTTTTTATTTCTAATTCTTCAGTCAGTAGTCTTAAAATAAAAGATATATATGAAAAAATTATAGAAGGTCACATACCAAAGGATGAAACTATATCGATAAAAAAAAGAGACTTTGTCATAAGAAAACTAGCAAATCGTGTTGCTTGGTTTCAGTTTGAGCAACTTTGTGGAGGTCATATTGGTGCCGAGGACTACCTTGAGATGATTAAGTATACAGATCAAATTATCATTGAGAATGTGCCAACTTTTAATAATGCAAACGCAAATATGCAAGAGAGATTTATTAACCTGATTGATGTACTTTATGATAATAAGATTCAAATCATTATTAGTTCTGTTAGAGAAATTGAAAAGTTAGGAAGCGCGTTCTACCTTAAAGATAAATTTCAAAGAACAGTAAGTAGATTAATTGAAATGAGATCTAAGTAGAAATAAATTTTTATATGAAGATAGCAGTTATAGGCGCAGGAATTGTAGGTATTTCTTCTGCCAATTGGTTACAGAAATATGGACAAGATGTTACATTATTTGACATGAACGACCCCGGTAGCCAAGCAAGCTTCGGGAATGCAGGAACCTATGCGAGGTATGCAAATATTCCTACTAACTCCTCATCATTTTTTTATCTTTTTCCATACCTTCTTTTAAATAAAAACAGTCCTCTTTTTATAAGATTTAAAAGGCTTAACAAGACTTTGCCTTGGATCCTAAATTATTTATACAACTGTAGAAATAGTAATGTAAATACGACAACAAATAATTTAACAAAGCTTCTTTCTAAAATGGATGATGGATATGAAGAATTGTTTAAAGAGGCTGGCGTTGAACCCTATTTGTCAAGAAAAGCTGTTATGTACGGATGGTCAACAAAGTTATTTTTTAATTCAGCAAAAAAAGATTTTAGCAAACGTGAACAAACTGGAATAAAGATACAAGTACTTAGTCATGACGAGATCTCAGATTTAGAGCCAAATATAAATAATATATTTTATAAAGGTGCATTGTTTGAGGGAAGTTATTTTGCTAAAAATCCAAAGAAAGTGAGTCAGTTATTAATTAATTTATTTGTAAACAAGGGAGGGATTTTCAAAAAAGAAAAAGTAACAAATATTGAAAATCTTGAAAAAAGTAAATTACAAATAACTACAGGCAGTACAAGCGAAGTATTTGATAGAGTTATTATTGCCTCTGGGGTATGGTCAAAAAGTTTGGTAGAAGCAACGGGTGACAAAGTGCCACTGGAAGCTGAGCGCGGCTATCACATTGTCAACCCTGATCTTAAGGATGTTATTTCACGTCCTATTTCTTGGCAAGAAAGAGGAACGTATTTTACACCTATGGAAGATGGACTCAGAACTGGAGGAATAGTCGAATTTGGCGATACAGATTATGAAGAAAACCCTAAGGTTATTAATTTTCTAGAAAGGGCGCTTAAATCAATATTCCCTCAGTCTAATCGTCCTACGCAATCCTGGGTTGGCTTTAGACCTTCTGTTCCAGATTCGCTTCCAGTTATTGGACAATCTTCAAAAAACCCTTATATTTATTATTGTTTTGGTCATCAGCACATTGGATGGTCATTAGGAGGTATATCAGGAAAACTGATTGCCCAAAAAATTTGTGCAAATAAAACTGATATTGATTTGGCGCCTTACTCGTTGGAGAGACTTTAAATATGAAATATTCTTTTTATAATTTAGTTCGTAACTCATTTTCATATCATGAAAATTGGGAAAAAGCATGGAGTAGTCCAGAGCTTAAACCCGAGTATGATGTCATTATTGTAGGTGGAGGAGGCCATGGACTTGGTACAGCTTATTACTTAGCTAAAGAATTTGGTGTAAAAAATATTGCTGTTCTAGAAAAAGGTTGGATCGGTGGTGGCAATACAGGTCGAAATACGACAATTATTCGCTCTAACTATTTATGGGATGAAAGTGCAGCACTTTATAATCATGCAGTTAATTTGTGGGAAGGTCTTTCAAGTGAATTAAATTTTAATGTAATGTTTTCTCAACGCGGACTATTCCACTTAGCTCATTCAGTTCACGACATGCAAGAAATCACAAGAAGAGGGTATTCAAATTACTTGAATGGAATAGATGCTGAGATTTTGAACCAAGAGCAAGTTGCAAAAAAAATTCCCCATATGAATATGCATGGAAGGTATCCTGTATTGGGTGCATTGCTTCAAAGACGTGCCGGTACCGCAAGACACGATGCTGTTGCTTGGGGATACGCAAGGGCTGCTGAGAATCTAGGGGTTGATATAATTCAAAACTGTGAGGTGAAAGGAATTGATATTTCAAATGGCAAGGTTGTCGGGCTTCAAACAACAAAAGGTTCAGTGAAGGTTGATAAGGTTGGATTAGTACCTGCTGGACATTCATCTGTGTTGGCCGACATGGCAGGCTTTACTTTGCCTATTAATTCAGTGCCACTTCAAGCACTTGTAAGCGAGCCGATAAAGCCAATTTTAGATTGTGTCATCATGTCAAACTCCGTGCATGTTTACGTAAGTCAGTCTGATAAGGGTGAATTGGTTGTCGGTGCAGGTTCTGATGCATATAACTCGTATTCTCAAAGAGGTTCATTTGATATGATTGAACATATGATGGCCCCATTAGTTGAACTGTTTCCAATATTTTCACGACTAAAAATGCTAAGAAGCTGGGGAGGCATTGTAGATGTAACACCTGACCGAAGTCCAATAATTGGAAAAACTCCGGTTAAAGATTTATTTATTAATTGCGGTTGGGGCACAGGTGGATTTAAAGCCACCCCAGGATCAGCTCATGTATTTGCGGAAACAGTCGCAAAAGGCGAACCTAACGATATTGCTGCTCCATTTTCATTAGACAGACATTACTCTGGCGCTTTAGTAGACGAAGCCGCAGCAGCAGCTGTAGCTCACTAATTGTATGTTTGTTATTAAATGTCCATACTGTGGCGAGAGAGATCAAACTGAATTTTCATGTCATGGTGAAGCGCATATAGCTAGACCAGATAATCCTGCAGAAGTAAGTGATGAGGAATGGGGAGAGTACCTTTTTTTTAGGAATAATCCAAAAGGAATACATTTCGAAAGGTGGACACATGATCATGGTTGTAGACGATGGTTCAATGTTATGAGAGATACAGTTAGCGATAAAATAATAAGGACATACAGGATGGGTGATCAAAAACCAGGAGTTCAAGATGTCTAATCAAAATAGAACAATATTCGGTGGTCGAATTGATCGTGGCCAAGTCATCAATTTTGTTTTTAATGGAAAAAACTATAAAGGCTTTCATGGTGATACTTTAGCATCAGCGTTACTTGCCAATGATGTTCATTTAGTTGGGAGAAGTTTTAAATATCATCGTGCCCGAGGAATCCTAACTGCAGGATCTGAAGAGCCTAATGCAATAGTTCAGTTAGGTTTAGGCGCAAGAACAGAGCCAAATATGAGAGCGACAGAAATTGAGCTATACGAAGGTCTCGAAGCAGCTAGTCAGAATTGTTGGCCATCTGTAAATTATGATGTTGGTTCATTAAATAATATTTTATCAAGTATATTTCCTGCTGGTTTCTACTACAAAACATTTAAGTGGCCACCAAGTTTGTGGTTATTCTATGAACACTTTATTAGAAAAGCAGCTGGACTAGGGTACTCGCCAACTGCTAAAAACCCTGACCGTTACGAGCAAAAGTTTTATTATTGTGATTTGACAATCGTAGGTGGAGGAATATCAGGCTTGCTATCTGCACTTGCTGCAGGTCGCTCAGGATGTAGCGTATTACTAATTGATGAAAATCCTGAACTTGGAGGGTACTTATTAGATTATAATTTTTCAATTAATGAAAAAGATGGTCTTAAATGGATCAAGAATATAGTCGATGAATTGTACTCAATGGATAATGTTCGTATCTTAAAACGGACTACTGCAATGGGATACTATGATTATAATTATCTTACAGCGTTAGAGAAAGTAACTAATCACTGCGATCAACTATCAAAAACCACACCGCGAGAAAGATATTGGAGAGTAAGATCAAAAAAAATTGTATTAGCACAAGGCGCTTTTGAAAGACCTCTAGTTTTTGCTGATAATGATAGGCCTGGAATAATGATGGCATCCGCTGGAAAGAAGTACTTATCAAGATATGGCGTTCTGCCAGGTAAATCAGTAGTTTTATTCACAAATAATGATCATGCCTATCAAACAGCATTCGAGTTTAATGATAAAGGTGCGAAGATATCAGTTATTGATACTAGAGAGAATATTGACATAAGAATTCAAAATAAATGTGAAGTTCTTGGAATAAAATTATATTCATCTTTTTCAATAATCTCTACAAAAGGAAACAAAAAGGTAAATCAAATAGAAATTCAGAAAGTTGATAGAAAACAAAATGAACTGTCTGGTGAATGTATAACCTTAGATGTTGATTGTATTTTAATGTCAGGTGGATGGAATCCAGCTGTTCAATTGTTTAGTCAATCAAGAGGGAAATTAAAATACGATAAAGTATTAAATACCTTCGTTCCTGATAAACTAATTCAAGATCAAATAATTATAGGATGTAACAATGGATGTTTTGATCTGTCAAAAAACTTGAATCATTCTTATCAGGAGGGCCTTAATGCAGCTAAAGATTTAAACTATGAAGTTGCAGATAATATTAATTGGAAAGGTGAGGAGGAAATTTCCTTTACTGAGTCATCAGTCGAGCCTTATATGCTTGGTAAGAAAAAGGTTACAAAGGGTTCAAAGCATTTTATCGATTTTCAAAATGATGTCACGGCTGCCGATATTTTCTTAGCACAAAGAGAAGGGTATATCAGTGTCGAGCATACTAAAAGATATACAACTACTGGAATGGGAACCGATCAAGGCAAAACTTCAAATGTAAATGCACTAGCATTGATGTCTCATATTCACGAAAAACCGGTAGATGAAATAGGGCATACAACATTTAGACCTCCTTTTTCACCTCAAACTTTTGGAGCAATTGCGGGAAGAAGTGTCGATCATTTATTTGATCCTGAAAGGAGAACTTCAATTCATAAATGGCATGAAGAGAATAATGCTGTTTTTGAGGATGTAGGTCAGTGGAAAAGACCTTATTATTTCCCCAAAAAGAATGAAAATATTCATGATGCAGTAAAGAGAGAATGTCTAGCGGTAAGGAATAGTCTTGGAATGCTTGATGCATCCACACTAGGTAAAATTGACTTAAGAGGGCCGGATACGGCAAAATTTTTAAACATGATCTACACAAATGCCTGGTCAAAACTAGAAATCGGCTCATGCAGGTATGGATTAATGTGCAATGAGCATGGAATGATTTTTGATGACGGGGTAACAACGAGATTAGGTGATGATCACTATCATATGACGACTACGACTGGTGGGGCAGCAAGGGTGATGTCATGGCTAGAAGAATTTCTTCAAACAGAATGGTTAGACATGGAGGTTTTTTGTACATCAGTTACTGAGCAATGGACTGTTCTTTCAATTTCTGGCCCCAATTCAAGAAAATTTCTTCAGGAATTAACAGACATTGATCTATCAAAAGAAAATTTTCCTTTTATGAAATTTAGAGAGGGAAAAGTGTGCGGCATAGATTCAAGGGTCTTTAGAATAAGTTTCACTGGCGAATTGAGTTTTGAGGTCAATGTACCTTCCCGATACGGTAGATTTGTCTGGGAGCAGTTTATGCACCACGGTAAAAAATACAACATAACACCATACGGCACTGAAACGATGCATGTTCTCAGGGCTGAAAAAGGATTTATTATTGTGGGACAAGATACTGATGGAAGCGTTACTCCTATGGATATGAACATGGACTGGATAGTATCTAAAAAGAAACAAGATTTTTTAGGAAAACGATCATTCACACGATCAGATACTTTGCGATCTGATAGAAAAAAATTTGTAGGACTTCTTGTGAATGACAAGAAAACAGTTTTACCTGAGGGGTCGCATATCGTAGAAAAAGCACTTAAACAACCGCCAATGAAGATGCTTGGCCATGTAACATCAAGTTACTATAGCCCGATCTTGGGTCACCCTATAGCATTGGCAATGATTAAAAATGGTATGAATCTTCTTGGTGAAAAAGTCGAAATTCCTCTAATGAATGGCAAGGTTATAGAAGCAACAATCTCTGACACAGTTTTTTATGATAAGGAGGGCAATAAAAATAATGAATAACGATAAAGAACATTTGTCTCCATTAGTTGATAAAATTGCAATCAACTCAGATAATATTTCTCTACAGCAAAATGAATTTATTGGAAAACTAAACTTAAGAGTGAAAGAAAACGATCTAAAGGCAAGAGAAGTAATTGAAAATTATTTTGATTATAATCTTCCAAAATCATCAGGAGAAGTTAGTGGCAACGATGAAGGCAGAGTATTGTGGCTCGGTCCCAATGAGTATCTAATTCTATGTAGTGAACAAAATAAATCGAATATTATCAATAATTTAAATGAAAATCTTAAAACATCATTTTATGCTCTCACTGATGTTTCTGATTATTATCTTACAATGAGACTAAGTGGACCCAAAAGCATTGAGGTGCTTAGCAAAGCTTGCCCACTTAATTTTGAAAAAAATTTACTGAAAAAAAACTCATGTGCACAATCATATATCAGTAAAGCAACAGTATTGATTGACAGATTATCTGACGAACCTATTTTCGATATCTCAGTTCGTTGGAGTTTTGCTGAATACTTATGGGATTGGTTGGCAGATTCAAGTAGTGAATTCGTAATCAGTGAGTAGTATTTATTATGAAAATTTCGCTAATACTTGCTCTATCCCGATCAATATTGAAAAGATGTCCGCGCTGTGGCAAAGCCAGTATTTATAAAAGATACCTTAAGCTAAAATCAAATTGTAATCATTGCGATGAGCAGCTCTCAATTTATAGAACTGATGACTTTGGGCCATGGCTTACAATCATTATTGCTGGCCACATTATTGTCCCCCTCGTTTTATTTATTGAACAAGTTTACGCCCCTGATCTTTGGTTGCAAGTTGTGACGTGGATTCCATTAACTATAGCAACAGTACTTTTTATACTTCCCGTATCTAAAAGTATTTGTTTAGCGATACTATGGAATCTAAATGACAAATAATTTTATCAAAGTAGCTTTATTGATCGTTTCTCTATTATATTCTCTGCCAACCTACTCTAACGAAGTGATTAATAGTTCGGTGCATCATCTTTCTGATGGTACATACGCAAATACTAGTGGAGTAGCATATGAGAGTAGCTTTAATAAATTATTAAAATGGAGTTGGGAGAGAAGAAGTAAAAATTTAGAAACTTTTGAATTTGAAGTTGAAGTGCCTAATTACAAAGAAATTTATGAAAATGAGAATATTGTTACTACCTGGATTGGGCATGAAACTTTTTTGTATCAAAATAAAGATATAAATGTTCTTACAGATCCACATTTTACACAGAGAGCATCCCCATTAAATTTTGCAGGACCCAAGAGATATATGGCGCCTGGAATGAAGATTGATGATTTACCTAATATTGACGTAGTTACTATCTCGCACAGTCATTACGACCATCTTGATTACATGAGTGTAAAATTATTAGCTGAAAAATTTGATAACATACTTTTCCTTGTTCCTCTGGGTCTAAAAAAATGGTTTGAGAGCAAAGGTATTTATAATGTTAGGGAGCTTGATTGGTGGGACTCTCTAATAATTCAAGAAACACTTATTACCTTCGCTCCAGTGCAACATTGGTCTGCTCGTGGTTTATTTGATCGAAATGAAACTTTATGGGGCGCATGGCATTTTAAAAACAAGTTTCACAGCTTTATACACTTAGGAGATACTGGATACACAGATGATTTTAAGGCAATCAAAGAAAAATTGGGCCCAGTTGATCTAGCGGCAATCCCCATTGGAGCTTATGAACCAAGGTGGATCATGGAATTCTCTCATATAAACCCTGAGGAAGCTGTGATGACATTTCTTGACTTGGAAGCAAGTAAAGCTATCGGCATGGCATGGGGAACTTTTATCTTAACTGATGAGCCGGTTACGGAACCTCCTCGCCAGTTACTAAAAGAACTAAAAAAATACAATATACCAAATGAAGATTTTTTTACTTTAAAGCACGGCGAAAGTTATTTGATTGATTGAAGCTTAACTTTTGAAAGAAGAAATAGTGCAATAAATGAGATATAGGCACCTAATATAAAGGAGCTCATGCCAATTTCGAACCACTCAGGTAAAATAACTTGATCAAATCCAGTTTCTAAAAATTTATTTAAAATTAGAAAGACAATTAATGCCAATGAACACGAAAAATAGTGCATAAAGATATTTGATACCCGTTCGTAACCAAAATATTTTTTATCTAAATCTGATCCTATCATGAAGCCCAATATAAGTCCTCCCAAACCTGTAACTAATTCATGACCATGATCCATTGGCCACGAGAAATAAAACACGATCAGTAGAATAATCGTTAATACATATTTAAATAGTTTGTTTAAATTATATTTTCCCAAGTCAATATTTTGATAAAATAGATGAGCGGCATATAGAGTGAATAACCCCACTATCATTCCACCAAGAATATCTTCGATATCATGTACGCCAAGGTAGATACGACTAAAAGGCACACCTAATAAAAAAATAATTGATACAATTTTCGCAAAGAGATTCTTTACATTGAGTGCAATATAAAGCCATATAACAACTGCTATTTGAGTATGACCACTTGGAAACCCAAAAGAGGTTTCTGCTTGAAGCCACGGATCTATATTGAGATAGAGATCTGGCCTTGGGTCTTGAAAAAAATCTTTTAACCAAGAATTAATTATCGCACTAAAAAATACAATTAGAACTAGTCTACCAAATATTTTCCTATCAAAGCACCAATAAGTAAATGGAATGAACATAAAAAGAAAATCTCTGTACCCAAGCCATGTTAAAAACTCAAATATTGGAGTTAAAAATGGAGATCTTAAGTTAACAACCCAGGAAATATCTGTTAGCATTTGATAAAACATTTACTCGCCTTATTTATTACATTATATAATCAATTTTTAATTTTAAAATTAATTATTATGAAAGCAATTGGATATAATTCATATGGAGGCATTGACAAACTCCAAATATTAGAAGTTGAGAGTCCAAAACCAAAGCGTCATGAGGTTGCCGTTAAAGTCTCAGCAATTTCAATTAATCCTGTTGACTTAAAAAAAATGAGAGGTGGGTTTAAGCCCATTACTAGCATAAAAAAATTTCCAATAATAACTGCATGTGATTTTAGCGGTGAAATAGTTGAAATTGGCAATGACGTTGGTGCGTTTAAGGTCGGCGACAAGGTATTTGGCATGCAGGATATATTATTTAACGGAAGTGCAGCTGAAAAAATTACTATATCTCAGAAATATATATCTTTAGCTCCTAATAATTTTGGACTTTCCGATTCAGCGGCAATTCCTCAAGTGGGCAATACATCTTTATTAGCGCTAAGAAATATAGCGTCTTTAAGAAAAGGACATAAATTGTTAATCAATGGTGCCTCGGGAGGAGTTGGTACATTTGCACTTCAAATGGCAAAAATATATGAGGCCGATATTACCGCTGTAACAAGCGATAGAAATATTGAATGGATAAAAAATGAATTTGATATCGAAAATATTATTGATTATACAAAAACTGACATCACTGATACATCCGATAAATACGATATTATTTTTGATGCTAACGGAAATCTTTCCTTTCCAAAAATTTCTAATTCTTTGTCGACAAATGGTATTTATGTTACAACAAAATTTAATATCTATAATAACATTGATACTGCAAAACAGTTTTTTAAACGAAAAAAATCTCGTACAGTACTTTCTGGTAGAACATCTACATCAAACCTTGATATGTTCAGGATGTGGATGGAAGACGGTAAATTGAAACCTGTAATTGAAAAAACTTATTCATTTGACCAGTACCATGAGGCTTATGAGCATTTATCAAGTGGTAGGGCAAAAGGAAAATTGTTAATAAAAATTAATTAATTATGCGCAGTACTATTAACCAGATTATATCGCCAATAAACACATCAGATGGCGCAGGTGTTAAATTAAAGAGATCAATTGGCACTCAGCTTATTGATTATTTTGACCCATTCTTAATGCTGGATGAATTTGGCTCTGATAAAAGTGATGATTATCTTGGCGGGTTTCCAGCACACCCACATAGAGGCATAGAAACAGTTACATATATGCTAAATGGTGAATTTGAACATAAGGATAGTACCGGGGCAGTAGGGATCATGAAGTCAGGTGATGTTCAGTGGATGAAGACAGGAAGTGGGATTATTCACTCAGAAATGCCAGCAATGTCTGAAGGAAAGCTGCATGGCTTCCAGCTTTGGATCAATATGCCTGCAGAAAAAAAAATGGACGACCCAGAATATATTTACTTAGATTCAAATCAAATCAAAACATATGAAGATAGTGATGTTAAAGTGAAGGTTATTGCTGGCTCCTTTAAAGAAATAGAAGGGTCTATAAAAAAACATAACGTTAATCCAACATATCTTGATATTCAAATAACGAGCAACCAGCCATTTACATACAATCTAGATAAAGAATACAATTCATTTATTTACGTATACTCTGGCAGCATTCATTTGGATGGTGAAAATAGTGAAATTAAGAGTTCGCATTTAATTACTTTTAATCAAGGTGGAAGTTTAGTGGTTACAAGTGAAAACAAAGCAAAGTTTCTATTAGTGTCTGGCAAGCCAATTGGTGAACCGATTGCCAGAGGCGGTCCTTTTGTAATGAATACAAGAGAAGAAATTATTTCTGCTATCAGTGATTATAACAATGGCACATTTGTTAAAGCGGGTGTGAAGTAAATGAAAAGTATTTACGATTTTTCCGTAAAAGACATTGATCACGAAGAAATCAGTCTTGAAAAATTCAAGGGTAAAACTTTGCTTATTGTTAATGTTGCTAGTAGATGTGGTTTTACATCACAATACACGGGACTTCAGAGTTTATATGAAAAATATAAAGATAAAGGTTTTGAAATCTTAGCTTTTCCTTGTAACCAGTTTGGGTCACAGGAAAAAGGAACTAATGATGAGATCAAGGAATTTTGTAGCACTGAGTATAATGTGTCCTTTAAGTTATTTGATAAAATTGAAGTAATTGGCGACAATGCTTCACCTTTATTTAAAAAACTTACTCAAGATGCAGGTAGAGAAATACAATGGAATTTTACCAAATATCTAATAAATAAAGACGGTGATTTTGTACGTGGATTTGGAACTCAAAAAAAACCAGAAGAAATAGAAGAGCATATAGTTAAAATCTTATAATTATGGCAGATCAAATACATCAAATATTTACCGAACCGCAGACTTGCTATAAGTTTTTAGATAAAGAAGTCTCTAATCAATCTCTTGATGATTTGTATAGTTTACTAAAGTGGGGTCCTACATCTTTTAACTGCAGTCCTATGAGGTTAAAATTTCTTAAAAGCAAGCAAGCAAAAGAAAATTTATCACGATTTGTGAGTGAGGATAATGTAAGTAAAGTTCTGAACGCACCTGTTTGCACCATTATCGGTATGGATATCGAATTTTGGAGAGACTTACCAAAGAATTATCTTCGGGAGGATGCAAAACAATATTTTGAAAATGACTTAGAAAAATCTAAAATTACTGCATTTAGAAATTCATCAATACAGGGAGGCTATTTTTTAAAAGCAGCCAATGCGCTTGGTCTGGCTGTGGGTCCAATGTCTGGATTTTCCAACGAATTAGTTGATAAAGAATTTTTTAATGACACATCAATTAAAAGTAATTTTTTATGTAACCTAGGTTACCCCGATAAAGATGGATATTATGGAAGAGCACCACGGTATAGCTTTAGTGATATTGCAGAAATTCTTTAAGCCGCAATTAGATTTAAATAGGCATACTCAAGTTTTTGAATATCTCTTGATCTGATCAAATCATTGACTTCTTGCTTAAATTTTTTTGATCCAGGAACCCCAAAGCAAAGTGCTAAAAGGGGACTTAATAGTTCATAGGTTGAAATCAAATCAACATTCTCTTTTACATAATCAAAATATTTCTTTACTACGAAACTCCTATCTATCTCTATCTTTTCCAAGTTGTAAAATTTGGAGTCAACATCTTCTAAAAAAAATGGATTGGCTTGAATTGATCTTCCTACCATCACTCCATCTAGATAATTCAGCTGATCTAGACAATCATCAATATTGTCCAAACCACCATTGATTATAAATTTAATATGTGGAAATTCTTTTTTAATTTTATAAACAAAGTCATATTTAAGTGGTGGTAACGTACGGTTCCTTTTAGGGTCAAGACCTTTGAGGTATGCTTTACGCGCATGAATAAAGATAATTTTGATACCACTTTCAATTACTGTCGAAATAAAACTTTTGAAAAATTCATATGTGTCAAATTCATCTACTCCAATTCGACATTTTAACGAGACGTCAATTACAGTTTCAGCCTTCATTCCTTCTAAGCATTGTTTGACCAGATTTGCTTCCTTCATCAGACATGCGCCCATTTTACCTTGTGATACTTTTTTTGAAGGGCAGCCGACATTTAGATTTATTCCTTGATAGTTATGTTTATTTGCTAGTTCTGTTGAATATTTCAATAGGTTGATATCAGAACCTCCTACTTGAAGAACCACAGGTGACTCTATAGTTTCCTTTCTGAGCATTTTCTTAAAGTCACCTCGATGCAACGCTTGGCTGGCTATCATTTCTGTAAATAAAATTGCTTCTTTAGAAATCAATCTATACATATAGCGTGCGCTTGATGTGGTTACACCCATCATTGGTGCGACAGAAAACTTATAATCTAAATTTAATTCATTCATATTTTTTGTTTAATCGTAATTAAAACCCCACTACTAACAATGCAAAGAATACCAAAACACACAATTATATTTGGTATATCTTTAAAAAATAAAACGCTTATTAACATATTACTTATGATTTCAAAATAGTGAAATGGCGCTAAAATACTAGCTTCAGCATTCTGATAGGCTTTAATAAATATAAAATGTACCAAAATCACAACTAATCCAATTGAGCCCATCAATAAATATTGGTCAATTGATGGAAAGCTTTGCCAAAAAAATGGAAGACAAACTGTCATTATTGCTGCACCGGGTATAGCGGTATAGCACAAGCTTACCCAAGGATCAGAACTAAAATTAACCCGCCTCGTGTAGACTAAGTACATGGCATAACAAAATCCAGACAATAGAGCCAAAAGCGAATAGAAATTAAACTCCTCAAATCCAGGTTGTATTACTAGCAATGTTCCAAAAAAACCAAAGAAGGTGCAAAATATTTTAAAATAATTTAATTGTTCTTTCAGAATATAAGAAGACATGAATACTACGATGATTGGAGCTACGAGCATTATACTTAAGGCATTAGCAAGAGGAATTTCTGATATAGCGCCATAGAAAAAAGCAGTAGCTAAAAAAATAAAAATTCCTCTAACAATTTGATGTTTAGATGAAGAATTAAAAAATAGTTTTTTTCCTTTTATGAAATAAACAAGAGGCACCAGAAAAATAAAATGACTAAAAAACCTAGCCCAGATGATTTCTAAAATGTGAATGTCTTCACTTAAGTATTTAGCCAGGGCGTCATAAAGAGGCGCAATTAGTAATCCTAAGCATAATAACGATATGCCTAAGATAACATTCTGCTTTGGAAGCATTAATTATTTATTAAGCTCGCGCATGGCCTGATCAATACCTTCAATAGTTAAAGGAAACATTCTATCCGAAAAAATTTGCTTTATTATTGAAGCAGATGATATGCGGTCCCAATACCTCTCTGGTATTGGATTTAACCATATTGCATTTTCATAGATATTCAGAAGCCTAGTTAGCCACGTTTCGCCTGACTCTTCATTCCAAAATTCAACACTTCCACCCGGATATGTGATCTCATATGGACTCATTTCGGCATCACCAACAAATATAACTTTATAGTCTGAAGGGTATTTATGAAGAAGATCCCAGGTCTTTATGTTCTCATTGTACCTTCTTTTATTATCTTTCCATACAGCGTCATAGAGACAGTTATGATAATAAAAATACTCCATGTGCTTAAATTCTGTTCTTGCTGCAGAAAAGAGCTCTTCACATATTTTCACATGAGCATCCATCGACCCACCCACATCGAAAAATAAAAGTACTTTTATCTTATTCCTACGTTCGGGCATCATCTTTACGTCAATGTAACCTTTATGTGCGGTAGATTTGATTGTATTATCTAAATCTAGTTCTGTTTCAACTCCTTCACGAGCAAACTTTCTTAGTCTTCGAAGCGCAACTTTAATATTACGTGTTCCCAACTCAACATCACCATCGAGGTTACTAAATTCTCTTTTGTCCCATACTTTTACAGCTTTTTTACTTCGACTTTCTTTTTGACCAATCCGAATGCCTTCAGGATTATATCCATATGCGCCGAAAGGAGATGTTCCTCCAGTACCAATCCACTTGCTACCGCCTTGGTGACGTTTTTTTTGTTCTTCTAAACGTTGTTTCAATGTTTCCATTAGCTTGTCCCAACCGCCTAAGGACTCAACCATTTTTTTCTCTTCGTCAGTAAGGTATTTTTGCCCCATGAGCTTCAACCACTCTTCTGGTATTTCTTTTTCTGTTTCGCCTTCAGAATTTTCAAGTCCTTTAAAAGAATGTCCAAAGACTCTGTCAAATTTGTCTAGATACCTCTCGTCTTTAACTAGTGCTGATCGACTTAAGTAATAAAAATCATTTACATTAAAAGAGTCTACAACCCTTTTATTCATGGCTTCCATGAGCATTAAATATTCCTTTAAGGATACAGGTAAACTTGCTTGCTTAAGGTCAAAGAAGAAATTAATGAACATATTAATTTATCTTAATGAAAAATCAGTTCTACTCAAGATTCTCATTTTCTCTTCGAGAGATAAAGGCTAATCTCTCAAATAAATGGACATCTTGCTCATTTTTTAGAAGGGCTCCATGAAGAGGCGGAATTAGTTTTTTAGGATCTTTTTCCCTCAATATTTTTGCATCCACGTCATCTGTCATCAACAATTTAAGCCAATCAATAAGCTCTGATGTTGACGGCTTTTTTTTGATACCTGGGACTTCTCTAATATCATAAAAAATCTTAAATGCTTCTTGTATTAGGTCTTTTTTAATTTCTGGATAATGTACATTAACAATCTCTTCCATAGTATCTGGATCAGGAAACTTAATATAATGAAAAAAACATCTCCTTAAAAAGGCATCAGGTAGTTCTTTTTCGTTATTTGAAGTAATGATTACAATAGGTCTATTTTCTGCCTTTATGGTTTCTCCTGTCTCATAAACAAAAAATTCCATTTTATCAAGTTCGAGAAGAAGATCATTTGGAAATTCAATATCTGCTTTATCAATCTCATCAATTAAAAGTACAGGTCTTTTATTGCTTTCAAAAGCATTCCACAATTTACCTTTACTTATATAATTTTTAATGTCTTTAACCTTTTCATCTCCAAGCTGAGAGTCTCTTAACCTAGTAACAGCATCATACTCATACAGCCCCTGTTGAGCTTTGGTAGTTGACTTAATATGCCATGTGATAATCTCAGCCCCTAATGATTGAGCAACCTCATGAGCCAGCATAGTTTTGCCGGTGCCAGGCTCTCCTTTTACAATAATTGGTCTTTCCAAGGTTATGGCTGCATTAACTGCAACTTTTAGGTCCTCAGTAGCTATATATGAACTTGTGCCTTCAAATTTCATTAAATTCTTAAAATTGTTTCAGGAAACATATTATATTTTAACTATATATCAATCATAAAAATTGTATTGTTCAATTGACTTAAATATCAAAAACTACTAAAAGCACCAGACTGTTTTTAATTCTAAATCCAAAAGGAGTAAACATGGTGAAACTTCCAAAGAGCTACAAGCCTACAAAATCTGAAAAATTCATGAATGCGAAACAAAAGGAATATTTTAGAACAAAGCTTAAAGATTGGAAGAATGACATTTATAAAGAAAGCAGAGAAACTGTAGAAAATCTTCAGGATTCAATCACCCCAGCTGACATGTCTGATAGGGCTACACAAGAATCAGAAAAAACACTAGAACTCAAATCAAGAGACAGGCAACGAAAATTAGTTGCTAAAATAGATGAAGCATTAGCTAGAATTGAAAATGGAAGTTATGGTTACTGCGAAGTTACAGGAGAGCCCATTAATATTGAGAGATTAGACGCAAGACCAGTGACGACACTGAGTATAGAGGCTCAAGAAATGCATGAAAGAAACGAAAAATTGCATTCTGACGACTAGAAAAACTTATTAACAAAGAAAATCAGCCAAATTTATATATTTATACACGTATTTTGCTTATGGATGTAACATCTGTAAATAGAATCACCTGTTGATAAAAATATAAAATATAAGAACATTAACTGAACAAATTATATTTTATACAATAAAAACAGTAATTTAAATAGTATTGTAAAAATAGAACAAAATGTGTACATTGAGAACAATTATAAATTACAGTTTGGAGAAAGCAGATGAGCAAAGCAAATTTGAAAGTAGTAGACGATAAAAAAATGGACAACTCTGAAAAAGCAAAAGCCTTAGATGTAGCAATGTCTCAAATTGAGCAGACCTACGGAAAAGGTTCAATTATGAAGCTGGGACAAAGAACAGCAATGGATATAGAAGCAATTTCAACTGGATCCTTGTCCTTAGACGTGGCGTTAGGAATTGGTGGCTTGCCAAAAGGACGAATTGTTGAGATTTATGGTCCGGAGTCATCTGGTAAAACTACTTTAGCTCTTCATGTAATCGCAGAAGCACAAAAGAATGGTGAGAACTGCGCGTTCATTGATGCAGAGCATGCATTGGATCCTGCATACGCTAAGAAATTAGGGGTGAATATTGATGAATTGCTTATTTCTCAACCTGATACAGGAGAGCAAGCATTAGAGATTACAGATTCACTAGTTCGATCAAAAGCAATATCAGTACTTGTAGTTGACTCAGTAGCTGCATTGACGCCGAAGGCAGAAATTGAGGGAGAAATGGGTGACGCACATATGGGCCTTCAAGCTAGGCTGATGAGTCAGGCATTGAGAAAGCTAACTGGATCAGTTTCAAAATCTAATTGCATGGTTATCTTTATTAATCAAATTAGAATGAAAATTGGAGTTATGTTTGGAAGCCCTGAGACAACTGCAGGAGGAAACGCTTTAAAGTTTTATTCATCTTGTAGATTGGACATTAGGAGAATTGGTGCAATCAAAGATAAAGATGAAATTATTGGCAACCAAACTAGAGTTAAAGTTGTAAAGAATAAAGTTGCACCACCGTTTAGATTGGTTGAGTTTGACATAATGTACGGAGAAGGTATTTCAAAGTTAGGCGAACTTATTGACCTTGGAGTTAAAGTAGGAACTGTAGAAAAATCTGGCGCATGGTTCTCATATAAAGGTGAGAAAATTGGACAAGGAAGAGAAAATTCTAAGATCTTCCTCAAAGAAAATCCTGCTATAGCCCAAGAAATTGAGTCGATAATTAGAGGCCAGTCAGAAGAAATGCCGGAGCAACTTGGTGAAAACTCAGACACTGAAGAAACAGTAGAAGAATAATTTTTAACTATAATAATTGATCATAGCAAGGAGGCGCTGAAAAGCGTCTTTTTGCGTTTTATTCAACAGGATGTTATACGTAACATATGAGAATTAATGATCTTAGAAACGCATTCATTTCATATTTTGAAAACCAAGGCCATAAGCATATTCATTCTAGCCCACTTGTTCCACAGAATGATCCGACACTTATGTTTGCCAATTCAGGAATGGTGCAATTTAAAAATGTATTTACTGGATTAGAAAGTAGAGACTACAAGCGAGCAGTCACCGCCCAAAAGTGCATCAGGGCAGGAGGTAAGCATAATGATTTAGAGAATGTTGGCTATACGTTAAGACACCACACTTTTTTTGAAATGTTGGGCAACTTTTCTTTTGGTGATTATTTTAAAGAAGATGCAATTGAGTATGCCTGGAAATTTATCACATCTGAACTTGCTATAAACAAAGATAAACTATGCGTTACAATCTATCATGATGATGAACAGGCGTATGAATCTTGGAAAAAGGTTGCTGGCCTTAGCGATGATAGGATAATCAGAATATCTACAAAAGATAATTTTTGGTCAATGGGTGAAACTGGTCCTTGTGGACCTTGTTCTGAAATATTTTATGATCATGGCGATCAGTTTAATGGAAAGCTTCCTAGTGAAGCTGATGAAACAGGGGACAGGTTTGTAGAGATATGGAATTTAGTATTTATGCAGTTCGAACAATTGAATTCCAATGAAAGAATAGATCTTCCAAAACCTTCTATTGATACAGGGATGGGCATTGAGCGAATTGCAGCCGTTATGCAAGGAACTAATGATAATTATCAAGTTGACAGTATAAAAGAGATTATTGGTAATTCTATAGAGCTTACTAAATCTGATGATGATAAGCTAATTTCAAGTCATAGAGTTATTGCTGATCATTTACGTTCCTCCTGCTTCTTGATTGCAGACGGGGTTTTGCCTTCTAATGAAGGAAGAGGATATGTGCTAAGAAGAATAATGAGAAGAGCAATGCGGCATGTTCATCTACTTGATTATAATGATACATTGATGCACCAATTAGTGCCCACGTTAATGCTTAATATGAAGGAAGCATATCCAGAATTATTAAGAGCTGAAATATTAATAAAAGAGACGTTGAAGTATGAAGAGGAAAAATTTAAGAATCTTCTAGATAAAGGTATTTCGCAGCTAGATAATATAACTAAAGATTTACGATCTGGTGATACTTTTCCAGGAGACTCAGCGTTTAAACTTTATGACACGTACGGATTTCCCATTGATCTTACGCAGGACATATTGAGAAGTAATAATATTTCTATAGATATAGATGGTTTTAATAAAAAACTTGAAGCGCAAAAAGAATTAGCTAGAAAGAATTGGTCTGGTGCAGGCGGCTCTGTGACTGATAAGATTTGGTTTGAATTAAACAAAGAATTATTAGCTACTGAATTTCTTGGGTACAATGGTATTGAAACTCAAGGTGAAGTTCTGTCAATTATTAAAGATGATAAAAGAGTCACTGAATTAAAAGAAAAAGAAGAAGGAATTATTATGCTTAACCAAACTGTGTTTTATGCTGAGTCGGGTGGGCAAATTGGAGATACGGGAGTGATACAGGGAGAAGATTTTGAGTTTTCAGTTATGGATACTCAAAAAAAGGACAAATTAATTCTGCACATAGGAGTCATGATTAAAGGAACAATTAAAAATGGATCTGATGCAGTTTTATCAGTTAATCAAAAACAAAGAAATGATTGTAAAGCTTATCATTCAGCCACACATATTTTACATCAATCTCTTAGAGACAGGCTAGGTGAGCACGTTACGCAGAAAGGATCCTTAGTCTCAAATGATAAATTAAGGTTTGATTTTAGTCATCATAAATCAATGACAAATCTAGAGATTGAAGATGTTCAAAATAAAGTAAACGAAATTATTAAAACTGGTTCCAAGGTAGAGACACTAATTATGTCACCGGATGATGCAGTAAAGGCTGGTGCCCTTGCCCTGTTTGGAGAAAAGTATTCAGATGAAGTTAGGGTTCTCAAGATAGGAAAATTTAATGATAAAACATACAGCACAGAGTTATGTGGAGGAACCCATGTTTCTAATACCAATGAAATAGGAGAATTAAGAATTGTAAGTGAATCCTCAGCTGCTTCAGGAGTAAGAAGAATTGAAGCTTTGAGAGGCGATGACCTATTAAAATTTAACGAAGAAAAGAAGAAAGAAGATCTTAAATCAGAAGAAAAAAAACTGGACATTAAAAAAGAAAAAGAAGTTTCTACAGAAAATATAAGACAGCTTAAAGAAGCAATAGAATTAAGTATTGGCAATAACTCGGATCATAATATTATTATTGAATTCTGTGAGAATATATTAATTAATGAACTGAGACCACTGATAGATAAGTACAAAAAACTAATATCAGATCACGGTGTTATAATTCTTTGTGCTAAAAAGGGCGATAAGTTAAGCTTTCTAATAGGCGTAACTGATCAATTGACTGATAAAATTGGTGCAGATGAAATTGCTAAATTTGCGTCCTCTATTTCAAATGGAAAAGGCGGTGGAGGTAGAAAAGATTTTGCCCAATCAGGAGGCATGTTGATTAATGAAGATGATCAAAAAAGAGAGCTAAGAAAATTTATTATTGGTAAGTTACAGTAAGTTTATTGTTAAGGTTACGTTCAATAATTTCTAAAAAATCTTCTGTACTATGCCAATCTTGTTCATGAGGCATCAGCAGGGCTAGATCCTTCGTCATTGATCCACTTTCAACTGTCTCAACGCATACTTTTTCCAACTTATCTGCAAACTCAATAAGTTGATCATTCTCATCCAGCTTTCCACGATATTTAAGGCCTCTTGACCAAGCAAATATAGAGGCTATAGGGTTCGTTGAAGTTTGCTTGCCTTCTTGATGCAATCTAAAATGTCTTGTGACTGTTCCATGAGCAGCTTCTGCTTCGATAGTTTTTCCGTCTGGCGTCATAAGCACGCTTGTCATCAGTCCTAGTGAGCCAAATCCTTGAGCAACAGTATCTGATTGTACATCCCCATCGTAGTTTTTACATGCCCATACAAATTTTCCGTTCCATTTCAACGCAGATGCGACCATATCATCTATTAATCTATGCTCATAATCTAGATCGAGTGATTTAAATTTCTCAGCAAAGTCTTTTTCATATACCTCTTGAAAGAGATCTTTGAAACGACCGTCGTATTGTTTCAAAATAGTATTTTTAGTAGATAGGTAAACAGGCCATTCACGCATCAATGCATAGTTCATGCAAGATTTTGCAAAGTCTCTGATCGACTCGTCTGTATTATACATCGCCATGGCAACGCCACTTGATTGAAATTCATAAACTTCTTCTTCGATTGGTTCCATATTCGGATCTTCGGGTGTCCATTTAATACTAAGTTTTCCTTTGCCAGGAACTTTAAAATCTGTCGCTTTGTATTGATCCCCAAATGCGTGCCTACCTACGACAATGGGGTCAGTCCATCCAGGCACAAGTCTAGGGACATTTTTACAAACAATCGGTTCCCTAAAAACTGTTCCACCAAGTATATTTCTTATAGTTCCATTTGGAGAGCGCCACATTTCCTTAAGTTTAAATTCTTCTACCCGATCTTCATCAGGAGTTATTGTGGCGCATTTAACTCCAACTCCGTATTTCTTTATGGCATTCGCAGAATCGACTGTAATTTTATCATTGGTTCTATCTCTGCTTTCAACTCCAAGATCGTAATAATCAAGTTCAATATCAAGATAGGGAAGTATGAGTTTATCCTTGATAAACTGCCAAATAATTCTTGTCATCTCATCACCATCTATCTCGACTAACGGTGTTTTAACTTTAATTTTCTTCACGGATTCTCAGTTCTTTTTCTAACTCTGAATGATTTTTGATTACCTTATATGCTTCTTTCATATTTTCACCAGCAAAATTGTTTTTGATCATGTGCTCTATTAATTCAACAAGAGGGTCCCAGAAATTTTCAAAATTATATATAAAAACTGGTTTATTATGAAGGTTCAGCTGTTTCCAAGACAGAACTTCAAAAAATTCCTCTAGAGTGCCGATACCACCTGGAAGAATAAGAAAGGAATCTGCAGAATTATACATTTCAATCTTTCTTTCATGCATAGTATTGACAATTTTTACATTATTTTCACTTATGTTTTTTCGTTCAATATTAATGAGGTGTTCAGTTATCACTCCTTTTACTTCACCACCCGCCTGAGTAGCACTTTTGGATAGTTCACCCATTAGGCCCATATCACCTCCACCATATATAATTTTTAATTTTTCTTGAGCTAGGAGTTTGCCAATTTTAGAGACTTCATCATTGAAAGTTTTACTGATTTTATTTGAGGAGCTACAATAAACAGCAATTGATTTCATATTTAGTTTACTAAATTACTTTTAATATTTGGTATACCTCTGTAATTCTTAAATCTACTAAAAAAAACATTTAAGCTATTAGGCAAAGCCAGTAGGGCAGGCGTAACAAACAAAGTTGCAATGGTGGCAAATGAAAGACCAAAAACGATTGCCCAAGCTAAAGGCTCAACAAAATAGCTTTCTGCACTTTTATAGCTTATTGTTCTGTCAAATACATCAACGCTTATCTGCAATGCTGAGGGAAGTAGACCAAACACAGTTGTTATCGTTGTTAAAAAAATAGGTCTTATCCGACTTTTAGCAGCGGCAATGATTGCAACAAATCGATCACTTTCGTTCTTTTTAATTTTTCTATAACTATCTATTAAAATAATATTGTTATTAACAACTATCCCAGTACACGCAACAATTCCAAGCCCAGTCATTACGCCGCTGAATGGAAGCTGTAATACGAGTAGTCCAACAAATACCCCTGTCGTAGAAAGTACAATTGAAAAAAGTACTAAAAATGTGTGATAGAAATTATTGAATAAAGATATCAAAATTATAAACATAAGCAGCAATGCTGCAGCAAATGCTGATAATATGAATACTTGAGAAGATCTTGAGTCTTCTGCTTCTCCTATAAGGTTAACTTTAACGTCAATTGGAAGATTAGCTTGCGTCAACCAGTATTTTATTTTTCTTATTTGATCAGCTGTTTTATACCCTTCAGCAGTATTTGCATCTACCATCAATATTCTTGAGGAATCTTTCCGGCCAATAGAAAATATTTTTTTATTGGGCTCTTTCTCTATGAATCTTGAAATTGGCACAGAGCCAAAGTCAGTTTGTATAAATAAGTTTTCAACCTCATCAAGCGAACGCATATCCTCTGGTAAAAATAATTTAATATCTATTTCTTCATTCTTATTAATTGGTCTTAATGCGCCAATCTTTGCACCAGTTGTTGCTAGATTGATGATAGAGCCAATTTGTTGAATTGATATGTTGTATTTTCCAGTTTGTTTTCTATCAACCTTATATTCCCATTCTACACCAGTTATAGGGTATTTTATTTCAATATCTTTTACTTCTTTTGAGTTTGCCAATTTGTCTTTTATTATTTCTGCAACCTGTCTTAAAACAAATTTATTTGCTGAGGAGATTTCAATCTCGATGTCTTTTGGGCCAACAATTGCTGAACTATAAGTATTCCCTGAAATCCTAGCTTCGTATCCACTAATCTTACTTAATTCATCTTGTATATCTTGTAGTACCAGATCACTATCAGGTCTTTCATCTTCTGGAATTAAATCAATCCACAGCCTGCCAACTATATCAGTTGGACTTTGATCAAAAAGCCAAATCCGGTTTCTATTTATTGTATTTGCAACGTAGTTTCCAATATAAGGGTTAGCCTCTACAACTTCTACGACTTCTTTTATATATTCGGCTGTTTCTGTGGGAGAGAAATTTCCTCGCGCCATAACTTCAACTCGAGCGTTTGTTGCTTTATCGTTAGGAAAGAAAATAACACCATTATTATACTGGCTATAGATGAAAATAACCGACAGAAATGTGAAAATAGTTAAAAGCAAAACTATCAATGGACTTCTTATTGCTCTTGATACACTTCTTTCATAGACTCTGACGAAATATCCTTCTTTTCTTTTGTTCTCATCAGACATTTGGGCCGTTTTTCTCTCTATCATTGATCCCATTGCTGGTAGGAAAACAAGAGAAACCACTAATGATGTTGATAGCACAACAATTACAGTCAATGGAATTACTCTTAGCCATTGACCAAGCATGTCAGGCCAAAATAATAATGGAAAGAAAGCTGCAATTGTTGTTAGTGAAGAAGCTACAATTGGCCAAAACATAGTATGTGAGGAATTAATATATGAATCTCTTCGACGAACTCCTCGTTCTTGTTCTGAGCGCGCATATTCAGTTATCACAATTGGTCCATCTACTAGTAGTCCAACTGACAAGATGAGCCCAAAAACAGTCATTAAATTATAAGTCAATCCCATAGAGTCCAGAATTAAGATGGAAAATAAGTATGTAGTTGGAATTGAGAGTCCCACAATAGTGCCACTTCTTATGCCTAGTGCCGCTATGACAATAATCATTACAAGAATGACTGCAGTTATGACTGTATTTTCTGAGGATTCAATTCTTTGCTCAACTTGCTCAGATTCATCGTCTATTATTTGTGTTTTGATATCAGGATGAAATTTTCCATCATTAATTCTAAGTACCTTTTTAACTGAATTATATGTATCAATAATATTGGTCCCAGCTTTTCTTGATATTTGCATGTTTAATGCAGTTTTACCGTTAACAATCACAATATTTTTTTTATCGTCATATGTTCTCTTAATTTCTGAAATATCATCAAGTTTTAATATAAATCCTTTATCCATTTTAATAGGGAGTTCACCTATTTCCCTATAGTTTTCATAAAGACCAGGAATTTTTATTGAATAGTTAGCATCATCACTGACAAGTGTTCCAGCGGGTACAATATTATTATATTTTCTTAACGCCCCATAAACATCTGCAACATCAAGTTCATATTTGCGAAGAAGGGATGGATCGAGGGTAACTTTGACAATTTCGTCTCTTTTACCAACAATATCTACCTCAGTTACATTATTAATTTTTTCTAGCTGGTCTTTATAAGCGTTTGCAGTTTTTTCTAAAATATCATAGGGAACGTCACCATAAATACCAACATAAATATTTGAAAACATTGATGAATCATATTCTTTTACCTCAATAATTTCCATTTCTGCAGGAAGTTCTTCAGATGCGTCAGTAATTGTATTTCTTATGAGCTTAGATAAATTTTGAATTTTAGTATTAAGTTCAAAAGCAATCATGAAAGAGGCAATATTATCTTTTGATATTGAAACAATTTCATCAATATCCTGAAGCGACATCAATTTTCTCTCAAGCGGTTCGGTTATAAGTTTTTCTATTTCGCTTGATGACATTCCTTTGTATTCAACAATCAATGCTACTGTTTTAAGATCAATTTCTGGCATTTCTTCCTTTGGAAAAGTCACATAAGAAAGTACACCAAGCAAAACAATCATTAACAAGATTGTTGATATTGTTTTTTTTCTGAAAAGAATAGATGCTAGAATATTACGAAGCATTTTTTGTGGTAAATGAAAAAAGTTTACTATTATTTACATAACTGCGTACGTGTGACGGCAAAATAAGCAAGCAAGGTGTGACGATTAATGTCAATATTGCTGAAAAACTCAAACCGTATACAATGCATTGTGCAAGCGATGTCCAAAAACCACTCACGTTTGAATCATACTCTATTGTTCTTGCTATTGGATCGATGCTATAATTCAATGCCAAAGGAATTAATCCCAGCATAGTTGTAATTGTAGTTAGAAAGATAGGCCTTAATCTTTGTGCGCATGCTTTAAGAACATTATTATAGACATCGTCCTTATTTTTGTTACTAACGAAATTGTATGCATCAATTAGAATAATATTATTATTAACAACAATTCCTGCCAATGAAACAATTCCAATACCATGTAATATAGCAGAGAATGCCTGATCAAATACTAGTAGTCCTAAATATACGCCTGCGGTACTTATTATAACCGCGGTAAGAATTATAAAGCATTGATAGAAACTATTGAATTGGGTTACTAGTAATGCTGCCATTATCAATACAGAAATTATAAATGCCTGTACGATAAATTTCATGGAGTCATTTTGCTCTTCATTTTCGCCTCCAAAAGCAATGTCAACATTTGGTGGAAATGCTTGATCATCTGCCCAGCTACTTAACTTCTCCACAACTTCACCGGTTGAAGTGCCCTCAGTCACGTTTGCTTTAATGTACATAGCATTTCTTGCGTCCCATCTTCTAATGAAACTAACATTTTGCTTTGGCTTCTTCGTAAGGAAATTGCTAATAGGAACTTTACCAACAGACGATTCAATCATTACATTGTCAAGTTGATCAATTGATCTATCGCTTTCAGGGTACCTTACGTAGATCTCTAATTCTTCATCAATGTCATTTGGCCTATACTTGCCGATCATTATTCCTTCAGTGACCAATTTAATTGCCGTACCAATAGTAAAAATATCAACGCCAAATTGTGCAGCTTTTGGTTTATCAATGGTCAGCTCCCAATCTACTAATGGAATAGGTAGAGTATCCTCAATGCTTATTAACTCATCAAGATTGTCAATATAGTCTCTTAACGACTTAGTCACTGGAACCAAAATGTCACTCGTTGGTCCAGTTATTCTTATTTCTAAATCTTTGCCTACAGGTGGCCCGCCTGTTTCTTCAATGACTTCATACTTAATGCCGCTAATATTACTAAGTTCATTTCTTAAATCGTCCATTATTTTATGTCCATTTTTCCTTTTGCCTCGCTCAATGAACTCAAAGTAAGCTGTTGCAATTAAATCTTCAGAAGATCCACCGCCTGAAGGCCCAACACTACTAAATTGCCCAGTCTGTAAAAAATAACTTTTGATGCCGTACTGATTTATCATCGCATCTTCCACTTCTTGCGCTAGATCATTTACCTCCTCGACGGATAAGTTTCCTCTTGCGTAGACTTTGACAACTCCAAAATAAGGGTCATTAGAAGTAAAAAATACCATGCCTTTACCGAAGTTTGAGTAAGTTGCTATAATGCCAAAAATAACAAAAAATATTAACGATAGGGTAATAATGGGTCTTTTAATGACGTAGCTTAATATATTTACATATTTTCCTACATATCCGGTTAATTCTTTGAGATTGAATCCTTGATCAGAACCAAGGCTACGATAAACATTAGCTGATGCATTTGAAGGCTTACCTAATACACTTCCTATTACCGGAACAAACATTAAGCTAAAAACTAATGCGATAGACAAGACAATAAAGATTGTGAGTGGAAGTACGGACATAAACTGACCAGATACACCGGGCCAGAAGAAAAGTGGGGCAAATACGGCTAGGGTTGTTGCGGATGAAGCAACTATAGGCCAGAACATTCTTTTTGCTGAATAGACATATGCCTCCTGCTTACTAAATCCTTCAAGCATTTTTCTATCAGCTAACTCAACCACTACAAGAGAGCCATCAATAAGCATTCCTAATGCAACTAATATGCCAAACATGACCATGAAGTTATAATTGTAGCCCAGTGCGTACATAACGAATATTGTAATCAAGATTGAAACTGGAATACCTGAACCAACTATTAAAGAGGATCTGATTCCAAGGGCAATCATAGTAACTAATAAAACTACTACTGTAGCTAAAATAATATTACCTTGAAGCGAGTCAACGTTATCTGAAATATAACTTCGAGTATCCATGACATAATTAAAACTTACATCTGAGGAAACTTTAGATTTATATTTATCAACAATTCTCTCAACCTCATCTATAGTCTCAATAACATTTTCACCTCTAGCTTTTTTAATAAGAAGAGAAACGCCAATTTCGCCATTAACTTTAGTATAGTTTTCTCTATCTCTAAAATTTCTCTTTAATTCAGAAATATCAGATAATAATACGGAGCTGTTATCCGTCGATCTTATTGGCAGTTCATAAACATCTCTTGCAGTTTCAAATAAACCTGGAACATTTACAGAGAATTGACCCTGAGCAGTTTTAATTTCACCCGCTGTTACTACTTGATTATTATTTGCAACTGAGCTTATTATTTCCATGAAGGACATATTATAACTCTCAAGCTGGGTTCTATTAATTACAGCTTCAAGTTGTTCTTTTCTTCCACCAACCATTTCTGCTTCAAATATTGCAGGAATTAGCTCAACATCTTTTTTTATTTCACGAGCAAGGTCCAATATAAATCTCTCTGAGGCTGATTTTGAGCTTATTGAAAGTATAATTGTTGGATCTTCAGTAACTGATACTTCCCTCACCATCGGATCGTTCGCTTCGTCAGGGAACTTAACTTTTGCGTCATTAACAGCATCTCTAACCTTGTCTAGAGATTTCTTCATAGTTTCAGCAGCATCAAATTTGACAATAACGGCAGCAAAATTTTCAAGAGCAAAGCCCTGAAGTTCATCAATGCCTTCGATGCTTCTCACCTCATCTTCTATTGGTTTAAGCAGAAGTCTCTCAGCATCTTCTGGTGATATGCCAGGAAGTGAAACGCCTACATAAACTACTGGTATTGTAATTTCTGGTCTGTTCTCAATTGGAATATTCATTCTTCCAATAATCCCAGCAAAAATAAGCACTAATAGAAGCGCAAGAGCTGTTCTTTTTCTATCAACTAAGAAATCTACCACTTAAACTAAATCTCACTCAATTGAACGTTAACATTTTGGCCGTTTATTACATATTCTTGACCTACAGTTATAATAGTCACTTCATCCGGCAATCCTGATACCCATAAGCCATCAAGCCCATCTTCTATGATTTGAATAAGAAGAAATTTAACTATTTCATTTTCAACTATTTTTATTCCCAATTCGCCTTCATCATTCAGTGATAGTAAATAAGATGGTATTAGGTGGGCTTTAACTTTATTCAATGGCACCCTCATCTCTGCAGTAAGTCCTTCAAGAATATTTCCATCTTTATTTAGTACTGTTGCTTCTACCTTGTATGTACGTGTGCTTGGATTAGCACTTTTGCTAATGAAGTTAATTTTCCCTTCAATAGTCTCTCCATTCAACATCTTCACACTTACTTTTTGATCAATTGACAATTGTGCAACATTCTTTTCTGTAACTTCACCTGTTACTTTCATCGGATCAAGTTGCATTATTTTTGCACATGGGGTTGCAGGAGTAATTAAATCACCGACTTCAACAAAAACATCTTCAACATATCCATCAAATGGAGCAACAACTCTAATGTTATCAAGTTCATTTTGCGCCATCTCAACTCGTGCTATAGCAGATTTCAGAGCAGCCTCAGCTGTGGCTACAGCATTTTCTGATCTGTAACCCTCATTTGCAAGTGTTTGGATTGCGTCAAATTGTAATTGAGCTTTATTTTTGTTTGCGTTTGCTTCATTTAATCCAGCTAGTCTGTTTTCTTTATCGAGTAAACAAATGAGCTCACCTGCTGTCACGTTTTGTCCTGGATTCATTACCATTGAAATATTGGAGGACGTTTTTGGCTTAATCATAACAACTTTATCTGCCTCAGTTCTTCCACGTACTGTGAGATAATATGTTTTATCTTGGGATGAAAATTCACTGGCCCTTACAGTGATCTTCTCAACTGTTTCATTATTCGCTATTATTTCAGATGAGCTAGTTTCGTCTGAAGAAAACAAGCCCGAAACTATCCACGCAAAAACAAGAATAAATATTACAATTGCTGAGACGATATTGATTGGGATTTTTTTAAACATACTAATTCAGCTTTCCTCTATTTTTTTCCATATAATTTAAACCACTTTCAATTAGGGCTGTTGCCAGGCCTCTAATAAAGGCAACAGATTTTTCATTTCTAAGAGCCTGAAGATCTGATGGAACTGGACCGTCATATTTAAATTGTTCCAGTTTCTGCCTTAGAAATAAAACTCTTTCATTTAATACTGTGTCTAAAGTTTCTTGAGGCAGATATTTTGCAAATAATAAAAGTAAAAAGAATTCTGATTTGATTTGATCACCAAAATTGCCTGAACGTATATAGGCTGAGGCATCTCCTAATAAATTATCCTTCATTAAGTCCTTTCCTTTTTTAGTGATTGTATAAACTTTTTTATCTGGCTTTTTGCTTTGAGATAATTGCTTACAGGAAACATATTTTTCATCTTGGAGTTTATTTAAAGTTGGATAAATAGTTCCAAAGCTTAAGCTGTAAAAATCTGATAAAGGGCCTTCAAACATTTGTTTAATTTCATAACCTGATCTTGGACCCAAAGAAAGTAAGCCTAAACATAGAGTATCTTTTTGCATATTAATTAACCTCTAAATTTTCAAAATTAAGTAATCCTGCTAAATACATAATTTGAGTTTTAACTATTTCCCTATCTTTTTGCTTGTTGAAATAATTAATCTCTGAGTTAAGCAGTGCTTGCCTTGCAATTAAAACATCAAGAACACTTCTTTCACCAACTTCTTGCTCAATCACAGTACCTTTATATGCAGTTTGATTAGCATTATACGTTAGCTCGGCAGCTTTTATCGTTTGTTCTGAAATTTTATATTTGTCCCAGATATTTTCTGAGAGAATAATAGTTTCATTTTGCGTTTTCTGTAAAAGTATTAACTGTGTATTTTTAACTTCTTTTGCCTTGCGAACATTAGATAACGATTTTCCAGCCGTAAAGATTGGCCAATTAAGAGTAGCTTTAATTTCTTCATTTATGAACTCATCTATCTCTGCTGAAAATTCATCTAATTCAGATTTAGTAGCAGTAAGACTTAGCTGAGGATAATATGCTGAACGTGCTACTCCTACATTAGCATTCTTTATTTTCAAATTCACTTCCGCCATCCTTATTGAGTAATTATTAGCGATTAATATTTCTTTAAATTCACTAAATGAGCTTGGTATGTCAGCATTAATTTCTGAAAATGTTAAATTTTTTGCATCAACACCAACTAAGTCAAAGAATGAATTTTTTAAATTTTTAAGAATTATTTCAGAATCTAATAAATCAATCTTCGCATTATTTAAGAAAGCTTCGGCCTGAGCAACATCAGTTTTGGAGGTGAGGCCAACTTCGTATTCTTTGATTGTTGCATTTGATCTTTCTGTAACAGACTCAAGATTGTCCTTGTACGACTTAACTGATTTTTCAGCAATAAGGACATTATAGTAGGCTTCAATCGTCTCTAAAATAATGTCCTGAGTAACTTTCTTCTCATTAAGTCTTTTCAGATTTAGAGATTCTTTTGTCGAAATTGAATTGTAAAAGCGACTAAAACCACTGAATAAATTTTGAGATAAGATTATTGATTTACTGCTTGGAGCTAATTCGTAATCACTCCCAATAATTCCTGATTGAGTTTTAAGACTTGAGTATTCATTTTCTGATATATTGGCGTTAAGACTAATTGAAGGTAAGTAATTTGATTTTGATTGAAAATAATCTTCTTCAGCAATATCTACTGAATTAGCTTCCATTTTAAGCAGCAGGTTATTTGCTAAAGATTCACTAATTGCATCATTTAGACTCAATGCGCCAGCACTATTCATTGATAATAAAGCCATTATGATCGTAAAATACTTAAAAAATCTCATATAAAAGTCCATAATAAAGAAAGTATCTATATCAGGCTGATATATATAATCAATACCTATATCAAAGTGATATATTGGTAATTAGCTATATTTCAAGTAGTATGTATTTATTGTTAAATAATTGAAAAATAACAACTTTATGAAAATAAAGAATAAATCATTCAAAGATAAAAACAAGAAATGGCTTAAAAGGCATGTAGATGATGAATTTGTGCAGAAGTCTATTAGTGATAATTACAGATCCAGGGCTGCATACAAGTTAGTTGAAATTATTGAGAAATATAAAATTTTAAATGAGGCTAAAAATGTAATTGATCTTGGTTCAGCCCCTGGAAGTTGGTGCCAAGTACTTAAAAATCATGGGAAAAGTCTAAATTCAATAATTGCTGTAGATATCTTGGAAATGGAAGAAATTAAAGATGTTACTTTTCATAGATCAGACTTTTTATCTCCCGAATTCGAAAAAATCTCTAAAACTATAGGTGAATTTGATCTAGTGCTTTCTGATATCTCGCCCAACTTGTCAGGCAATAAAGTGTCTGATTTTCTTCTTTCCAAGGATTTAGTTGAAAATGCATTAAGTTATTCACTTCAGAATCTAAATACTAATGGCCATTTTGTGGCTAAGTATTTCAGAACAGGTGATATTTCAGATGTACTCACCATATGTAAAAGGAATTTTCATAAAGTTACTTCATTTAAGCCAAAATCAAGTAGGAAAAATTCAAGTGAAATCTATTTAGTTTGCCTTAGAAAAAAATAACACCTTGATTGACATAATTTGTTAAATAATTTAATCATCAGAGATGGAGCGCTCCACTATTCAGAAATCCCTTTCATTTGATGATGTTTTAATAAAGCCTGCGCGCTCATCTATTCTGCCAACTGAGGTCCAATCACATACGTCTATAACTTCAAATATTAAACTTGGCATACCATTAATTTCTTCGGCAATGGACACTGTCACAGAATATAAGTTAGCTATCGCTATTGCTCAATCTGGTGGGCTAGGGATACTGCATAAAAACATGCCTATAGACGATCAAGCACAAAATGTTGCAAAAGTAAAAAAGTTTGAAACGGGCATGGTAATTGATCCTGTAACCATAGCACCTGAAGCCACTCTATCAGATGCTTTAGATCTAATGAAAGAGCATCAGATTTCTGGTGTCCCTGTAGTAGATAGTAACGATAAATTGCTTGGTATTTTAACGAATAGGGATGTGCGTTTCGCAACTAATATGTCTCAAAAAATTAGTGAGTTAATGACAAGTGAAAATTTAATTACCGTAAAAGAGGGAATCTCTAGTGACGATGCCCAAAAATTACTTCATGCTCATAGAATTGAAAAACTAATCGTTGTTGACGATAATAGAAAGTGCATTGGCTTAATCACAGTGAAAGATATCGAAAAAAGTCAATTGAACCCTCACGCATCTAAGGATGCCAAAGGTAGGCTGATAGTAGGTTCTGCAATAGGCGTTGGAATAGAAGCAATTAATAGAGCTGAGCGTTTAGTTGATGCTGGTGTAGATGTGTTAGTAATAGATACTGCCCATGGCCACTCAGAAAAAGTCATTTCTACTCTTGAGGAAATTAAATCTCATTTTTCCATTGATGTAGTTGTTGGCAATGTAGCTACAAAAGAAGCTACAGCAGAATTAATTGATAAAGGCGCAGATTGTATAAAAGTTGGCATAGGTCCAGGGTCAATTTGCACTACTCGGGTGGTTGCTGGAATAGGGGTCCCTCAATTCTCAGCAATTTTGGATTGCGCTGAAATTGCAAACAAAAAAAATATTCCGGTTATTGCTGATGGAGGTATAAAATATTCTGGAGATATTGCAAAAGCGCTTGGCGCAGGAGCTAACGCAGTTATGATAGGATCATTATTTGCAGGAACTGACGAGTCACCAGGTGAAGTCTACTTATTTAAAGGTAGAAGTTATAAATCATATCGTGGAATGGGTTCCTTGGGCGCAATGGCGCGAGGGTCTGCAGATAGATATTTTCAAGAGGAAATTACAGAAAGCAATAAACATGTACCTGAAGGAATTGAAGGAAGAGTGCCTTACAAAGGTCCAATAGCACCAATAATATACCAGCTCGTTGGCGGCCTGAAAGCATCAATGGGCTACACAGGCTCAAAAGATATAATGCAATTTAAAAAGAATGTTCAGTTTATTGAAATCACAGGAGCAGGATTAAAAGAGAGTCATGTGCATGATGTTGATATTACTCGTGAGTCACCAAATTATCCAACCAACATTTAAGTTGATGAAATATTTTATATTTTTAACTCTTTTTTTATACTCATCGTATTCTTGGTCAGCGTCAAATTTTTATGATAATGCTTTAGAGAACTTCAACGAAACTAATTACGAAACAGCCATTAAATATTTAGAAAAGGAAATTGTTTTTAACCCCAAATCATCAGAATCGTTTGTTTTGTTAGGTAAATCTTACGAAAAAATTGACGATTTAAGTACTGCTAATAAATATTATAATATTGCGTTCACATTAGTGCCGCACAATTTAGAGCTTAATTTTCTTTTAGGAAAGACAGCGTATAACTTGGGTAATATAGAAGATTATGCCGAATTTATTTCTAATTTAGAAATCCTTTGTGATAATGACTGTGAAGAAATTGATAATCTAAAATTACTGGCTGAGTAGTATGATTTATATTGTAGACTTCGGCTCTCAGGTAACTCAATTAATCGCAAGAAGGGTTCGAGAAGTAAGCGTTTATTGCGAAATTGTAAGCAATAAGAACCTGTTGCATAAAATTAAGGATACGAAGCCAACTGGAATTATATTTTCAGGAGGACCTGCAAGTGTTCATAAGTCGCGTACACCAAAAATTGATAAGAAAATCTTTTCGCTAAATATTCCAATTCTAGGAATTTGTTACGGAATGCAACTTATAGTTCATCAACTTGGAGGTAGGGTTGAAATATCAAAGGAACGCGAATTTGGCAAAACATTAATTACGCACACTCATAAAAGCAAGCTCTTTCAAAACATTAAGTTAAAAAATAAGCAACATTATGTATGGATGAGTCATGGTGATAAGGCGATTAAATTACCTAATGATTTTACAACCATAGCGAAAAGTAAAAACTCTAAATTTGTGGGTATAGAAAATAAAAAACTAAATATTTACGGTCTTCAATTTCATCCCGAAGTTGTTCATACACATCAAGGTGAAAAGATAATCAAGAACTTCATAATTAATATATGCAAAACTAAACCTACATGGAGTATGCAAAACTATCTTAAAACTCAAGTTGCCAAAATAAAGATTAAGGTTGAAAAAAACCATGTCATTTGTGGTTTATCTGGAGGAGTTGACAGTATGGTGACTGCAGCAATAATTTCAAAAGCAATTAATAAACAATTAACATGTATCTATGTCGATACTGGCTTAATGAGGTTGAATGAAACTGAGGAAGTCCAAAATTTGTTTAAAAAGCATTTTAAATCAAAGCTTATTACAGTTAATGCTAAGAATAGATTCTTAACTTCCCTTAAAGGAGTATCTGATCCAGAAAAAAAACGTAAAATTATTGGCAATTTGTTTATTAAAATATTTAACGCTGAGTCTAGCAAGATCTCTAAAGCAAAATTTTTAGCTCAAGGTACGATCTACCCAGACATAATAGAGAGTCAAAGTTTTCATGGGGGGCCAACTTCAGTAATCAAGTCACATCACAATGTTGGAGGCCTGCCTAAAGAAATGAAACTGGGACTTATCGAACCTTTACAAGAATTATTTAAGGATGAAGTTCGTAGACTCGGTAAAGAGCTAAAATTACCTATAGAATTTATTCAAAGACATCCGTTTCCAGGTCCTGGATTAGGAATTCGAATATTAAGTGACATTACAAAAGATAAAGTGCGAATGTTACAACATGCAGATAAAATTTATATTGATGAGATTAAAGCAGCAGATTTATACAATGAAATCTGGCAAGCTTTTGCAGTTTTATTACCTGTTCGAACTGTTGGCGTAATGGGTGATCAAAGGTCATATGAGTTTGTTTGTGGCTTGAGAGCTGTAACTTCTGTAGATGGCATGACGGCTGATTTCTATCCTTTCAGTGGTGAATTTTTAAGCAAAGTATCAACTCGAATTATAAATGAGGTAAAAGGAATTAATCGCGTAGTTTACGATACAACTTCTAAGCCTCCTGGCACTATTGAGTGGGAATAAATTAAAAAATACAATAAAATCAATAACTTAAAGGAGTAAATTATGATAGAAACAATACTACTATACGGTCAATGGATTATTCTAGTTCTTATTGCTCTGAGTCTATTTCTTGTAAGTTCAGTAAAACACAAAACACGTCTAAATGGATATATATTAACTGGAATTAGTAGATTCGCCGGAGCATTAGTTTTTATTTTTTTTGATTTATTTGCATTTGTAATCGCAAATTTAATACAGACTTACATCGCTTTTAGAGGATATCATCAAAATAAAAAAGCAGGTGAAGATATTTTACATAAAGGTACAACTACAAACTGACTGCAAAGTATTTTTAAAAGGCTCTGTATACGTTGCTATATAACAAAAATAAAAACAGGCACTATTGAGTGGGAATAATAAAATAGTTTAACTAAAATCTAATCTAAAAATAAGATCGAATGTGACTATAATAAAGTAATGAAAAACTTTTTTTCTAAAATATTTAATTTTATTAAATCAATATTTAATTTGAATTTCACTGATTTTACCTGGATTAAAACAGCTAAATTTGTTGAGTTAGATAATATTGATGTTTCTGAAGACCCTGTAAGACCAGAGCTTGATCTTGAATGGAGAACCACCCATGACAGAAAAATATATGGTTTAGAATATAATAATGAAATTGAAGGTATTATGTGTTTAGCTTTCACAAAGGATGTTCCTCATTCAATAAAAGAATTGGACTTAATGAGCCGACTGGCCGTTTACGAGCAAAATGCTGATACAATAATTGCTTATACTGTGTGGTCGAGAAAAAAAGGTGCGGGCAAAAAAATTATGGAAGAGGCTTTAAAATTTGGCAAAGAGATGGGGTACAAAAGGATTGTAACACTCTCTCCTTTGACACCAATGGCTACTCATTACCACATCAGAAATGGAGCAAAACTCCTAGGACATAATCCAACCACTCAGAATTTTGAATATTCTTTCTAATACTGCAGACTTTCAGTTCAAATCCATGGAAACTAGCTATAATTAGGCTATATATAAATTATGGCGTTAGCAAAAAATATAAATGTAATGTGGTTCAGGCAAGACCTGCGTTTAGCCGACAATCCTGCTTTAACTAATGCACTTGAGGATGGCAAGACCTTACCAATCTTTATATTAGATGATTTCAATTCAAAAGAACACGTAAATGGTGCTGCAAGTAAGTGGTGGCTGCATCATTCATTAATCAAATTAAATAAGTCATTAAAAAATAAACTCTGTTTTTTTAGAGGCAACCCAATAGATATTCTGGATGAAATTAACAAACGATTTGAAATTTCAAATATATTTTGGAGTCGCTGTTATGAACCTTGGAGAATCAGAAGAGACAAAAAGATAAAAAAACATTTCAATGACCAAAACATAAACGTGAATACCTTTAATGGATCGCTTTTATGGGAGCCATGGAATATAGCAAAAAAAGATGGCACTCCCTACAAAGTATTCACCCCATACTATCGAAAAGGGTGTCTAAATTCTGATAAGCCTCGAATGCCACTACCAGCACCTAATCTATCAAATTTAATATCAATTGATAATCATGATTCAATAATAGAAGACCTGGAGCTAATGCCTAAGCACAATTGGTATAGTAAAATGATTTCTCTTTGGTCACCTGGAGAAGAAGGTGCCCATAGTAAGATTGAAGAGTTTATATCAAATGGATTAAATAATTATAAAGAAGGAAGAAATTTTCCATCCAATCAGAATGTTTCTCAACTTTCACCTCACTTACATTTTGGTGAAGTTTCGCCAAATCAAGTATGGTACCGAGCTAAGACAAAAGAGGGAAAATTAGACATTAAGAAAGACCTAGACCACTTCTTGAGTGAATTAGGTTGGCGTGAGTTTTCTTTTAATTTGCTCTATCATTTTCCATTTCTTCCAAAAGAAAACTTGCAAAAGAAGTTCGATAATTTTCCATGGGATGATGATAAAGAGAAATTAAAGAAATGGCAAAAAGGACTAACTGGCTATCCGATTGTAGATGCAGGTATGCAAGAATTATGGCAAACAGGTTACATGCATAATAGACTAAGAATGGTAGTGGGATCATTTCTTGTAAAAAATTTACTTTTACATTGGCATCATGGAGAAAGATGGTTTTGGGACTGCTTGATTGACGCGGATCTAGCGAGTAATAGTGCTGGGTGGCAGTGGATCGCTGGGTCAGGAGCCGATGCCGCTCCATATTTTAGAATTTTTAACCCAATAACTCAGGGACAGAAATTTGATCCTGACGGAAAATATACAAGAAAATACCTACCTGTTTTGAATGATATGCCGGATAAGTTCTTATTTAACCCTTGGGAAGCCCCTGAAGATGTCCTAAGATCAGCAGGTGTAAAGCTTGGCGAGAATTATCCACTGCCTATTGTTGAAATTGGCTCATCCCGTCAAAAAGCTTTAGAGGCATTTGCTACAACTAAAACTTTAATAGCCTAATGAATACAGACACTATTCTTCTTATTGTACAAATGGTAGCAGCGTTTGGCGTGCTCGTCTCAGTTATTTATTTGGGATTACAAATTCATCAACAAAATGAAATTACTAAAGCTCAATTTGGACACTCTCTTACACAACGAATGTATGAAAGATATTTTAATACAGCGAAAGATAAGGAGTTTAGTAATTTTTTAGCAAAAGATTGGGCCACAGGTGACCTAGATGATTCAGATAAATGGCGCGTCGCTATTTTTATAAATACATTATTGGTGGATATTTTTGATACCTACGAAAAAGTTGAAAAAGGCTTTGTTGACGAGTCACATTTAAAGATGAGAATGCATATGCTAAAACTTGGAGTTATGAAAGCGCCTATAGCACAATCATCATGGAAATATTGGAAAGGGATAAAGTCAGATGAGTTTATCAATTGGTTTGAAGCAGAAATTTATGGCGACTCTGACTCTTTCAATGAAGGGTATCAAGAAGAAGTAATCCCTAATGTTAGGCGAAAATAGACAGTTTTTAAGCTTTTTATAGAAATTTTTCTATTTCTAAAGTATAAACCGCTGGATGAAACGTAAATCTGTAATTGATATCAAAAACCAAAAGGGAAAAACTCCAATTGTTTGCTTGACGGCGTACACCTCACCGATTGCAAGATCTATTGATGGCTGCGGTGATCTTTTATTAGTAGGCGACTCACTCGGAATGGTTCTGTATGACTATCAAAATACATTGCCAGTAACACTCTTTCAAATGATAGAGCATTCAAAATCTGTTGTTAATGTAACAAAACAGTCGTGCGTTATAGTTGATATGCCTTTCGGCACTTATGAAGAGTCTGTTGGCAAAGCTTTTATGAATGCTGCAAAAGTAATGAAGGAAACAAACTGCAATGGAGTAAAGCTTGAGGGTGGAAGAAATATGTTTGAAACGGTAAAATATTTAACTGATCGTTCAATTCCAGTAATGGGACATATTGGTCTTCAGCCTCAAAGTGTACTCATAGATGGTGGCTATAAAGTCAAAGGAAGAAATAAATTTGATTGGGGTAAGTATATTGATGATGCAATTGCAATAGAAGAGGCTGGAGCATTTTCAGTAGTACTAGAAGGTATGGCTGAACCATTAGCTGCAGAGATTACATCTAGAATATCGATACCAACGATTGGCATAGGCGCCTCTCCTAATTGCGATGGCCAGGTGTTAGTAACAGAAGATATGTTAGGCTTAACTAACATTGCCCCCAAGTTTGTAAAAAAATATGCTGATTTAGAAAGCTTAATAAAAAAGGCAGCGCATCAATATGCTGACGAGGTGAGAAATAGAGAGTTTCCTGGTAAGGAGCATACTTATGCTATGAATCCTCAAATAGTTAGAAAAGGTGATGAAGATTAATGTCAGATATTTTAAGGCAAGTTGATGAAGAATTGAGACATGATCGTCTAATGAATTTGTGGAGACGTTACCGTATATATTTAATTGGTGGACTAATTTTATTAATTGGTTCGGTACTTGGTTATCAAATTAACAAGTCGATAAATCAGTCATTTTATGAGGAAGAAGTAGAGAAATATATTGGCACTTCAGATTTAGTGGATTTTAATCAAACGATTGAAAACCTAGGTGAAATTGAAAATTCAAATCAATTACTTATTTCAGGTATTGCACAAATTAAAATTGCAACTCTATTAATGGAAAATGGAAAAATACAAGAAAGTAAAGACAAGCTTTTAGAAATAATTAATGAAGATAAAACAGACGACATCATAACTGACCTGGCTATCTATTTTTATTTAATGAGTAATTTAAATGACATGGCGATGAATGAAATAAATATATATATTGACAGTGGCAAATTAGAAAATAGTTCTTTTAAATTTCTTTTTAAAGAAATTATTGCTATTAAAAATTTATTAGTAGGCAAAATTCAAATATCTAAAGAAAAATTTGAAGAACTAATTAATGATGAAAATACTCCAAGAGATATTGTTATTAGGGCAACTAAATTTTTAGACACAATTAAATAGTATGATAAATATTTTATATATTATTTTACTATCAACATTTGTAATATTTAGTTGTACAAAAAAAGAAATAATAGAGAAAGATTCTAATAGTTTTTCTATATTGGCGTATGATGCAGAAATTTCAGAAACATTAGGACTAAATATAGAAGATATAAGAATAGATCCTCCAAAGGAACTAAATTTTTGGTCGCAGCATTTTCAAAATCCAGGTAATAATTTGAATAATATATTTTCCTTATCTGAAATTGAAGATAAGACAAAGATTATTTCTGGGACCAGAGGAGCTCTTAACATAATTCAGCCAATTTATTTTAATGACACAATTTGCTACATTTTACCCAAGGGATTCTTAGAATGTCGAAATTTAGAAAGTAATGAAAAAATATTTTCAATTGATATAAAAGTTGATGGAAATAAAAAGTATGAAGTTATAAGAGGAGGACTCGCTTATTTTGATAATAAAATAGTTCTAGTTGATGCCTATGGGCAGATTCTACTGATCGACTCTGATGATGGAAATAAAATATGGGGAAAAAAAATTGAATTTCCTATATTATCCCCACCACTAATTTATAGAAATCAAATTTTATTTATCTCGTCAGATAATAGATTATTTTCACTTTCATTAGAAACTGGCGATATAGAGTGGTCGTTTCAAACAATAGCT
Organism: uncultured Pelagibacteraceae bacterium; assembly: GCA_902523535.1. Taxonomy (GTDB): domain Bacteria; phylum Pseudomonadota; class Alphaproteobacteria; order Pelagibacterales; family AG-422-B15; genus CACNXQ01. The sequence continues at coordinate 96,966 of CABYZQ010000003.1, forward strand.
GAAGCTAAGAAAAGTCTTATTACAGCTTCCCCTATAGCTTTTGAAAATACAATCATAGCCCCTTTCAGTAATGGTGAGCTGGTTGCTTTTGATAACGATAGTGGTAGACCATTGTGGTCAGAAAATGTTTCAAAGGTTTCATTGCTTAGTAATTTTGACATCAAGGATATTTCTGCCAGTCCAGTATTATCAAATAACACAATTTTTTCTTTAAGTACAAATGGCAAATTGATATCAATAAATGCTATTAATGGAAAAAGGAATTGGGCAATTGATTTATCAGGTTACAGAACTCCAACTATTTCAGGAGGTCAAATATACGTTATTGATGAAGACGGAAAACTTATTTGTTTAAATAAAAATACTGGTGAAGTATTTTGGATTACAGAACTCAATAAATTTAAAAAAGGTCAAAAAGCAAAGGATCTAAATTTGTGGCTAGGTCCTTATTTAATAAATAGTTTATTATATAATATTTCTTATTTTGGCGAATTAAAGATTGTATCACCAATTACAGGAGAAGTATTGTCGACTAATAGTTTAGGAGTTAAAGGTATTATATTGCCGCCAGTTATATTAAGTAATGCAATATTTATGACGGATGAAAATTCCAATGTCTTCTATTTTGAATAAAATAAATTTCTGTATTATTGGTAAGCCAAATTCTGGCAAATCAACTTTATTTAACTGTTTACTTGAAGACAACATTTCCCCAGTTGGTGACGAATACGGTCTTACAAAGAATTTGTTAAAAGATAAATTTACGATGTATAGTCACGATTTTATAATTTTTGATACTCCTGGTCTAAGACGAAAAAGTAAGATAGACGATCTGGATGAAAAGAAAAGAAACAAGGAGGTTATAAAACTTGTCGACAAGGTTGATACAGTAATTCTACTCATAGACTCTGTTGAAAATATTACCAAACAAGACTTTAGGCTGGCTGATTTGGCAATAACAAAAAAGAAGATACTATTTTTCTTGTTCAATAAGATTGATCTAGTTGAAGAAGGAAAAAAATTTAAAAATAAAATAGATAAATATTTAAGCAATAATTACAGTCAATATCAAATGATTAATACTGATTTTATTTCTGCGAAGAAAAACATTAGAATTAAGAATTTCATAAAACAAATTATTAACAAGAATAAACTTGCTAACACTGAAATTACAAAAGTAAATTTAAATAAATTCCTTAATTATTTAAATAAACAATCAAAATATCCAAAAATTAAAAAAAGAGAAATTAAACCAAAGTATATTGTACAAATAAAGACTGGCTCTCCACTCTTTAAAGTCTTTATTAATTCAAAAAAGAAAGCGCCTCTAATATTTCAAAGATTTTTTGATAATGCTTTTAGAGATTTTTTTAAAATAAAAGGAGTGCCAATTTCATATCAGTTTATTAGTTCTAGCAACCCATATTCAGACTAAAGCTTAATAATCTCACCGCTTTTTTCATTTGATAGCAAGAATTTTACAATCGCACTTGCAACGTCGGCTGGATCTTTTATTTGCTTTTTATTCTCACCGGGCATGATATTTTCTCTAAATTTAGTATTTACTGCACCTGGATAGATAATATTAGCATTTATAGAGTTGCCTTTATTCTCATTAGCGAAACTTAAGACTAGTTCATTTAATGCTGTCATGATTGGTTGATATATACCCCAATATTGGGATTTCATTTGAGTTTTTATTGAAGAAATAATAACAAAGTTAGATTTTTTAGAATTTTTCAGTAAAGGATGAAAATGTTTCATAATTCTAAAATTAGAAATATAGTTTAAATTGATAGTGTCATTTAATTCATTTAAATCAATTGACTCTACAGGAGATAGCTTAGTAATTTGGCCTGCCGATGATACAATAATATCTAAAAACCTATCTTTTTTAAATATTTCTTCAGAAAGATTTTCTATTACATTAGGCTTACATAAATCAATTGGAACAATTGTACATTCACACCCATTTGAAATTATTTTATCATTTATCTCTTCTAATTTAGATGCATTACGTGACAGAATATATATGTGTTTAACTGTCTTTGATAACTCCTGAGCAATACTTGCTCCAATTCCAGATGAGGCGCCTGTAATTAGACAATTTAGATTTCTCATGTTTAAATACCTATTTCCTCTAAATTTCTTGGTATATGCTCAAAAAAGTCTATTCCAATATTTACCATTTCAGCAAATGAGCTGCTATTCATAAAGTCATCTAATAGACTAGAAGATATATTTTGATTTATAAAAAATAGAGTTATCACAACTACAATATACCCTCTGAAAATGCCCAGGACTCCTCCGAGTCCCATATCAACCAGCCCCTTTTTCTTAGGTTGTAAAAAACCGATAAAAAGTCTGAGTAAGAATGAAATAAATATATATGAGGTTATGAGGGTAATTAGAAATATTGTAACATCAGATAAAGTTTCATTAGTAATATATTGATCTGCAACTGGTCTTAATAAGGCAAAACAATTTTTAAGTATAAAAAATATTAATACCCATTTGATTAAATTAAAAAAACTTTTTAATAATCCATTTTTAATACCAAGAAAGATTGATATTAGGCAAATTATTAGGAAAGTAATATCAAAAGCATTGAGAAACTGAGAATAATTAAGAACGTTCATCTTATGAATTTTTATTAAAATATCCGAGTAATATTGGCAATATAGTAAGACTTCCAACTAAAGCAATAAACATTGCGAGTGCTGTAAATGCTCCAAAGTATATTGTAGGATAAAAATTAGAAAATACCAAAATTGAGAAACCTGCCATAATAGTTATTGAAGTATTTTTGATTGCAGTGCTAACTGTTTTCTGGCAGTTATTGATTGCATCTGCGTGTGATCCAGTTATCGCAATATATTCACGATACCTATAAACATAATGTATGCAATTATCTACCGCTATCCCAATCGTAATCGAGGCAATTGTAATTGTCATCAAATCCAGGGGTATATTCAATAATCCCATAGTTCCCAATATTACAAAACAGGCGACTAAATTCGGTATTAAAGCAGCTAAAGCTATTTTAAATGATCGAAATAAAATAATTAATATTATAAATATTCCCATTAAAACAATTCCCAAAGATTTAATTTGAGAGTCAAAAAGGCTTTGTAGCATGTTATTGTACAAAATTAGTATTCCAGTAAGACTTACCTCAATATTTTGATTGTTATAATTCGAATCCATATGTTCTCTAAGCTCATTAACGAAATTTGCCCTTTTTAACTCAGGATGAGTATCGATTACGCGTAGAGAAATTCTTGCCTGATTTTTATCTATCAACACATAGGGTTTTAAAATTTGATCTTTAATATCTTGTGGTAATTTTTTGTATAAAACTGAGAGTTCAAGAGTATCAAATTCTTCATTTAAATTAAGTTTTTCAGCAGTTCTTATAATGGATGCCAATGAAAGTACTTTGCCTACGAAATCATACGTTTCTAGATAGTCATGAATACTCTTAACACTGTCAATTTTTTCTTTAGTAAACCAGTAGTCTGAAGGGTCATAATCAATTCCAAAATCCATAAAATCCTCCTCTTCAAAAGAGAAATCATCATTTGGCTCATCTTTAAATTGAATAATAATATCCAAGGGAGTAGTTCCACCCAATTGTTCATCAATTAATTTCATTCCTTTATATATTTCAGTATCTTCTTTAAAGTAATTAACAAAACTATTTTCTACTTTAAGAGTACTTGCTCCATATATGCCAATAGCAAACAAAGATGTAAAAAATAATAATGTCAATATTGGGAATTTGATCGATAAGATAGAAAATATATCCTTACTATTATTTTTATCCAATAGAGCAGTACTTTTTAAATTTAAGACTGATATCAAAATTGGTAAGAAAATAAAGCTGGATACATATGTGATAGTTAGACCCATGCACATCATTAAGCCAAAATCCATAACTGGTTTGATTCCACTTGTATAAAGCGATCCAAATGCGAAAATAGTTGTTAGAGCTGCAAATAGACAAGGCTTATACATTTTTCTAAGTGCACGTATAATATTTTGATTAATTGTAGATTTTTCCTCCTCTAAACTTATTTGCCGATACCTTACAACTATATGTACGGTCATTGATAAAGATAAGATCAAAATAAGCATGATAAAGTTTGATGAAATAACAGTTACTTTCCATCCAAGTAGCGAAATAGACCCGATCATAGTAATTAAAATGAATATACAATTAGCTATACATGCAATCATCCACAAAGGGCTTCTAAAAACAAGATAGAGCACAATTAATATAAAAATAAAGGCTCCGATGCCGAAAATAATAATATCATTTTTTACGAATGCGATAGTATCATTTGCAATCATTGAAACTCCTCCTAGATGAATTTTAATATTCTTATCTTTGAATTGCTCAATTATTGTTCTGATAATTAAAATATTATTCTCTCTCTCTTTATCCTGTTTCTTTTTTTCAATTTCATATTTGAAGTCTAGTTGAGATAAAAGCTCAAGCTCAGCATCATTTTTTTTTACTAACTCATTAAGCCTTATTCTTTCATTTACTATTTTATCGAAATCAAGATTCTTTTTTAGATTAATTAGCAAGCCTGTTGTAGTCGCATCTTCACTAATAATTAAGTTTTTGAAAATTGGACTATTAAGCAATTCTGTCTCAGCATCAGTGATATTTACTTGTGGTGATTTAATTGTAATTATTTCATTTACTAGATCTGATAAAGATTGATTATTAATCTCTAATAATGGTGCGTCAAAAATTGATTGAGTTGAGTCAACAAAAGGAAGATTTTCAATTTCTGTAATAAAAGAATTTAAAAAATCAAGATTTTGCTTTTTAATAAATTTCTGTTTTGAAGTGAACGTAACAATTAAAAAGTCACTTGAATCATAGTCCTTAATTAACTCCTGATATCTTTTTAAATCGTCATCTTGTTCTAAGATGAGAGTATCAGAAGATGCGTCAAGTTGAAAATTATCTGAGTTAAATAGGAAAAAAAAGGCAATTGCTACAAGTAGTAACAAAGATAATTTTGAATAATTATCAAGAACTGACGAAAATACTTCTTTCATTACTTATGAAATATATCTTCTTTGGTATCTTTTGCCTAGGTTTGTTAAAATCTCATATGGTATTGTATTTATGCTCTCACACACTGTATTGATAGGGTTCTTATTTCCAATGAATTCAAACTCTTTATTAGCTATTTGTTCTAAGTTTATAAAATTTGTCAAATCAACTGTTACTAAGTCCATTGAGACTCTTCCAATCAAATTAATTCGTTTATTATTTAAATAAATTTTACAATTATTTGAAAAGAGTCTACTGAATCCATCACCATAACCAATGGCAAAAGTGCCAACTTTCATCTTTTTCCTTGCTTTAAATGTAGCTCCATAGCCTACGGTATCCCCTTTATTTATTTCCCTTGTTTGTATCAATTTACTCTTTAAAGAGACTACATTTTTGTAATGCTTACTCTCTTTGATTTGACAATTCCCCCCATAAAGAGATATTCCTGGCCTAACCATATCAAGATTATATTTTCTCCCCAGCAACACTCCCCCAGAGTTCGATATGCTGTGTAGACAATTTGGAAAGTATATTCTTATCTTATCAAATTCCTTTAATTGAGTTTGATTTTTTTGGTTTTTTGGATCATCAGCACAAGCTAAGTGACTCATTATCAGAACAAGATCTGAATTTTTAATTAATTTTGATTTATTTTTAATTAGATTAGTAGTTTCATTTTTATCTAAACCAAGTCGCGACATGCCTGTATCAAAATGAATTGCAATCTTAAGTTTTTTATTAAACTTACTTTGATAGCGCTCTATTTTCTTAAGTTGTTTCAAATTGTTGATTACAGGTATTAATTTATATTTATTTATTATATTTAAGTTATCTAAAACTAACCCATTTAGAATATACACTTCTACTTTCTTATTTATTTTTCTAATTTCCACAGCTTCATCGGTGGAAGCTACAAAGAAATGTTTGCATTTTGATCTAATTAGCGCAGGAACTACTTTCTTAACTCCAAGACCATATGCATTTGATTTTACAGTTGCTGCAACTATACAATTTCTATTCACTTTTTTTTTGATTTTTACGTAATTGTCACCAATTGACTTTAGGTTAATGTCTAAAAAAGTATTTTGATCAACATTCTTCATTTTGAAAGACTTTACTCATAATTGTTTGAGTGATCTTTGCTAATAAAGTTCCCAAACTTTGTAAACTTACTCTCAAAGCTTAGTCTTATATTTCCTGTTGGTCCATGTCTTTGTTTTGATATGAGGAGTTCTGCCTGACCGTGGATTTCATCCATTTTTTGCTGCCATTCAATGTAATCTGCGGTACCGAGAGCAGGCTCACTTTTTTCCAAATAGTATTCTTCCCTATAAATAAACATAACTACGTCAGAGTCTTGCTCGATAGAACCTGACTCTCTTAGATCTGATAATAAAGGCTTCTTATCTTCCCTTTGTTCAACCTGTCTTGATAATTGTGATAAGGCTATAACAGGGATATTCATTTCTTTTGCTAGAGCTTTTAGTCCTTGAGTTATTTCAGAGAGTTCGAGAACTCTGGACTCATTTCTAGATACCTTGCTGGGTCTTAATAGCTGCAAATAATCTATAACAATTGCACCTAGTCCATGCTTACGTTTTAGTCTTCTTGCCCTAGAAGCAAGCGTTCCAATATTAATTGCGGGTGTATCATCAATGAATAAAGGTATCTCCAATATCTTTTTTGATACTGATACTAAATTATCTAAATCATTTTCCGATAAATCACCTTTTCTCATATCATTAGAACTTATTCTCGCCTCTTCAGATAAAATTCTTCTGGCTAGTTGTTCTGATGACATCTCAAGTGAAAAGAACAAAACACTTGAATCCATATCTTTATTATTATGAGCCTCTTTTGCAATATTAAATGCCATATTTGTAGCTAATGCTGTTTTTCCCATAGACGGTCTTCCAGCAATTATAATTAAATCGGAAGAATGAAATCCTCCTAATTTAGCATCAAGATCTCGAAATCCAGAAGATAAGCCAATTACGCTCGTATCTTTCTTAAATGCTTTAGTGGTAAGCTCTATAGCCTCTTCAACTGAACTTCTAAATGATTGAACCTTATTTCTTGTAGTTCCTTTTTCTGATATTTGATAAAGATCTTTTTCTGCATCTTCTATAAGATCTCCAGGCTTAACGTCCATATCACTTTCAATTGCATCATGCTGAACCTTGCCTCCAAGCTCATAAAGACCTCTTCTTACAGCCATATCATAGATTATTTGAGCATAGCTCTTTGCGTACTCCAATGAAACGGCTGAATTCGCCAGTCTAAAAAGGTAATTTGATCCACCTATTTCTTCAAGATTTTTTTCAATTTCAAAATAACTCTGTAAAGTAATTGGTGATGCAATTTGCCCTTTAGAAACCATTTTATTCATTGCTTCAAATATAATTCTATGAACCGGTTCATAGAAATGTTCAGAATTTGCTATTTCAGTTATATCAAAGAATATTTCATTATTAATTAAAATAGCCCCAAGTAATCCTTGTTCAGCTTCCAAATTGTGAGGAAGCTGTTTTGTAGAAATATTATTGGATTGAATTTGAAATGTAGTGGACATTGAGTCAATTAATATTAATTACTAAAAATTGTCAGTATATTAATAATAAAAGATACTAACAGAATTAAAATATTGTTAATATTTTTGGACTTTATATAAAGAATTATATTTATCTTTTAAATATTTGAAAAATGGTAAAGAATTATTACTGAGTTTTTTTTGCTATTTCAAGGTGAACATTAGCCTTGATATCCTCATACAAACTTATTTGTATTTCAGTTTCACCCAATTCTTTTATTGGATCAAGAATTACTGCGTCAGGTAAAATCTTTATTTTATGTAGAGCAAATATACTTTCACTTACAGATTTTTGACTAACCGTACCATAAAGACTGCCATCGTCGTTTGCTTCCATTTCCATTAAAATTTTCTTTCCATCTAGTTTTTCTTTAATTTCATTTGCCTCGATCATTTTTTTTTGATTATTAGCATTTATTTGTGTGATACGATTTTCTAAATCAGCTTTATTTTTTTTATTGGCAATAATTGCTTTTTTCTCAGGTATTAAGAAATTTTTTGCAAAGCCATCTTTAACAGTGACTATCTCACCCGCTTTTCCTAATTTACTTAGTGATTCTAAGAGAATAATATCCATTACCTACCTGTATATGGCAATAATGCTAGATATCTTGCCCTTTTAATTGCATTTGAAAGATCTTTTTGTTTCTTAATTGAAATATAACTAATCCTTCTAGGAGTAATTTTACCCTTTTCAGAAATAAATTTTCTAAGAGAGGAAATATCTTTATAGTCAAAAGTAGAAGAATTGTTTTTTGTATTTCTTTCCATAAATATCTATTCTTTTTCCTTGATCATTAATGTAGGCGTTTCACCAAATGATTTAACTTTTATTGATAAGTATCTGATTATATTTTCGTTTAAATTTAATTTTGAGTTCATTAATTCCATATTTTCTTGAGGCATCTCAATGTTCATAAATTCATAAAATGCTTTTTTATTGTTTTTTATAGGATAAGCAAGATTTCTCATGCCCCAGCTTTCTTGATAAACGATATTGCCACTTAATTCAGATAGCATGTCTGTATGATTTTTTAGCTCACTAGAAAGTTCGTTTGAACTTAAACTTTGTTTAAGTATTAGCACATGTTCAAAAAGAGCCATAAATTAGTCATATTTATTATTAAAGTCCGAATAAATATTCTATAATCAACCAATAAGCAAGTATTCTTTTAAATGAAAACAGCATTAATTTTTCCTGGACAAGGCTCACAAAACATTGGGATGGGGTACGACTTTTATTCTGATTTTCAATCGTCACGGGATATTTATGACCAGTTAGATAAAATAATGGGAAAAAGTCTTACAAAATTAATATTCAAGGGTGAAGAAAGTGAGCTTGCCATGACACAGAATTCACAGCCATCAATAATGGCAACTAGTGTCGCTATTTTTGCTGCATTAAAAGAAAGTGGAAAAATAGATGATCATTCTTTTCATTCTGTAGCGGGTCACTCTCTAGGTGAATATTCCGCATTAGTTGCTAATAAATCACTGAATTTTAAAGATTCTGTTGAATTGCTTAAAATTCGATCTAAAGCCATGCAAGAAAGTATGCCGGTTGGTACTGGTGGAATGGCAGCAATTATCGGAGGTACTGAAGAAGAGATTACTGATGTCATAAATGATGTAAGCTCAAAAGGAAGAATTTTTATAGCTAATGATAATGCAATTGGCCAGATAGTTATTAGCGGTGAAATGAAAGCGATCGATCATATTGTTGCTAATTCAAAAAAACTTGGCTTAAGAAAATCTATCAAGTTATCTGTAAGTGCACCTTTCCACAGTGAATTTATGATGAACGCTTCAATGATAATGCGAAATGAGATTGATAAGTTTAGTTTTAATACTTTTGCTGTACCACTTTATTCAAATGTGACCTCTATGCCATGTAACGAATTAGAGATAAAGCAAATTCTAGTAAAGCAAATAGTAAAAAAAGTAAGATGGAGAGAAATAATTATGAATATGATAAATGATGGAGTGGAAAGATTTATTGAAATAGGGCCTGGAAATGTATTGACAAATTTAGTAAAAAGAATGTCTAAAGAAATAACATCGATATCAATATCAAAAGTAGATGATTTTGAGAAACTAGAAAATATTTAATTATGAAGAATGTTTTAATTACTGGAGCGACTGGTGGAATAGGGTCTTCAATATTAAAATTATTTTATGAGAATAGTTATAATATATGTGTAACTGGCACTAATAAGAATAAACTTAATGAAATTGAAGTTAACTATAAAGGAAAAGTTAAATGCATTTCTTGTAATCTTAGTGACGACTCACAAATAGAGAATCTGGTTAAGGAGTCAGATGAATATTATGGATCCACTGATATACTTATTAATAACGCAGGAATTACCAAAGATAATCTTTTTTTAAGAATGAAAGAAGAAGAATGGAACGATGTAATAAATATCAATTTAAATTCCAATTTTAAATTAACAAAAAAAATTTTAAAGGGTATGATAAAAAGTCGCTGGGGAAGAGTCGTCAATATTTCATCAGATGCAGCCAAGATCGGCAATTCGGGTCAAGCAAACTATGTTGCCTCTAAATCTGCAATAGAAGGCCTTACAAGAACAATCGCAAATGAAGTAGCGTCACGAGGTGTAACAGTTAACTGTGTTTCACCAGGATTTGTTGATACTGAAATTCTTGAAACAATTGATAAAAAAACATTGCAGAGCATGGTAGAAAAAATCCCCCTTGGAAGAATGGGGAGAATTGATGAAATTGCCTCTGCCGTTTATTTTCTTTCTTTAGAAGAATCAGCTTATATTACTGGTCAAGTGCTTCATGTGAATGGTGGCTTGACAATGTGATGCATATCGTAATAAAAAGTTAACTATATTAAAACAGGAGTTTTTATGAGTGAAGTTGCCGAAAAAGTGAAAAAAATTATTGCAGAACATCTTGGCATAGATGATATGAGTAAGGTCACTGAAGATGCTAAATTTATTGATGATTTAGGAGCGGATAGTTTGGATACAGTTGAGCTCGTCATGGCTTTTGAAGAAGCTTTTGATGTTGAGATCCCTGACGAAAAAGCTGAAACTATATTAACTGTCGGAGATGCGATCTCTCACTTAGAAACTGACTAAATTAAGCAATTAAATGAATAGAGTTGTAGTTACCGGAATGGGGTTAGTTACCCCATTTGGATGCGGTGGTGAGCATAATTGGAATATACTGATTTCTGGTAATTCTAGTGCAAAAAAAATCACCAAGTTTGATGTTAAGGACTATAAATGCCAAGTAGCTTGTGAAGTTCCTCATGGAAATGGTGATAATGGAACATTCAATGCTGAAGAATGGATTGAAAAAAAAGAATTAAAAAAAATTGATGATTTTATTAAATATGCTTTGGCAGCAAGTGAAGAGGCCTTTCAAGTTAGCAATTTAAATAAAATTAATGACCCTGAGTCCTTCAGAGCTGGTTGCATAATAGGCTCTGGTATGGGGGGATTGCCTGGAATAGAGCAAACTTCCATAGACTTTGAAAATGGGAAAAAAATAAGTCCTTTTTTCATTACTGGTAGAATCATTAATATGCCCGCTGGATATTTATCTATTAAGTATAATCTTAAAGGGCCAAATTACTCTACTGTATCAGCTTGCGCTTCATCTGCTCACGCCATTGGAGAGGCTTATAGATTAATCCAACATGGACAAGCAGATATCATGATGACTGGCGGATCAGAGGCCACCATTAGTCCTATAGGAATTGGAGGGTTTACATCGTGTAAAGCCTTAAGTACAAAATTTAACCATAGTCCATCGGAGTCGTCCAGGCCATTTGATGAACAAAGAGATGGATTTGTTATGGGAGAAGGCGCAGCAACTCTAATACTTGAGGAGCTTAATCATGCGCTTGATCGTAATGCAAAAATATTGTGTGAAATTAAAGGTTATGGAATGTCATCAGATGCATTTCATTATACATTGCCCGATAGTTCAGGAGATGGAGCTTATAGGGCAATGGCAAATTCAATACAAGATGCCAACCTTATTTTCGATGAAATAGATTACATAAATGCTCATGGAACATCTACACCCGCAGGAGATAAAGCTGAGTCAATAGCAATAGACAGATTATTCGCTGAAAGTGAAAAAAAAGTTTATGTATCATCAACTAAATCTCAAATAGGACATCTATTAGGAGCAGCTGGTGCTGTAGAAGCAGTATATTCGATTATGAGTTTAAATAATGGAATAATTCCAATTAATTTAAACTTAAAAAATGAACTAGAGACAAAAAAAATTGATTTTATTAAAGATCAACCTCGTAAAGTTAGTCTTTCTAATGTCATGTCAAATTCCTTTGGTTTTGGAGGAACAAATGTTTCATTAGTATTTTCTAAGTATAGCGACAACTGACTTCATGACTAAAAAGTTAATTATTATTATATCTTCTCCTTCAGGAGCAGGGAAGTCTTCAATATGCAAAAGATTACTTAAAGATGATACCAACTTAACTATATCGATTTCTGACACAACAAGACCGCCAAGAGATAATGAAGAAGATGGAAAAGACTACAATTTTATCAGTCAAGAAAAGTTTAAAATTAGAATAGCAAATGATGAATATCTTGAATATGCAAATGTATTTGGAAATTATTATGGCTCCCTTGATAAGAATGTAAGTGATGCAATTAATAATGGTTTTGATATTTTATTTGATATTGATTGGCAAGGTTCGTTGCAACTTAAAAAGTCAAAAAAATATTCAAATATATTAACTATGTTCATAATACCCCCTTCAAAAGAAGTAATTTTTGAAAGGCTTAAACTTAGAGCATTAAAATCTGGAGATAGTGAAGAGGCTATCAAGGAAAGATTAAATCAGTATGAAACTGAAATGAGTCACCAAGACGAATATGAGTACATTATAGAAAATAACGATTTTGAAAGATGTATTCAATTAATAAAAAATATAATAGAAGAAGCTCGAAAAAAATTAAATAGCTGATGCTAATTTACAGTAATCCTCTACTGATAAGTTTTCAGCCCTTAAATTGCCATCAATCTTAAGTATCCTTAGTAGGTTGTCATAATCTTTTAAGGTAGTTTTGATTTTTTTTCTTCTATGCTCAAATGATTTTTTTAACAATGATTGAAGATTCAAGATATTAATATTCTTATTTTTTAAAATTGGTGTAAATTCAAGAACTGTTCCGTCAACCTTCGGTTTTGGAAAAAAAATATCTGAGGGGGCATTTAAGACCTTCTTTACTTTGCATCGAGCTTGGGCAATTACAGATATCCTGCTATAGGACTTTTGATTAGGCATTGAAACGATTCGATCCGCAACTTCTTTCTGAAACATAAGAATCATTTTTAGATAATAAGGTGGCCACTGATCACCAGTAATCCATTTAATTAACAATTGAGTTGAAATATTGAATGGTAAGTTTCCAATAACTAATGATTTGCTTTTTTTATTTGCATTCTCATAATCATAGCTTAAGGCGTCACAATTAATGGTAATTATTTTATTATTATTCTTAAATTCACTATTCAGATCCTTATAAAATCTAATATCTTTTTCAATTAAAAAAAGTTTTTTGAATTTTTTTTTTACTAAGTGTTGTGTAAGCGCTCCCATTCCAGGACCAATTTCAAAAATATTAGTTTCGTAATCACTTGAGATCAAAGAGCTTAATTTTAAAGTAAAATTATGATCTTTGATAAAATTTTGCCCCAGGGACTTTTTAGGCCTATTTTTATTTGTATTCAATTGTTGCTTCATTAAATAAATCTCTTATCATTTTACTACTTTTCAGGTCTAACTGTTTTTGAATGATAATATTTTTGGCTATATCGGTGGTTAGTTCTGGGTTCTTTAATATAATTTCCTCAATTTCTATTTCACTCGCTGAAGCTAGTCGGTAATAGATTCCAGAAACCAATTTCTGCCAAGATATTTCATATATTAAATAATTTTTAAACTCACTATATTTGATGTTATTAGTTGTAAAAAGACCTTTAAGATCTTCTTTGCTTAATGAGTTATTTTCATAAAATGCTTTTTCTTGCAGTAAATATTCATTTTCATCAATAGATATGCTATATTCTTCTAACTTTTCAATTTTAAGTATTTCTTTTATTAGCTCGTCTACGGCTATGTTAGCTAACTGATTATTATTTTCAGGCGTAATATCAATACCATTTAAAAGTGCTCTCATTTTCATTCTCTGCACAATATCATAAGAGGTAATTAATTTGTCATTCACTAAAACGGCTATTCTGTGATCATTAACAGTGAATGCTCCTGCCTTAAAACTTATAGATGCAATTACAAATACGAGAGAAAAAATTTTAAATATATTGTTCATTGAAATTTAAATTTGTGGTCCAAAGACTTTATTTTTCCCATAATTATTTGTAGATCCAAATGGCTTAAGTACTACTGTGAAGCTAAAACCATCGCTTTCTTCTACATCTCTGTCTTTTGTTAAATCTTTATAATAATTAAAGTCAATTCCTAGGCAATCATTTTCATATAATATGCCGTATTGGTAGCCTATATTTTTGTTCGTATCTAAATTTTTAGAGCCAGTAAACTTTATAAAGAGATTCCTATTAAAATTATATTTTCCCCCTAAAGCAATTTGTTCTGATGGATTATCATATTTACCAGATGTATAATCATAATTAATTGCAAAAATAAGATCTCCAAACATGTTAAAAGAGTTAGTGCTTAATGATTTTGTCTTTAAGTCATCTCTATCAATAACAAGGGAACTATATAAATAATTATTAGAATTTAGAATTATATTCGAATCAAAAAAATAATCAGATATTTCTTTATCTGTATTAATGTTATCTTTATTAAAACGATAACTCTGTCCAATAATTGTCATTACATTAATACCGTTTGTAGAATTTATAAACCATTCTAAACCATAATTAATTCTTGGACCACTTTCCCATTCTGTTATAGATGTTGCCCTGTTAGATGAAAACAGATTGCTATTTGTCACTGCTTTTGAAGGTGTATAATTATTAAAAGGCGCAATAATTGGCATAACTAATGGCGTAAGTGTTTGATTAGTCAATGAGGATGTTTTCATTAAGGGAAATGATATTTTTGAGCTCACTTGTGGGTATAATCGTAAATTATTGGAATTTTTTTTTGATTTTTCATCAATCGAAATTGAAGTAATTCTTAGATTAGCTTCATTTTTAGTCATAAATCCAGAATTTCTATGAATACTTTGATTGCTCCAGTCAAGCTGAGAGGAAGCAATTGTTTCATAAGTTTCATTTAAATTCTTTCTAAAAGAGAAAGTATTATTTAGAGATATATTTCCCTCATATAAATTATTTTCAATGTCATTAATATTGTACACTAAACTAGGGTACAAATACTCCCATTGTCTGTCTTGAGCAGTCAAATGTTTATACCCAATTGATTCAGCTGAAAAAAAGATTTTATCTGTTTCTCTTTCAAAATCAAATCCTGACTTCAGAACAGTAAGTTTATTAATTTTATTCTTACGCATGTAAGTATCGTTATTACTTGTTTTCATATAAGCATTAAGAGTTCCATAAGGATTGAAAATTTCACTATCAAAAAATAAATGATTGCTTGTTCCACTATCATCATCGTTATCATCAATGCTTGCATTTAAATCCAGTTTTAGTGTTTTATTTAGATGTCTGTAGTTTAGATTATAAAAATTATTTTTTTTGGTTTGTATATTAGGGGTAAAAGTAAGATCTTTATTGCTTTTCAAATTTATAAAAATTGGGATTGAAAAGGTATCACCCAATTGTTTGTCAGTCTGAATTGTTGGCATCAAAAAACCCGACCTCTTTTCAACTGATGGGTCTGGATGAGAAAAGTAGGGTAAATAAAAAACTGGGACATTGAATAATTGAATTTGAGCATGATCATAATGAATAGTTTTTGTTTTATTATTATGAAAAATTTTCTTTGATTTAAGTTTCCAGCCTGGACAGTTTTTAATTAAATAATTATTTTCTGCGCATGGCGTGTATTCAGTATTTTCAATAATACTAATTTCATTTTCCTTTTTATAACTTTCTCCAACAATCCTAGAGCCGTCGTGAAGCCTTACTTTTATACTTTTTCCAGTAGCTTTATTTAGATTTTCACTTGAAGATAGCTCATCTAAAAAAAATGTATTCTCTGACTCGTCATTTATAATAACTTTACCAAAAGCATTTAAACTTTTGTTTTTTCTGTTATAGATTATTTTATCTGACTTTATTTTTATTTCATTCTCATTAATTGCAATTGCATCACCAGTAGCAATAATTCTCTGATCTAATTCATCAACATTAATTTCATCAGCGTAAATTTTTATTGTTTGTTCTGCTATTACACTACTGTAAGAACAAAAAAACAACATAATGAATCCAGCAATACATTGCATATTTATTTTAAGAGATGAAATCATTATATTATTTTTCTTCTCCTCAATTCGAAGTACTGCAGAATAATTGTTGCTATTAAGAATGTAATCAAAGGCACGCTAATATTTGCGAACACAGGGTGTATTTGTGAAGTGGAACCAAGAGCATTAAGTAGATTAGCAACGAAATATAGAAAAAAGATAATAATTAATGAACTTATTATAACTTTTGAAAATCTGTCATTTTGCCTTACCCCTTGTACGAGTGAAAATGCTAGAAATACAAGTGCAGAAATATAGAATGGCAAGCTAATCAGTTCATATAAATGCATTTTAAAATCAACAGCTGAATACCCTAATTCTTCAAGAAAATAAATAAACGTCATCAAGCGCCATATAGAAATACTTGAAGGGGAAGAGAGGCCGTCAGATATATCTTCTGATTTAATGTTTGTATTGTATTTTAATGAATTTTGATACCCAGACTCCCCATACTTAGGTGTAATTTGTATTTCCGACATTTTCCAATAACCGTCATTAAGTTCAGCTTTTTTCCCATCAATTCTTCCGTAAAATGCTCCTTTTTTATCATATTCCAACAACATAAAATTATAGAGAGTTTCACCACGATTTTCTGTATTCTTCGCGTACAAAACGCTGTTTAACCCATTTTCATAATTACTTTGTTTGAGCCATAGGCCATCCTTAGTAATTGAAGCAAATTTATCAACTCTATCAATATATTCATATTTTAAGTCAGAATACTTATCATCAAACACTGAAATTAAAGGATTTGCCAATAAAATAAACGAAACTCCAATTAGGAAATGGAGTGTTATTGGTGGGATTAAGGTTTTTAAATTTGATATGCCCATTCCGCTAATAACCATAGATTCTGAGTTTCTTATCAGGTTTAAAAAAGCGAACAGCGCACTTAAAAATGACGTTATTGGCAATGTATAGCTAATTAAATTAGGAAAATTAAATATTGTTAATTGAAGTATAATGCTGATCGGAACATCTTTTCCAGCTGATTTTCTAAATTGCTCAACAAAATCACCAATGAAAATTATTGAAGATAAAACTAAAATAGTAAAAAGAAACGAATAAAAAAACTTTACTAAAATATAAAAATTTATTTTATTAAACATTTTTTTTTCTAAAAAAATATAAGATTTCTTGGTTGAGATAAATAATTACGCACATGACCAACGATAATGGAAATAAATAATTAAAATATACAAAATAATTATTCTCAATTAATAAATTTGATAGTGTAATTTGTAATATTTGCACAACAAAAGCAATAATTGATACTGTAATGATAGGGTATGCCCAACTATCATCTGGTCTAGCAGAAAATCTAATCATAAGAAGTGGCAGCAAAGAATAAAAAAATATGTAAAAAGGGTTGATAATTCTTGAATGAAGCACAGCAAACTGCTCTTTTTCATATTTATCAAATTCTTTCAGTGGTTTCATACTAAGGTTATTTATAATTTCGTCAGTGGATAATTCATCTGGATAGATGTGAGTACTTTCCTTTTTATCATAGGGTAAAAGATTCAAATCATATGTACTAAAAGCAACTTCAGATAATCGATTTTCAGTGTTGTTATAAATTTGAATAGTTCCATTAAATAACCTTAAAAATTCAACATTATTTAGATTTATAAACTCTCCCTTTTCCGCTATATATGTTTGAGGGCTATCGGGATTGCTTTGATCGTGGATTAAGAGCCCAAAAATCTCATCATTCTTTTTCTCTTGTAAGAAAATGGTGAATTCACTTGTTGGTGATATAAATTTTTTTTCTTTTAAAAGCGACATATGTACACCTGAAGACCTTATATCAATAATTTTATATCTAAGCTCCTTTAAGGAATGCGGTGCAACAAAAAGACTAAAAATCATTATAAATGAATATATAATAGTAGAGAATAAAATTATTGGCTTAATTAATATATTTTTCTCTGATTTACCAGATGTTCCTAAAATTATAAGTTCACTATCATTTCGCAATCTATTTAAATTAAATAATATTGATAGAAACACACAAACAGGAAATGTTAAAAGTATTATTTTAGGAAGCAGTAAAACTACATAAGAAGTATAAGTTTCAATAGACACATTATTTGTAGTTAATAAATCAATATGCCTAAGTCCTTGTCCTAACCATAATATTCCAGATAGTAAAACAGATAGAAACAAAAAACTTGAAGAGATTTCTTTAATCGCATATGTTGTAAATCTTGACATTTTCTCAATTATATCAATATTTTGTTAAAGGTACAAACGTATGGAAATTCAATTTAGTAATTTAAAACAAGAAAAAGGCGCTATTGCTATTATATTCTGTGATCAGAACTCGAGGTTAATCGGGTATGGAAAAAGATTAGATCAACTCTCAAAAAAACACTTATCTAATACCATTAAGTCAGATGATTCATTTATGAAAAGAAAATCTAAAAATTTTGACTACATTATGGTTCATAATCCTCATAATTTAAGTTTTTCAAAGATATATGTATTTAAGTTAAAAAATATAAAAAACTATTCAAATAGAGATTTTCAAATATTGGGAGGAAACCTGCTTTCACTTATTAAATTCTATAAAGAGTATAATGTTATTATTTACCCGGATGGAGTGAAAGCTTCTAAAGTAAGTTTTATAAACTCTATAAGTGAAATGCTATTAGGATTATTATTAGCATCATATAAATTCACCAAATATTTTTCTAAGGTAGACAATAAACGAAAAAAAATTTCAAAAATAAAAATATATACTAATCAATTTTCAAGATTAGAAAAAAATTATGAAACAGTAAAAGCAATTCATGAGGGTGTAACAATGACAAGGAACCTTGTAACAGAACCTCCCAATGTTATGACTCCGCCTGAACTAGCAAAAAATGCTGCCTCACTAGAAAAAATAGGAGTGAAAGTATCGGTTCTTGGCGAAAAAGAAATGACAAAATTAGGCATGGGTTCTTTACTTAGCGTAGGACGTGGCAGTGAGCACGAATCTAAGTTAGCTATTATGGAATGGAAAGGTCATAAGAATAAAAAGAAAAAACCAATCGCATTTATTGGTAAAGGAGTCTCATTTGATACAGGTGGAGTTTCACTCAAACCTGCAGGTGGAATGGAAGAAATGAAATATGATATGGGAGGTTCAGGTGTTGTAATTGGTTTAATGAAGACATTGGCCCTAAGAAAAGCTAAGGCTAATGTAATAGGTGTTGTAGGTCTTGTCGAGAACCACATTGGAAATATGGCAACAAGACCAAGTGATGTAGTAAAATCTTATTCAGGTCAAACAATAGAGGTTTTAAATACTGACGCTGAAGGCAGGCTAGTGCTTGCTGACGCTCTCTGGTATACCCAAGAGAAATATAAGCCTGAGCTAATGGTTGATTTAGCTACCTTAACTGGAGCAATAATTATCGCAATCGGCAATGAATATGCAGGATTATTTTCCAATAACGACAAATTAAGTAAGCAGCTGGAAGATGCTGGCAAGATTGAAGATGAAAAACTATGGAGATTCCCACTTCATGATAAATTTGATAAAATGATAAATTCACCAATTGCAGATATGCAAAACATTTCTAGTGGAAGAGGAGCGGGCTCTATTACTGCAGC
This sequence comes from uncultured Pelagibacteraceae bacterium, assembly GCA_902523535.1. Lineage (GTDB taxonomy): Bacteria > Pseudomonadota > Alphaproteobacteria > Pelagibacterales > AG-422-B15 > CACNXQ01. Next base: position 116,668 of record CABYZQ010000003.1, read on the forward strand.
TCAGTTTTTACAAAGATTTGTTAATAAGGTCCCTTGGGCACATTTAGACATTGCTGGAACAACGTGGTCAAAAACAAAGTTACCGACATCTCCAAAAGGAGCAACAGCATTTGGGGTAAAGCTTCTAAATAAATTTGTATCAAAATACCATGAGGGTAAATAATGAGTACTGAAAGAACATTTTCAATTATTAAGCCAGATGCAGTTGAAAGAAATAAAATAGGTGAAATCACTGCAATGCTAGAAAATGCAGGATTGAGGGTTGTCGCTTCCAAGAGGTTAAAGCTAGATCAAGCAAAAGCTTCACAATTTTATGAGGTCCATAAAGAGAGACCTTTTTTTCAAAGTTTGTGTGATTTTATGTGTTCTGGGCCAATTATAGTTCAGGTTCTCGAAGGGGAAGATGCTGTAAAAAGAAATAGAGAAATTATGGGAGCTACTAATCCTGAAGAGGCCGCTGAAGGCACAATAAGAAAAAAATATGCATTATCACTAGAAAAGAACTCCGTTCATGGCTCCGACAGCCTTGAAAATGCAAAAATTGAGATAAGTCACTTTTTTTCAGAAGAAGATATTATTTCCTAAGTAATTTTATTATAGAAGCAGGGTAGAGCTCGTGTTCTGCTTTTAGAACTTTTTTTGATAGCGTATCTGCATTATCTGTCTTTTCAATAGCAACAGAAGTTTGCATAATGATTTTTCCATCATCTACTTTACTATTTACGTAATGCACACTGCATCCTGACTCGACTTCTTGCGCATCCAATGCTCTCTGGTGAGTATTAAGGCCTTTAAATTTAGGAAGTAGGGAGGGGTGTATGTTTATTATTCTGTTTGGAAAGCTATTAATTAATTTATCAGTAATTATTTTCATATATCCCGCAAGACAAATAAGCTCAATATTATAAGGTTTTAGTAGTTTAAGAATCCCTTCTTCATAATGACCTTTGTCCTCGAAATTATTTAAATCTAGAGTATGAGTATCAATATTATTTTTTGATGCAAATTGAAGACCCTCTGCATTAGCATTGTCAGAAAAAACACATACAACTTTTGCTGGAAAGTTTTCATCTTTACAAGCATTGATAATCGATTCTAAATTAGAACCTCTGCCAGATATAAAAACCCCGATAGGTTTTTTAATCATTGAAATCAAGTCTTCCAATAAATTTTATGCTTTTTTCTTTAGCAGATTTTTTTATTTCAATATTGCCAATTATATCTGATTTGAATTTATATTTTTTTATAACTTTTCTAACTCTACTAATATTTTTTTTATCAATAATGATTACCATTCCATAGCCACAATTAAATGTTCTTAACATCTCATTTTGAGATACATTAAAACTACTAATCCATTTAAATATTGCTGGAAGTTTCCATTTATTCAAATCTATTACAGCCTTGGTATTTTTACTGATTGACCTGGGCAAGTTTTCGGTTACACCGCCACCAGTAATGTGTGAACAAGTCTTAATAAGATTTTTGCTAAAAAGATCAAGAATTACATCAACGTAAATATGCGTAGGCTTTAATAATATTTTTCCTAATATACTATTTTTGATAATTTTCTTTTTTAGACTAATATTATTGTCCTTTATAATTTTACGGATGAGTGAAAAGCCATTGGAGTGGACTCCAGACGACTCAATTCCGATAATAAGGTCACTTTTTTTTAATTGTAAAACTTTCTTCGAAATACCACTTTTTACTCCAACACAAAAACCAGCTAAATCGTATTTTTCCTTAGTATCATATCCTGGATGCTCGGCTGTCTCACCACCAAGTAAAGCACAATGTGAAATTTTACATCCCTTTATAATACCTTTAATTATATCAACACCTTTGGATATATTTAATTTTCCAGTTGAGATGTAGTCTAAAAAAAATAATGGAGTTGCTTTATCAACAATTAAGTCGTTTACGCACATAGCTACTAAATCTATACCAATTGTTTTATGGTAATTCATTTCCTCTGCAATTTGAATTTTTGTTCCTACACCATCTGTTGCTCCAACTAGTATAGGCTTTTTAATTTTAGTGCTTAAGTGGAATTGACCTGAAAATCCTCCAATTTCACTCTTAATAAGGCCTTTATCTTTTTTGATTAAGTTGCTAATTTTACTTACAAACTCATTTCCTTTGTTGATACTTACACCAGAACTTGAGTATGATAATTTTTTCATTTGTCTACTATATATATGATTTATCAATTTTTCGCTAAACATATTAAACAGTTACTCGCTGTTATTTTAATCTTATTTTTTAATTTTCCCGTTATGGCTAATGATGATTTATTTTTTTCAGAAATGAATATTGAAGTGAACATTCCCTATGTTAATAATTTAAATGTAAGAAATCTAGCAATTTCAAAAGCAGAAAAATTAGCATTTGAGAAAATTTCAAAAAAACTTCTAGCACCAAGTGACTACACTCAAATTATTAAATTAAAGGATATTAATTATGGATATTTAGCAGAAAGCATTGAGTTTGTTGACGAAAAAATATCATCTGAAACTTACAGCGGGAGCTTTAATGTTTATTTCAGTCCATTCAAAGTTAGAGAGTTTTATGAATCTCGCTCATTAACATATTCAGAACTGAGCTCAAAAGACATTACTGCTCATATTGCATTTTCAAACCACTTCGAGTTCTTTACATTATTTAATAATTGGAACACAGAATGGAAAAAAATAAATAATATTGGAAGTAAAATTAATTTGAACGTAAGAACTTTTTCTTCATCTGAAATGTATCAGTTAGATTTAGCAACATTCTTGGAAGGATCGAATTTAAATCTAGTGAGCGATATTAAGGATGCTATATTGATTTGGTGTAGTCCAACTAGTGTTGAAAATAATAAAATCAAATTTGAGATTATTATTAAGCTCATTGTCAATAATAAAGAAAATGTATTTAGAAAAACATTCATAGAAGAAAATAGCTTTTACAGAGATGATATTTTTGATCAAATTATTAAAGATATTAATTCTGAGTTATTATCAGTTTGGATTGATATAACAAAACAATCAAATGATAAGTTTTTGTATAATTTTGTTTATGATATTAATTCAATCGATGATTGGGTAAAACTAAGAACAGAACTAGAAACTTTAGAGTTGCTTAATTCCTTCCACCTCACTTCATTTAACCTGTCGAAGGTTGAAGGGGTTATTAATTTTTCTGGCAATTATAATAAGCTAGAATTAATAATGTCCCAAAATAATATTGATGTAGCTAATATGGGTCCTTACTATAAAATTAGCTTGTATGATTAAGAATATTCCAAATTTATTGTCAATATTCAGATTAATAACTATTCCAATCGTAGCTTGGTTGCTATTAATTGACTTATTTTTTTATGCAGCTCTTTTTACAATCCTTATTGCCGTTAGTGATTTTTTGGATGGATTTATAGCAAGATCTTTAAAGGCGGAAAGTGAATTGGGTTCCTACTTAGATGCTATTGCCGATAAAGCATTTGTAATTTCAATCTATATATTAATCGGAACAGCAAATCTTTTACCAGTTTTTATCATCATCCTAGTTATATCAAGGGATATTATTATCTTAGGCTCTTTTGTAATAACTTTTTTTGCAGGAATAAAAATTAAATTAAAAACTAGTAAAGTAAGTAAGTGGAACACTTTTTTTCAATTTTTTCTAGTTATAGCTACATTATTAGGAAATACAGCAGGATTTGAAAATTTGATAAATGAGACGAGGTTAATTGAATTACTGATTGGGATCGTTGTAATCACTACGTTAATATCGTTGTTTATTTATATAAGATACTGGATGGAAAGTATTAATTAGATGAATAAAGGTCAGTTAGTTTTTGATTTAGGCAAAGTCGAAAATTTCGATCCTAATGATTTTTTTATTAGTGAAAGTAACCAGCAAGTTTCATCTTTAATTAATAGAACAAATAATTGGTTCAATGGTTCAGCAGTTGTCTATGGTAAGTCAAAATCTGGGAAGACGCACTTATTAAAAATATGGGCAGCTAACAATAATGCTACTTTTCTTAATTGCAGTGAGGTAAGTAATTGGAAAAATATGTTATTTAGCTGTAGTTATGCAATTGATGATTTGCATCATCTCAAAGTGGAGAGAGAAAATGATTTTTTTCATTTTTACAATAATTTGGTGCTCAAGAAATTTAAAATACTATGTTCAGTTGACACAGACGCTAACTTTCAAATCTCACTAAATGATTTAAGGTCAAGATTTAATTCATTTACTTCTTCTTTTATAGATGATCCAGATGATAGGCTAATAAAAATCTTAATAGTTAAGTTCTTTAGCGATCTTCAATTAAAAGTAGAAACTAATGTAATAGAATATCTCACTAAACGAGTCGAAAGAGATTATTCAAAACTATATCAATTCATGGAAAAAATTAATTTTTCTTCCATGCAAACTAAAAGCAAGATTACGATACCTTTTTTGAGAGATTTTTTGAATTAATATAATCACTAAATTTATTTAGTTGCTGGTTGTACATTTTTTTATTTTTCTCTAAACCAACCTCTTTACCTTTAGATGCTTTGATTAGATTTTTATCTGAAATAACCCAGTTCCTGGGTATATTTAGGTTTTGTGCACAGACCTCTCTCCATTTAGAATATTTTTTTAGTAGAGTTTTTTCTTTTTGATTAAAGTTTTTTGTTTTGATTTTTTTATATGCAAACTTTGGATTATAAATGTCATTATTCTCAGTTAGTTCGTGGTTTTTATTATTAATTTTATTAATTAAGTTTCTTTTTTTTATGAAATTAATTAGATAAGTATAAATTCTTGGTAAATATAAAACATCATTTTCCGCATATGCTAGCTGATTTTTACTAAGTGGCCTTGATTCCCAATCTGAAACTTGATACTTTTTAGACAATTTTATTTTAAAAAATTTTTCCACTAAATTTGTATAACCAATTTCATCGCCTCCATGAAGTAGATTGTAGGCCATTTGAGTGTCAAAAATGTTTTCGATTTTGATATCTAAAGCGTAATTAATTACCTCAATATCTTGCTTAGCTGAATGAATTACTTTTCTTAACTTTTTGTCTATTAATATTTCTTTTAGTGCATTCATATTCATTTGCTCAATTAGTAGCATGTCCACCAAATATACGTTTCGCTGTGTTTTAAATTGAATAGTACATAGTTTCGGCCAGTATGTTCTGTCTCTTTTAAACTCTGTATCTAGATAGATAACTTTCTGTGTTTTAAGTAATTTGCAAAGATTTTTGAGAGATTTATTGTCTTGGACTATTTTCATAAATCAAACTATATATGAACTTGAATATAAAGCATGGCAAAATATAGAACACATAATTGTAACGAGTTAAGGGAAAGCGATGAAAATAAAGACGTCATACTCGCTGGATGGATTAATCGTAAGCGAGATCATGGTAATGTCTTGTTTATTGATTTGCGAGATCACTATGGTGTAACTCAGTGTGTCATTGAAAAAACAAATACAAAGCTATTAAAAGAATTTGAAAGCCTAAGGGCTGAATCAGTTATTAAAATACATGGTAAAGTTATTAAGCGTGATAAAGAAACCATTAATGAGTCCCTAGCAACTGGTAAAATCGAGATTTCTGTCGATGAATTAGAAATTCTTTCTGCTGCGAATGAATTACCAATGCCTGTATTCGGTGAAAATGATTATCCTGAAGAAATAAGATTAAAGTATAGGTTTTTAGACATTAGAAGAGAAGAATTGCATAACAACATTGTATTAAGATCATCTATTATTTCCTATATAAGAGAGTTAATGTCCGAGGCCGGCTTTCTTGAAATGCAGACTCCTATATTAACAGCATCAAGTCCCGAAGGCGCTAGAGATTATCTTGTTCCAAGCAGAATTCACCCTGGAAAATTTTACGCCTTACCTCAAGCGCCTCAACAATTTAAACAATTAATAATGGCAGGGGGGTTTGATAAATATTTTCAAATTGCTCCTTGTTTTAGAGATGAAGATGCCAGAGCAGATAGGAGTCCTGGTGAATTTTATCAACTAGATATGGAAATGGCATTTGTTGAGCAAGATGATGTATTTAATGCCATTGAGCCAGTTTTATCTTCAGTATTTAAAAAGTTTTCAAATTCTAAAGTGACTGATTTGCCTTTTTCTAGAATTACCTACAAAGAAGCAATGAAAAAGTATGCAACAGACAAACCAGATTTAAGAAATCCAATTGAGGTATGTGATATTACTCAAGAATTTTCTGATGACGATGTTGAATTCAAAGCTTTCAAAAAAGTTATAGATGTTGGTGGGCGAGTACTAGGGATACCTGCGCCAAAATCTTCAATGCAACCAAGAAGTTTTTTTGATAACTTGAACAATTGGGCAAAAAAGGAAATGAATGCCCCCGGCCTTGGCTATATTATTTTTGAAGAAGTAGATGGCATACTTACTGGAAAAGGCCCAATTGCAAAATTTATACCAAGCAATATTCAGTTAGAAATTGCTAAAAAAGCAAATTTAAATTCAGGAGATTCCATATTCTTTGCATGTGATAAAGGTAAGTCGGTATATGATATTGCTGCAGCAGCAAGAAATAAAATCGGAGAAATTCTTGATCTTATCGAAAAAGATGTATTTAAATTCTGTTGGATTATAGATTTTCCAATGTACGAGCAGGATAGGGACACAGGTAAAATTGATTTTAGTCATAACCCATTTTCTATGCCTCAAGGTGGATTAGAAGCATTAGAAAATAGTGATCCTTTAGATGTTCTGGGATATCAATATGATATTGTTTGTAATGGCATTGAGCTATCATCTGGAGCTATTAGAAATCACATACCAGAAATTATGTACAAAGCTTTTGAAATAAGTGGTTATACTAAAAAACAAGTACAAGATAAATTTGGGGGAATGATTAATGCTTTTTCTTATGGTGTGCCGCCTCATGGCGGTATAGCCCCTGGGATTGATAGGATCGTAATGCTTCTTGCTCAAGAAAAAAATATTAGGGAGGTAATCTTATTCCCCATGAATCAACAGGCGCAGGATCTAATGATGCTTGCGCCAGCAGAAGTTGATGATAAGACTTTAGATGAGCTGAGCCTAAAAGTAGTACCTACCGAAGAAGATTAAGAACAGCCTGTGGTAGCTCCACACGTATCGCATTTTAGACAAGTTCCATTTCTCACCAAGGTAAATGAACTACACTCAGGGCATGCATCACCCTCGTAGCCCATCATTCTTGCTGCTTGAACTCTACTCATTGATGCATCTGATGTGCCTGTAGAAGAAGAACTACTACTTGATACTGCTTGCTCTGCAGTTATAGGGCCCATATCTCCAGAGGAGCTTACTACCGAAAGTCCGTCTTGACTTCTTAAGTAACCTTGGCTAGATACTTTTTTTACTAGTTTCCAGGGTATCTCGTTGTTTTTAAGCGTTCCTTCCTCGGCGCCTGTGCCGAGTGAAAAATCAACATCAGTATTATCAGCGTGAGCTAGGTCATTCCTACCTAAGTAAGAAACAGCTAATTCTCTAAATACATAATCTAGAATTGATGTGGCATTTTTTATTCTGTTATTTCCTTGAACAACACCAGCAGGATCAAATCTTGTAAATGTATATGCCTCAACGTATTCCTCAAGCGGCACTCCATATTGAAGTCCTATAGAAATAGCAATGGCAAAGTTATTCATTAAGCTTCTCAAAAATGCACCCTCTTTATGCATATCGATAAATATTTCACCTAAACTGCCGTCTTCATATTCTCCTGTATGAAGATAAACTTTGTGACCACCAACAATTGCTTTTTGTATGTAGCCTTTTCGTCTGTCAGGAACCTTATTTCTTGATCCGTAAACAATTGAATTTACAGCTTCTTGAGCAACAGCAATCGTCTTCTCAACTTGAGTTTGCGCTGTATCAATTTGTTCAGACTCTGCAATATCTTCATCTTCAACTAATTTAGACGCAAGTGGCTGACTTAGTTTTGACCCATCTCGGTACAATGCATTGGCCTTTGTTCCTAGCTTCCAAGAGAGAAGGTAGGCTTCATTGCAATCTTCTACATCTGAGTCAGAAGGCATATTAATTGTTTTAGAAATTGCTCCTGAAATAAACGGTTGAGCGGCTGCCATCATTCTTATGTGACTTTCAACAGACAAAAATCTTTTACCTATTCTTCCACATGGATTTGCGCAGTCAAAAACAGATAAATGTTCTTCCTTAATATAAGGAGAACCTTCTAGAGTCATTGTTCCGCAACAATATGTATTCGCCTCATCTATCTCTTCATTAGAGAAACCCAAGAAAGCCAACATATTAAAATTCATATCAGCTAACTGTTCATCAGAGATATTTAATTTTTCTGAGCAAAATTCTTTTCCTAGAGTGAAAGAATTAAATGAAAATCTTATATCAAAAACATTCTTTAAGTTTTGTTCTAGCAAATCTAGCTGCTCATCGTCAAAGCCTTTTTCTTTAAGTGACTCGTGATTAATGAAAGGAGCATCTTTTAAAGTCCCATATCCCACAGCATAATTTATTGTTTCTTCAACTTCTTCATCAGTATACTGCAATTGTTTTAACGCTTCTGGGACAGTTCTATTTATGATTTTAAAGTATCCTCCACCCGCAAGTTTCTTAAATTTAACCATTGCAAAATCAGGTTCAATTCCAGTCGTATCACAGTCCATAACTAGCCCAATTGTACCAGTAGGCGCAATAACTGTGGTCTGAGCATTTCTATATCCATATTTTTGGCCCCCTTCATAAGCTTCATCCCAAGCTTTTTGGGCTTCAATGCCAAGATTAGTGTCTCTTAAGTTTTCAACAATAAATGGTACAGGATTAATATTTAAGTCCTCATATCCTTCAGCATTACCATAAGCCGCTCTCTTATGATTTCTTATTACGCGAAGCATATTTTTTGCATTCTGTTGATAGCCAGGGAAGGGTCCTTGTTCAGATGCAATTTCTGCTGAAGTTGCATAAGATATGCCAGTCATCAATGATGTTATAGCCGCACAGTTAGATCTGCCTTCTTCACTGTCGTAAGCAACACCTTTAGACATTAGATATCCACCAAGATTTGCGTACCCTAATCCAAGAGTTCGGTATTCATAAGATAACTTAGCAATTTCTTTAGAAGGAAACTGTGCCATCATAACTGATATCTCTAATATTAGAGTCCACAATCTGACTGCATGCTTGAATAACGATGTATTAAGACACTTATTTTCATCCATAAATGTCATTAAATTTAGTGAAGCCAGATTACAGGCAGTATTGTCTAAAAACATATATTCAGAACATGGGTTTGATGCACGGATTTCTCCACTTTCAGGACAGGTGTGCCAGTCATTGATCGTTGTATGAAACTGTATACCAGGGTCTGCACATGCCCAAGCCGAATAGCCAACCTGATCCCATAGTTCTTTTGCATTTACGGTTTTATTAATCGACCCATCGGCCCTATTAACTAAATTCCATTCTTTGTCGTTTATAACTGCATCAAGAAATTCATCTGTTACACGCACAGAGTTGTTAGAATTTTGACCTGACACTGTTACATAAGCTTCTGAGTCCCAATCCGTATTATAAGTTTCGAACTCTATTGATTTATACCCTTGTTTTGCAAAATGAATTATTCTTTGGATATAATTTTCAGGCACTTCGTTTTGCCTTGCAGCGATAATTTCTCTTTTAAGAGCAGGATTTTTTGAGGGCTCAAAGCAGCTTTCTCCGTCTGCTTCACAGTTGTGACAGGCGTTCATAATACTTTTAAGGTGTTTTGAGCATATCTTTGAACCAGTTACGATAGATGCAACTTTTTGCTCCTCCGTAACTTTCCACTTTATAAACTCCTCTATATCTGGATGATCAATGTCTACGACAACCATTTTAGCCGCTCTTCTTGTAGTTCCACCAGATTTTATTGCGCCAGCAGCTCTATCTCCAATTTTCAAAAAACTCATCAAACCTGATGATTTTCCACCGCCAGACAGTCCTTCTGTGGAGCCTCTTAGACTAGAGAAATTTGTTCCAGTTCCTGAACCATATTTGAATAATCGAGCCTCTCTAACCCAAAGATCCATGATCCCACCATCATTAACAAGATCATCATCTACGCTTTGTATAAAGCAAGCATGCGGTTGGGGTCTTTCATAGGAGCTGGACGATCTAGTAAGTTTGCCGTTTTCATGGTCAACATAGAAATGACCTTGAGATGGTCCATCAATACCATATGCCCAATTAAGGCCCGTATTGAACCATTGAGGACTGTTTGGAGCAATCATTTGATTGGCCAACATATATCTAACTTCATCAAAAAAGGCTTTTGCATCTTCTTCAGAGGAGAAATACCCACCTTTCCATCCCCAATATGTCCAAGCTCCAGCTAGTCTATCGAAAACTTGCTGAGAGTTTTTCTCTGATGAATAATTGAGGTCACTTGATTCTTCGTCTGCTATTCTTGGAGATAGCCAAGAGGGTATATTTCTTTCCTCAGTCCTCTTAAGCTTATTGGGAACACCAGCTTTTCTAAAATATTTTTGTGAAAGTATATCACTTGCAACTTGACTCCATTGCTCAGGAACTTCGAAATCCTTTAATTCAAAAACGATGGATCCATCTGGATTTCGTATTTCTGTCGAAACTTTTTTAAATTTAATATCTTGATATGGAGATTGATTATCACTTGTAAATTCTCTATTTATTTTCATTTTTTTTCCTTATTAACAGTAGCGCTACAATAGCAGTTTAAATCAAGAACAAATTAAGAGTGGTTCCGACCGATTTATTACCAGAATGTTAATTGAGTAACTTTCTAGATTTCCAATATTTATTATTTGAAAAATGAAGTCAATATGTTGTATAAAAAAAATATACAACCACAATATAAGGTACTGAAATTGTGGTTAATATTAAAATATGTATTTATATCAATGATTTAAACAGTCACTATAATTTAAATTTTGTTGAAAAAGCTGTTAATTTAAATAAATATAGATTGATTTTATGCTGAGAGAAATATTTACATGGTGGACTGGCCAAACACTTGGAACCCGATTATGGACCTATTTTAGTGGTATTCCTGCTGGAGTAGATAGCCAAGGCAATAAATATTTTCATAACAAAAAAGATACTAAAAGGTGGGTTATCTATGCTAATGAGGTCGAATCTACTCATGTTAATCCAGAGTGGAATAATTGGCTAAGGTTCACTTCTAAGGTAAAGGCCTCAGAAGAAAAAAAATATAAATGGCAAAAAAATCATCTTTCAAATCAGACTGGGACAGTAAATGCTTACGATCCTGAAAAAGTTAATACAAATGATAGCTCAAAGAAAAGAAAAGATGATTATATTAAATGGTCACCATAAAAATTTAAGCAAGTTAGTATTTATTTTTATTATTTCACTTATATTTTGCTCAAATGCAGAGGAAATAAAAGTTGCTCCGCTTATCAGCCTTGATGAGATTGAACCGTCTTATGATGAAGAGCTTAATTCAAATTATATAGAGAGCCAATCAATTGAAAGTAAGCAAAAAAATAGTGATAGTAATGATGGCAATGTTAACATGGCTGAAATTAGTATATTAAATAAAATCACTACGAATGTAGACAGAGTTAAGTTGCCTCTGAAAGAAAACTTTCTTTATCAAGAATTAAAGATATATCCAATTGGTTGCTACTTAAGTGGACCTTATGAAAAAACTGAAGTTGGAATATACTTAAATATTCACCATAAAGATTCAAAAGAAAAAATATTCAATGGATGGATGCTCAAATCATTACCATCAATCTCATCAATGGAGCATCCAATTTATGATATATGGGTTGAAGGCTGTTACTAAGTTAGAGATTATTTATATTTTTTTCAAGCCAATTGATGGGTACGGCTCCATTTTTAAAATCATTTGAAGAAAGTATTTTTTTATGGAGGTCAATATTAGTTTCTATTCCATCAATTACAATTTCATTTAGTGATCTAAGGACCCTTTTGATAGCATGGTTTCTGGTCCTACCAGTCACAATAAGCTTTGCTAATAAATTGTCATAGTAATGAGGAACTTTATAGCCAGAATATATAAATGTATCTAATCTAATTCCATTACCTGCTGGCGGGTGATACATTTTAATTGTTCCAGCGGAAGGTTTAAAGTCGTATGAACTTTCTGCATTTATTCTGCATTCTATTGAGTGACCTAAGGGTTTTATATTTTCTTGTGAAGTGAATATTTTGTCACCCGCAGCTACACATATTTGTTCTCTCACTAAATCGATTCTCGTTAGCATTTCAGTTATAGGATGTTCAACTTGTAGCCTCGTATTCATTTCCATAAAATAAAATTCACTATCAGCGTATAAGAATTCAAGAGTGCCTAAGCCTAGGTAGCCCATTTTCTTCATAGCATCTATGCATATTTTGAAAAGCTTATCCTTTTTGTCTTGATCGATTTCAGGAGCTAGCGCTTCTTCAATTACTTTTTGGTTTCTTCTTTGAATTGAGCAGTCTCTTTCGTGCAAGTGAAGAAAATTATTATGACTGTCGCAAATTACCTGTATTTCAATATGTCTTGGTGAATCGATGAATTTTTCAATGTATATAGAGTCATTTCCAAAAAAAGACAGTGCTTCTTGCTTTATTATAGGCAAAGCATCAGTCAACTCTTTCTCGTCATGTACCACCTTCATCCCTCTGCCACCGCCACCAGCGCTTGCTTTTAATAGAACAGGAAACCCAATATCTTTTGAAGTCTTTATTGCATCTTTAAGGTCTACGATTTCACCTTCAGAACCTGGCACTGTAGGTACCCCGTATTCTTGCATTATTTTTTTTGCTTCTATCTTATCACCCATCATACTAATATGTGAATGCTTTGGGCCTATGAACGTTAATTTGTGGTCATCAAGCATTTTAGCAAATGACGCATTTTCAGATAAAAACCCGTATCCAGGATGGACTGCTTTTGCGCCAGTAATTTCGCAAGCTGAAATAATTGCGTGAGCATTTAAGTAACTTTTATTTACGGGATTTGGTCCTATACAAACACTTTCATCAGCAATTCTTACATGCATTGAATCAGCGTCAGCTTCACTATGAACAGCTACAGTTGCTATACCCAGTTCTTGACATGCCCTGTTAATTCTAACCGCTATTTCACCTCGGTTAGCAATCAGTACCTTATCAAACATTCAACCTATTAGCATTAATGGCTGACCAAACTCGACTGCCTGTTCATTTTCAACAAGCACCTTTAAAACCTTGCCTTGCAGTGAGGATTCAATTGGATTCATTGTTTTCATTGCTTCAATAATAAGCAGTGTTTGTCCAGACTTAATCTGACTGCCTATATCAACAAATTTATTTGCTCCTGGCTCAGGTTGAAGATACACCGTTCCTACCATTGGAGATTTTATGGCTCTAGGGTCATTCTTGAAATCAGCTTCAACATTTTCAACTTGCTCAGTTTGAGATTGTATTGGTGATGAGGCAATAGTTTGAGTAACCGCTGCTTTAGAAACTGACACTGAAAAATCACCATCAGAATATGAAATTTCGGTAAGATTTAAATCCTCTAATATTTTTGACAAGTCTTTTATAGGCTTAGCATCAATTATTTTTTTTGTTTTATCTGACATGTAATATACTTATATTTATATTAATTTATTAATACCATCAACAGCAAGTAAGTAACTATTTGCACCAAATCCACATATAACACCATTTACCCCCTTGCTTATAAAAGAGTGATGCCTGAAGTCTTCTCGTTTAAATAAATTAGTGAGATGTATTTCAATTTTAGGAATCTGAATTGCGAGTAAAGCATCTAATAAGGCAACTGAAGTATGTGAAAACCCTGCAGCATTGATTATTAGTCCATCAGAATTTTGGCCTGAGCTTTGTATGCAATCAACAATTTCACCTTCAGAATTTGATTGAAAAAAAAACGTCTCAATATCATATTTTTTCTCAATAATATGAGATTGAATTGATTTTTGAATGTCGTCTAGTGTATCAGAGCCATATATTTCAGGTTCTCGCTTACCTAGAAGGTTTAAATTTGGGCCATCAATAAATTTTATCTTCTTCATTCTTAATAATATACATTATTTAGTTTGTATTTGTAGATACTTCTTTTTTTAATATTTCAATTAAATCATATGTTCGGTACCATTCTGGAGTATTTTCTTCTATGCCTTTTATGGCCTTTGAGGCAAAATCATAAGAAAGCATTTTTTCACCAATCAAAAAATAACGTTCAGCAGTTGCGTAATTAGCAAAAGAAATATTATCCATATATGCATATGCTTTAGCAAGTAAATACCAAGAGTATGCATTCCTAGAATTAATTTGAATTGATTTTTTTAAGTAACCAATGCTTTCATTTACTTTTTCTTTCTCTTCAGTCGACAATAAGTAGTTACCCAGCATCATCATATATATATCATTATCTAAGTTTAAATCATTCATTGCATCTCTTTGGTAATAGACTGCTTGATCATATTTTTGATTAACAAAAAAAATCTCACCAATAAGCTCCTTAAAAAATGGATTATTCTTATTGTTTTCAATGAGTGTTTTTAAATTTTCAGTTGATTTTTTATGATCTCCATTTAAGTAACTAGATACAGCATTGGCATATAAATCTTGATCGTCTTTTGAACCATAGACGGCTTTTGTCTCATCATATGAATGAGTAAAACCAAACAACTTGGCCTTCAATAAATTAAATCTTCTTTCTAGCACTTCATCCTTTTTAAAATTACAATTTTCGTAATCATTTAATGCTAATTGAATCCAATTAATTCTATTTTCAGGACTAGGGTGGGTTGATCTATAATTTTCAACTTTTGAGTCAATGTTAGGCATTGACACCTCCAAGATCTCAAGAAAACTTGCTAGATAGGATGCATCGATCATACTGTTGCACATTATTGAAACAGCTTTTTGATCAGCTGCTGCTTCTTGCGTTCTAGAGTAATAAGTAAATGTATCAGTAACTGCAGCCTGACCTACCATTACCCCCGCGAAACCAGCTTCTGTCGCTCCAGAAATCAAACCTATTATACCTAAAAGGTATATTGGCATTGCTTTGCCTGAAATATTTGAAATCTCTTCTGAAGTTCTGAAAACATGTCCACCTAATATATGCGCTAATTCATGAGCAATTACAGCTGTGTACTCTCGATAATCATTTGCTTGAATAATCAGTTCAGTATTTATGAAAATATTTGTACCCCCGGTCACAAAAGCATTTACTTGTTTACTATTTATAAAATAGATACTTATATCTTCAGCTTCTATGCTGCTATCGACGAGCAATTTTTCAATAATGTCGTTTGTAAAAATTTCTAATTCACTATCTCTTATTACCTCCAATGATTTGGTAGGACCAATTAGCGTAAAAAAAAATATAATATTTAAAACAAATAGAGATTTAACTCTATTCACGTCTGCCACCAGCCAGACTTTTTATCTTTAATCTCTTTAATCGGAGATACAATCTGATCTTCAGCAGATTTATCTTTTATTTTAGTTTTTTTCAAAACTGAATCTTTCTTCTTTGCTTTAGGTAGATTTTTTTTAACTATCTTTTTCTTAGGTTTTTTTTCATTTTTCTTGGTATTTATAGAATCTTCTTCAGTAATAATTTCTGAATTTCCGATTGTTATATCATCAACAAAAGAAATTGTGACTTTAGATTCATTTTCAATATTACTTATTTCAGAATGAAAATTATCAACTAGGTACTTTTTCATAAATGGATTTATATTTACTGTTAATGTTTTGAATTTTTTATTATTTATTTTTTCTTTTATGAAGTAAATTGATTTTAACGCACTGGAATTTTGACTTAATTCGGTTTTCCATTCAATAAAACTTTGCCTTAATCTTTGTCTCGACATTTCAAGAAGGCCAAACTGACTTATCCTTGAAACTTGAGTTCTAGCTCTATCTTTTCTTACCAATTCCTTTACTTTCTTTTCTACTTGTCTATTGTTTCTCATTTCGTACATATCAATGAAGTCAACTACAATTAAACCTGAAAGGTCACGGATTTTAATTTGTTTTGCAATTTCAACAGCTGCCTCGAGATTAGTTTTTAAAGCAGTCTTTTCTATATTCCTTTCTTTTGTTGCTCCACCCGAATTAACATCTATGGCTATTAATGCTTCTGTGGGATTTATTACCAAATAACCACCTGATTTTAATTTTACTTCAGGGTTAAACATTTTTATTATTTCATTTTCAATTTTGTATTTAGTAAATATCGGCTCCTTATTTTTGTATTGTTTTACAAATTTTGTGCAGGAAGGCAGCACCTGAGACATATATTTTTTTGTTTCCTGGTATGCATCTTTACCCTCAACAAATATATCCTTCATTTCCTTAGTATAAACATCTCTGAGTACTCTTCTTAATAAATTTCCCTCTTCATGAATGAGGGCAGGAGCGATTGCCTTTTTTGTTTCCGTAACTATGTCAACCCACAATTTATTAAGAGTTGTGTAGTCTTTCTTTATTTCATTTTTTGTTTTATTTAAGCCAGCAGTTCTTATAATCAGGCCCATTTCAGACGGAACATTTAAATCGTCGATAATTTTTTTTAATTTGTTTCTGTCTTCAAAGGTAGAAATCTTTCTTGATATACCTTTAGTTTTTGTAGAATTGGGCATTAAAACAGTATATTTTCCTGCAAGAGATATATATGAGGTTAATGCGGCGCCTTTGTTTCCTCTTTCTTCTTTAACCACTTGAATAAGTACAAGCTGTCCTGTCTTTATAACTTCTTGTATCTTATAAGACCTATAAAGTTTTCTCTTAAGATTTGTGCTAAATTTATTTCTACTATCGCTAGATATTTTTTCCTTGGTCTCTGTATCTTCTTGTTCACTTTCACTCTTTGATATTGCATTTTCATCGAGATCATTTTCCTGCTCAGCAACTTTTTCATTAATTTCATTGTTGTTATTATGATCTTCAGCCTCTGCCTCAGCCTCTATTAGCGCCTCTCTGTCAGCAACTGGTATTTGAAAATAGTTAGGATGAATTTCACCAAATGCTAGAAATCCATTTTTTTCTGCGCCAATATCAATAAAAGCAGCTTGTAGTGAAGCTTCTATTCTTGATACTTTACCTAAATATATATTACCCTTTAAATTCTTCTTAGAGGAAGATTCGAATTCGAAATCTTCGAGGCCACTTTCTGACAATAACGCAACTTGCGTTTGACTCTTCCTTGAGCCGTCAATAAGTAATTTTTGAGACATTTGTTGAAACCTTTCAATGATAAGACTACGTTTAATAGTCGTGAATATTTTTTAATAGATGTAATTTTGTATGACATTATAAATATGTAAGTATATGATTTACTGATATATTTTCTGACTGTAAAAATCAATATTTATTTTTTTTATGTATTTCACTTCCAAATTTGGCGAAATAGCCAAACGAATGCCATAATTATAATAATATTACTAATTCAGAATGAAACCTTTTTTTATCCGAATAAGATATCTGCTTTATGGCTTTTTAGGATTCGCCATATTTATTTCAGTCTTTCTTATTTTTTTTATATCTCAACTTCCTGACGATTCGAAGCTAAAAAATTATAAACCAGAAGTAATGACGCGTATTCACGCTTCAAATGGCGAGCTGGTGAAAGAGTATTCTAAAGAGTATAGAATATTTGTTCCGATAGATAATATTCCAGAAAACTTAAAAAATGCTTTTATCTCAGCTGAAGATAAAAATTTTTATAATCATTATGGAATAGATCCTGCTGGAATATTAAGAGCTTTTATTAAAAATACATATTATATATTTTCAAATAGAAGACCGGAAGGAGCATCAACAATTACCCAACAAGTTGCAAAAAATTTTCTATTAAGTAATGAGCTTTCAATTAGTAGGAAAGTAAAAGAGGCATTGTTAGCAATTAAAATTGATGCAACTTTATCTAAGTCAAGGATACTAGAGCTTTATTTGAATCAGATTTACTTGGGCTCAGGAACATACGGTGTTGCTGCTGCCTCAAACAGATATTTTAATAAATCATTAGAGGAGTTAGATTTATCTGAAGTTTCTTTTTTGGCAGCGCTCCCAAAAGCGCCAAGCAGATATAATTCTAATAGAAATTATGAAAAATCATTTTCTAGAAGAAATTGGGTGCTAAAAAGAATGTATATTAATAATTACATAACTAAAAATGATTATGATGTTTTTGTTAAAAATCCTATTAATATTGCATCAAATAAAAATAAGCCTATTTATTCATCTGATTACTATTTAGAGGAAATAAGAAAGCAAATTATTAAAATTTACGATGAAGATATTCTTTATGGAGGAGGCTTATCAGTAAGATCTTCTCTTAATACTAACGTTCAAAAGATAGCCGATATATCGTTAAAATCTGGATTATTAGCGTATGACAAGAGAAATGGATATAGAGGGGTTATTGCAAATAATAGTAAAAAAAATTGGTTTAAGGAATACATTGGAATGAAACAACCCCATAACTTCCTTATAGCTAAAGTTTTAAAACTTGAAGAAGAAGATGGTAATTTAGTAATAGAAGTTTTAGAGGATGAAAACGTTTTTCAAGGATACTTGTCAAATTTTAACTGGGCTAGAAAAAGTTTAGGCAAAGGCTATCTAGGGCCCAAGATAGAAAAAGGTAGCGAGATTTTTAAGGTCAATGATATCGTACTTGTATCTCGTAGTAATGATAATTCATTTCATCTAGAACAGATTCCAAAAATTAATGGAGCAATTGTTGCTATGGATCCACATACTGGAAGGGTGTTTGCTTTGTCAGGCGGCTTTGATTTTAACGAGAGTAATTTCAACAGGGTCTATCAAGCAAAAAGGCAGCCTGGCTCATCATTTAAGCCGTTCGTATATATGTCAGCTTTAGAAAATGGATTGCAGCCAAACAGCCTAATTCTTGATGCTCCCTTTGTACTAGACCAAGGAAAAGATCTTGGAAAATGGAAACCTGAGAATTATGGAAAGAAATTTTATGGGCCATCAACTCTAAGGAAGGGAATTGAAAATTCTAGGAACCTAATGACAATCAGAATAGCACAGTATCTTGGCATGGATCGTATAACTGAGGTGGCTGAGAGAACAAATATAATGTCCAATATGCCACCTGTATTATCCATGGCTCTCGGTGCCGGTGAAACATCTCTAATTAAACTTACTTCAGCCTATGCCTCTTTGGCAAATGGAGGTAAAAAGGTTGAAGCAAGTTTAATTGATCGAATACAAGACCGAAGGGGTAAAAATATATATATTCTTGATCATGCAATTTGTGAAAATTGCAATCAACCTTACATAGAAGAGAATCCTAAGCCAAAGATAATCAATAAGTCTGAAATTATTTTTGATGAGATAAACGCCTATCAAATGGTTTCAATATTAAAAGGAGCAGTAGAAAGAGGTACTGGAAGAAAAACTAAAATTGAAGGTATTGAAATAGCTGGAAAAACAGGTACTACAAATAATAATACTGATGCATGGTTCTTAGGTTTCACTTCTGATATAATTGTAGGTGTATATACTGGCTTCGATATTCCGGAGTCCTTAGGAAAAAGAGAAACAGGATCATCTGTGGCAGTGCCAATTTTTAAAAATTTTATAAAGAATTATTATGAAAACACGAAAGCCCTGCCTTTTATAATACCTGCGGGTGTAGAATTGATAAAAATTGATTACGAGACTGGGCAAATTTCAAATAAAATAAAAGATGCTAAAACGATATATGAAGCATTTGGAAAAAATGATAATCTATTGAACTCAAAGGAAACACTAGTAGGCTCAGAAGGTTTTCAAATTATTGAGATTGAAAACAGTGAAGAAAATGAATTTTTGATTTATTAAAAATGGATATTGAATTTACAAATTTAATCAGCCTTGCAAATAAAAAATTGAATTATATTCGGAGCCATCTTTGACGTTGACGTAATATCAAAACAATTAATTAACCTCAGAAATAAAACAGAAGATCAAGATTTTTGGTCTGATCCTGATGAAGCAAAAAAAGTTATGATGAGCATCAGTGAAAACGAAAATAAGATAAATCTTATAAGTGAATTTGAAAATAAAATATCTGAGGTAAATGATTATTACAATCTCGCTAAGGAGGAATCTGATGATGCATCAATTAATGAATGTCACACATCAATAAATACTATTCTATCTGAGTTAGAAGAAAATGAATTTAAATTACAATTTAATGGGGAGGCAGATGGTAAAAGTTGTTATTTAGAAATACACGCTGGAGCGGGTGGTACAGAGAGTCAAGATTGGGCACAGATGCTTCTAAGAATGTACATGCGATGGGCCGAAAAGAAAAAATTTAAATTTAAATTAATGTACGAGTCTTTAGGTGATGAGGCTGGGATTAAATCATGTACCGCATTAATAGAAGGCAGCTTTGCCTTTGGTTATCTAAAAAGGGAGTCAGGTATTCACAGGCTTGTTAGAATTTCTCCTTTTGATTCAAATTCTAGAAGACATACAAGTTTTTCAAGCGTATGGATTTCCCCATTTGTAGATGAGACTATTGAAGTTAACTTGTTAGATAAAGACATGAGAATTGACACATTTAGAGCTTCAGGAGCTGGCGGTCAACATGTAAACACTACAGATAGTGCAATCAGAATTACTCATATTCCAACTGGAATAGTTGTTCAATGTCAAAATGAAAGATCACAACACAAAAATAAGGCAACGGCTATAAATCTACTCAAATCTAAATTATATGAAATAGAAGTTCAAAAAATTGATGATGAACGTAAAGCTAAAGAAGATAAAAAATCGGAAATTGGCTGGGGAAATCAAATAAGATCATATGTTCTGCATCCCTATAGAATGGTAAAAGATCTAAGAAGCAATTATGAAATATCAGACCCAGATGCTGTATTAGATGGCGACATAGACAAACTTATATTTTCCAATTTAAAATGAAACAGTGAGTAAAAAACTTTTATTTTTATATATCATATCGTCAGTAGCAGCAGTTTTTACCATAGTACTTATTGGTGTCACAGCCAAAGTAATGTTTGGAGGTTTAAGTGTTAATTTTTTAGAGCAAAGAGTTTCGACATACTTGAAGACAGAATATGAAATCAACCTGAAGTCTGATGATTACACATTAATGTACAACGATGATAACGGTATATTTATTGATGTTTTAAAGACAGATTTATCGCTCAATAATGAAGTATCTTTGAGAGCAAACCAAATCAAAATTGATTTTGACTTAATTGATCTTTTTTTCAACAAAGAAGATCAGCTACTAACAATAATGATTGATGAGATTGTTATTGAATCAGTTCAGATAAAAAATGAAATTTTCTTACAGGGAAGTGTATTAGAAATTAGAGGTAATACTCTTAGGAATATGCAGAATTCAAAAATATCTATTTCATCAGCTTTATTGACCGGTGACGATATATTTTATGAAAAATTTTATTTTGATTTTACTTATAATTTTCTTGATAGGGAACTAAATATCCTAGGCTTTAATTATGGGGATATATTTATATCTGGACCAAGTTATATAAAATACAACTCAGAAAAAAAATTGTGGCAATCAAAACTCGAAATTAAAGCAAAAAAAGAACCACTTAGGGCTCTTCTGAAAATAATTAATAACACAGAATTAGATAAAGTTGTTTCAGGATTCATTGGCTGGCAGAGTTTTTCAGTAACAACAGAATTTGACTCTATGAATAAATCATTTTTACAAGATTTTTTTGGAAGAATGAAATTAAATCTTTCTGGTATTTATGAACTAAAAGAAATACTGCCAATAAATAATTTTTATAAAAATTTTGGAAACATTACCTCTTATAATATAGATATAGAGAGGCTTAATGATCAACTTACAATAAAAATTTTAGATTTTAAAAATGATAAAGTCACTTTCAAAAACGGCAGTTATGTAATTATTGATGACAACTTTAAGAATTCAAATGTAAACTTGATAACTTCAGTAAGTAAAAAAGCAGTTATAGATTATATAAAGACATCGATTTCGACAAGAGAAGGCAATACAAATAGAGCATTAGATTTTTTGAAGAAAAATTTAAATGAAGAAAATAACTTAGTATTAAATTTTAACTTTAATCCATTATCAAATGATATTGAGAATTCAATTTCAAACTTAAAAATAAAATCACATGGAACTATTAATTCTAATTTTATATTTGATGATAATAAAAATCCAAACTATACATCGGGATCAATGAGTTATGATATTCAAATAAATAATTATTTATCAGAAAATTCAATAATAAAAGGCGAGTTAGATTTAACGAATATTAATGCCTTTATCAGGCAAATAAATCTAAAAAAATTAGACAACGAAGTCTTAAAAATTAATTTTGATTTAAATATACAAGATAATATTGATAGTGAGATATTTTTTAAATCTATAGATAGTCAAATTGAATTAAATGGAAAAATAAGAGTTTCTAAAACAAACCACCTTCATTTAGAATCATTAAAGGTTAATAACAGTGAAAATGTTAAGATTAATATTTCAGGTGATTTGTCTGAGCGAATATTGAACCTTTTCATTTATGGGGAAATGATAGACTTATCAATGAATAAGATTTCGACTAATAAAAAGATTAAAGAATACTATCTTTCAAAAGAGAATTATAAAATAAAAACAGACAAGGCAATCTTTGCAGGCGGAGTGAAAGTTGATGATTTTAAGGCAGGAATATCAAAACAAGGGGAGCTATTATCAGTAAATATTAGAGCCAATATTAATAATCATACTTTAGATTACTCGCGGGAAAAAGATGAAAAGGCTGATGTTAATCTCATAAGTTCAAGCGATATTACACACTTTGTACATAACAATCACCCTGTTAAAAAACTTTTAAGTGATGGGGAGTTAAAGATGAAGTCTATTCGTGATTTGAGTACAATGGATGCTAGAGTTGATATCGATTTAAAAGATTTTGTGTTAATAAATTCACCTGCTTCATTGAAAATCTTATCACTTCCATCAATCTCAGGTTTAGTCAGTATCGCAGAAGGAGAAGAAGGCATCCGGTTTGGATACGGTAAAATTAGTTATACTGAAAATGAAAAAATTTTTAATAATATCGATGCATTTGCAGTAAGCGACAGTATTGGCTTAGTGATGGATGGCAAAATTAATCGAGAGAAGTCTATAGTTGATATGTCTGGAGAAATAAGTCCTATGTATTTAGTTAATGCCATAATTCAGAATGTGCCAATTATTGGGCCCATCATTATTGGTGATGAGGGGGAAGGGCTATTTTCTATCGACTTTAGTTTAAAGGGTGATGTCGACGATCCAGAAGTATCATCTAATCCGCTTTCAATAATTAAGCCCCGTATTATTGAAAGAGCACTTGAAAAATTAAACTCAAATCAAGTTATTCAATAGTAACAACTCTAAAGTATTTTTTTTTGCCAACGCTGATGACAAGTCCATTAGAGTTATTGCGTAGTAATGTGTTAACTGAAAAAAGCTCGTCTTTTATAAGCTCCTTATCAATCTTCACAGCATTACCGCGTATAAGTTTTCTGCTAGAAGATTTTGAGGATGCAAAATTGGCTCTTAAAATCAGGTCAGAAAGTAGAATTTCATTATCTAATTCTTCTGATCTCAGTTTTATCGTAGGTAAATCTGTAGCTAGACCACTATCAGTAAAAATATTTTTAGCCGTCTCTTCAGATTTTTTTGTCTTGTCAAGACCATGAAGCATAGCCGTAGCTTCGTTGGCTAATATTATTTTAGCTTCATTAACATTATTAGAATTAATTTTTTCTAATCCTTCAATTTCCTTTATACTAAGATCAGTGAATAGTTTCAAAAACCGTATTACGTCACGATCATCTACGTTTCGCCAAAACTGCCAATAATCATACGCAGATAACATATCTTCATTGAGCCATACGGCTCCTTCTGCAGTTTTACCCATTTTATCTCCATTAGCATTAGTCAACAATGGCGTAGTTAGTCCAAAAGCTTCCTTGCCACTTGCTCTTCTTATTAACTCTACGCCATTTACAATATTACCCCATTGATCTGATCCACCTATCTGAAGTATACAGTTGTCTCTATTATTTAATTCAAAGAAATCGTAAGCTTGAAATATCATATAATTGAATTCAACAAAATTAAGTGACTGTTCTCTATCAAGTCTAATTTTAACACTATCAAAGCTTAACATCTTATTAATTGTAAAATGTTTTCCATAATCTCTAAGGAAGTTGACATAATTCAGTTTGTCTAACCATTCAGAGTTATCTCTAGTTACCCACTTAGAAACCTCATTATCTGATAAAAGAAATCTATCAAAGACCTGTTTAAGGTTTTTTGCATTCAAGTCTATTTCATCATCAGATAATATTTTTCTTGCTTCGTCTTTGCCTGATGGATCTCCTATTCGTGTTGTACCTTTTCCAATTAGAACAATAGGTGTATGGCCATATTTTTGAAATAGCCTCATTATCATTATTTGAATAAGGCTTCCTACATGCAAGGACTTAGCCGTACAATCAAAGCCAATATAAAAATTTATTTTATTAGAATTAATTATTTCATTTAAAGTTTCTTCATTAGTGCACTGATTAAGGAAACCACGAAATTTTAATTCTTCAATTAATGTCATTTTATTTTTTTTTCACTAATATATAAATTATTTGCAATGATTATACAAAATATATGATTAAGAGTAAATTTTTAGCCGTTGGTGTGATGAGCGGCACTTCTATGGACGGCATAGATATCTCTCTTATTTTATCAGATGGCAAAAAATCTAATAAACATATTAAATCAAAGTTTTATAGTTATAAGAAATCTACGAAAACAACCTTATCAAAACTCGTGGATTCGTTCACTGTCTCGAAGCACACATTAGCGCTTCTTAGAGGAGCTGAAGAGTTAGTAACTTTTGAATATATTGCAGCACTCAAAAAGTTTCTAAAAGATGAGAATTTATCAAAGATAGATTTGATCGCTTTACACGGCCAAACAATATTTCATGATCCTATAAAAAAATCATCTATACAGCTTTGTGACGAAGTTAAAATTAAAGGTGTTTTTAATTTACCCATCGTAAGTGATTTTAGACAAAAAGATTTATCTTTGGATGGGCAGGGCGCTCCACTTACTCCAATATTTCATAAATTGCTTATGTTAGAACTAAAAATAACCCCACCTTTATGTTTTGTAAATATTGGCGGGATATCAAATATAACAGTTATAAACGATAAAGAGCACATTTTTGCTTATGATACAGGTCCCGGCATGTGTCTTCTAGATCAGTATATGTATCTAAAGAAAAAAATTAACTTTGATAAAGGTGGCATGCATTCCCAAAAAGGAAAAGTAAATTTAAAAATTCTTAATAAATTAATGAGTGATAAATTTTTTCATAAAAAAAAGAATAAATCTTTAGATCGCAATTATTTTCGACTCAATCCGTTTATGAAATTAAATTTTAATGATGCCTGCGCCACAATTTCAGCGGTCACTGCAATCAGTATAATAAAAGAAGCTAATAGATTTAATGCAAGATATTTAATCGTATCAGGTGGCGGATCAAAAAATAAATATGTGATAAATTTAATGAAGGAGACTTTCAAAGGTAAAATATTGACTGCTGATAATCTAAATTTAAATTCAGATTTTATTGAATCACAAGCGTTTGCCTACATAGGCATCAGAAGAATGAAAAATCTTCCAATCTCATTTCCTAGTACGACTGGTGTAAAATATTCTGTAACGGGTGGCAAGATAAATTAATTATCGATATTTAGAATTCAATTCCCGTTCAATGTACTTTTGTACAACTTTTTCTAATCTATCTTGTTCGTTATCATAAAAATGATTTGCTCCAGAAATTTCTTCATAATCAACTGTGATATTTTTCTGTGATTTTAGTTTTTCTGCTAATCGGGCAGTTTCTTCTGGCGCTACCATTTCATCTTTTTTGCCCTGCACGATTAATCCTGAAGCTGGACAAGGTGCTAGAAAATTGAAGTCGTAAAGATTTGGTTGTGGAGATACACTTATAAATCTCGTAATTTCTGGCCTCCTCATTAACAATTGCATGCAAAGCAATGCTCCAAATGAAAAGCCGGCAACCCAACATTGATTTGTATTAGGGTTTTGTCTCTGTATCCAATCTAACCCTGCAGCAGCATCCGCAAGTTCTCCAAGCCCATTATCAAATTTACCTTCACTTTTACCAACGCCTCTAAGATTAAATCTAAAAATAGAAAAACCTAATGAGTCAAATATGGAAAATAAGTTCATGACTATAGGGTTATTCATAGTTCCGCCATATAAGGGATGAGGATGAATAATTAGAGCTACAGGAGGATTTAAAGATTGGCCTTTTTTGTACTTGCCAGCAAGTTTGCCATCTGGACCAGTAAAAACCACTTCTTTAACTTGATTATTCATATTTAAGGACTAAATAGTTGACTAAAACAGTAGGTTATTATAAATAACCACTGAGACGGTATACTAAATTTGTTATTTAAAATTCAAGGCTTTTTTTTAAAATGATTAAAATCATTGATTTAATTGACTCTTATATTGAAAGAGACCCAGCGGCAAAAGGAAGGATTGAGGTTTTTTTCACCTCTCCAGGCTTGCATGCTATTGGAATATATCGCCTGTCTAATTTCTTGTGGTCTTTAAGGCTTCAATTTTTTGCAAAGGTAATATCTTATTTAGGTAGGCTGATTACTGGAATTGAAATTCACCCTGGTTCAAAAATTGGTGCACGTTTTTTTATTGATCATGGAATGGGAGTTGTGATTGGTGAAACTGCGGAAATAGGTGATGATGTAACAATATACCATGGTGTAACTTTAGGAGGTATTTCTCCAAATGAAGACAGTGCAAGTCAAAAAGAAAAAAAAAGACATCCAACACTAGAAGATAAAGTGACTGTGGGATCTGGCGCTCAGATCTTGGGACCAATTACAATAGGGCACAATTCAAAGGTTGGTTCAAATTCTGTAGTTACAACAAATGTTGATCCTAATAGAAGTGTAATTGGTAACCCTGCAAGATATACAATAGTTGCTAATTCTACTGGGAAAAAGAAATTTAGAGCATACGGTTTAAGTAAGGGAGATGACAGCAGGACTGCAATTGTAGGTCAAATTCAAAAAGATAACAAAGAGCTTCAAGAAAGAATTGCAGACTTAGAGAAAATAATAAAGAAAAAGTAAATGAAAATTACATCTAAAGGAAGATACGCAGTTTTAGCAATGGTCGATATAGCCAAGTTTGGTGAAAATACTCCATGTAACTTGTCTCACGTTTCAGTCAGGCAAAATATTTCACTTTCATATCTTGAGCAAATTTTTAACGATTTAAAGCGAGCAAATCTCGTTAAAAGCCAGAAGGGCCCCGGTGGAGGCTATAAGCTTAATAAAGAGTCAAATGAAATTAGAATACTTGATATTTTTAATGCTATCGATGAGCAAATAAAAACTACTGGTTGTGGTAACGACCCAAAATCCTCTTGTTCGGGTACGGGTAAAAAATGCTTAACGCACAATTTCTGGGAAAATTTAGAGGGTGTAATTGGAAATTATCTAAACTCGGTCTATTTAAGTGATCTAACCGAAGGATACAGTATTTCTGGTGAGAGGAGAGCAATAAGTGAATAAAATAAATAAAGATAATTTTAAGCAAGATGCTTATAAATATGGTTTCGTTACTGAAATTGAAGATGAAAAAATTCCAAAAGGCCTTAATGAAGAAGTAGTTAAGTTAATTTCTAGTAAGAAAAATGAACCTAATTGGATGCTTGAATGGAGACTAGCTGCTTATGAGCGCTTGAAAAGCATGGAGGTGCCAAAATGGGCTCGTGCAAATATCGCTGAAATTGATTTTCAAGATTTATATTACTATTCATCACCCAAAGATTTTAAAGATAAGCCTAAATCTCTTGAAGAAGTAGATCCTAAGCTTTTAGAAACGTACGAGAAATTAGGAATTCCATTAAAAGAGCAAGAAGCATTAGCCGGTGTAGCGGTAGACGCTGTTTTTGACAGCGTATCAGTTGCAACCACTTTTAAAGAAAAGTTGAATGAAATAGGGGTCATATTTTGTCCAATTTCTGAAGCAATACAAAAGCACCCTGATTTAGTTAAAAAATATATCGGCTCAGTAATTCCTGTAACAGATCATTTTTATGCAACTTTAAATTCAGCGGTATTTAGTGATGGATCATTTGTTTACATTCCTAAAAATGTTAAATGCCCTATGGAACTTTCAACATACTTCAGAATCAATGCCTCAGAAACAGGTCAATTTGAGAGAACACTCATAATTGCAGATGAAGGTAGTTACGTTAGCTATCTTGAGGGGTGCACAGCTCCAATGAGAGACGAAAATCAACTGCATGCAGCAAATGTTGAATTGGTAGCACTCGATAATGCAGAGATTAAGTATTCGACAGTTCAGAATTGGTATCCAGGAGACGAAGATGGTAAAGGTGGGATATACAACTTTGTGACTAAAAGAGGTCTATGCAAAGGAAAAAACTCAAAAATATCATGGACACAAATTGAAACTGGGTCGGCGATAACATGGAAATATCCAAGTTGTATTTTAAGAGGTGATAACTCAACCGGCGAGTTTTATTCAGTTGCCATAACCAATAATCACCAGCAAGCAGATACAGGCACTAAAATGATTCATTTAGGCAAAAATACCAAGAGTAGAATTGTCTCAAAGGGAATATCGGCAGGTAAGTCATCAAATACATATCGTGGTCTGGTTAATTTTCATAGAAAAGCTGAAAATTCTAAAAACTTTACCCAATGTGACTCCTTGCTTGTAGGCAGTAGTTGTAAAGCCAATACTATTCCTCTTACAGAAAATAATTCTAATACTTCTTCATTGGAGCATGAGGCTACAACTTCTAAAATAAGTGACGATCAATTATTTTATTGTATGCAAAGAGGTCTTGATGCTGAAGAGGCACAAAGTTTAATTGTTAATGGTTTTTGCAAAGAAGTATTGCAACAACTTCCAATGGAATTTGCGGTAGAAGCCCAAAAACTTGTTAGCATAAGTCTTGAAGGAAGTGTTGGATAATATGTTAGAAATTAAAAATCTAGACGTATCAGTTGAAGATAAACAGATCATCAAAAATCTAAATTTAAAAATTGGTCCAGGTGAAGTTCATGCAATTATGGGTCCTAATGGGTCTGGTAAAAGCACAATTGCACATACATTAGCTGGGAAGCCTAATTATTTAGTTGAAGCTGGAAATGTAGACTTCAAGAATGAAGACCTTATAGCAAAAGATCCTTATGAAAGATCACTGCTAGGACTGTTTTTGGCTTTTCAGTACCCCATAGAATTGCCTGGTGTTACAAACGCGTCTTATCTCAAGCAAATTCTAAATGCCCACAGAAAATCTCGTGGAGAAAATCCAATAGATGCGGGTGAGTTTTTGAAAATACTAAAAGAAAAATCAAGAAACTTAAATATTCCCATGGAAATGCATAGCAGATTTGTAAATGCAGGATTTTCAGGTGGAGAAAAAAAGAAAAATGAGGTCCTTCAAATGGACTTGCTTGATCCAAGTTTAATCATAATGGATGAGACCGATTCTGGATTAGATGTTGATGCACTTAAAAGTACCTCAGAAGCTGTAAATAAGCTGAGAGATGGAAAAAGGTCATTCTTAATAATAACTCACTACTTGAGACTGCTAGAATATATCGAGCCTGATCATGTCCACGTTTTTGGCGATGGATCTATAATAGAGTCTGGAGATAAATCTTTGGCTTCAAGAATAGATAATGAAGGGTATGAAGTTAAATGAAGTCAGTTAGCTCTTTAGATTGTGTCATAGAAATATCTGAAAAGATTAATATTCAGAACCCTTCTGATGAAATAAAGATAAACTGTTCAAACAGTGAGAGCAGTCCCACTATAGATATTGAAATTAAAAAATCTAAAATCAATAATCGTATTCATTTAACATGTAATGAAAAGCAAGATATCAAAGCTACTATCAATCTTCAAATACATGATAATGCTACACTAGAGTTTATAGATGAAGCAAATTATGAAAGTGCTACTGACATTAAAATGAATACCATTATGAGACCAAATGCTGTATTTGAAATATATAGATTTAACAAATTTAATGTATCAACAAAGAATTCTTTTGTTCACAATTGTGATCTTCAATCTAACTGCATTTTTAGAGATTTTAACTTCTCAAATGGCTCAAAAGAAATGTCTAATATTACTAAAATTTCATTAAACGAAAAAAATTCTAAATATATTGGCAGTGGGGTGGTGATTGCAGACTCTACTAACTGTAAAAATCAACTTGATATTTCTCATATGTCACAGTCTGCTATATCTGATTGTTCTTTCAAAACAGTTTCACGAGGCAAATCTAATGTCACATTTAAAGGCAAGGTTTTCGTAGATGACGATTGTTCAGACACGGTATCTAGTCAAATAAGTAAAGGTTTAGTTATGTCTGATGAGTCAAAAATAAATTTAACTCCAATCTTAGAAATTAATAATGATGATGTCGTTTGCTCTCATGGAGCTGCTTCTGGTAAACCAGATGATTCAGTACTTTTTTACCTGGCTTCGAGAGGTATAGAAAAGAGCGACGCAGAAAAATTATATATGCAGGGTTTTCTTAGTGAATTTTTAAATAAAATTGAAAATGTACAAATGCAATCTAAAGCAAGGGATTACATTAACCAAAATTGCTAATAATGAATAAAGATAAAACTTTACATAAAGATATTAGAAAAGATTTTCCTATTCTTTCTAAAAAAATTCTTAAGACAAAGGATTTAGTATACTTTGACACGGCTGCTTCTGCGCAAAAGCCACAAGTAGTCATTGATGAACTAAATCAATTCTACAAAAGTCACTATTCAAATGTAAGTAGAGGTGTTCATACGCTATCAGTAGAATCAACATTACGGTATGAAGATGCTAGAAAGAAAATACAAAGTTTCATAAATGCTAAATCAGAAAATGAAATAATTTTCACAAAAAGTGCAACAGAGAGCATAAATCTTGTAGCGCAAACATTTTACGATAAATATATGAGTACTGGAGATGAAATTATATTATCTCTAATGGAACATCACTCAAATTTAATACCATGGTATTTTTTAAGAGATAAATATGGAGTGGTAATTAAATTTGCAAACATAACTGAGTCTGGAGAGATTGATGTAAATCACTTTGAAAGTCTTATAACTCCTAAAACTAAAATTGCTGCCTTGACTCACCTTTCAAATGTGTATGGTAGTAAGATTGACGAAAAAGTCTCAAGTATTTGCAAAAGAAATAATGTAGCAATTTTATTAGACGGATGTCAGTCAGCCGCGCACTTAAAAATTGATGTACAAAAACTTGAATGTGATTTTTTTGTATTTTCGGGCCATAAAACATATGGACCATCAGGCATTGGGGTCCTCTATGGAAAAGAGAATCTTTTAGACGAAATGCCCCCTTATCAAGGCGGTGGAGGAATGATTGGAGAGGTAACAACTGATAAAGTTTCTTACGCTGAGTTACCTGCAAAATATGAGGCAGGTACACCTCCAATTGCTGAGGCTCATGGCTTGGGTATAGCGATAGACTATATGAATAATATAGGCATAGAAAACATAATTAATCATGAAGAAGAGCTCACTAAGTATGCTTATGAAAAAATTAGTGAACTTGACTTTGTTAAAATATATGGCGATGGAGATAATAGAAATTCAATTATTTCATTTAATATAGAAAATATTCATTCACATGAAGTCTCTTCATTTTTAGATGTAGAAGGGATTGCAGTACGAGCAGGGCACCATTGTTGCCAGCCACTTATGAAACATCTGGGTGTCAATTCAACATCTAGATTATCTTTTGGGGTGTATAACACTATTGAAGAAGTTGATATTTTTATAAATGCATTAATTAAATGTAAGGAATTTTTTATAAAATGAATGAATTACTCAAAGAATTATATCAAGAAATAATACTCGATCATGGTAAAGAGCCTAGAAATTTTGGCGAATGTGAAACTCACAATAAAAGTGCTCACGGACATAACCCATTGTGTGGAGATAAGGTAAGTCTTACGTTATTTGTTGATGATGATATTATAAAAGATATTAAATTTTCAGGAGAAGGATGTGCTATTTCAGTAGCATCTGCTTCACTTATGACTGAAAAATTAAAAGGTAAAAAACTGTCCTATGCAGAAAATATGTTCAAAGATTTTACTGACCTGGTGAAGGGTTCTGAAGATTCACTTAGCACTATTGATGAAGATGACTCTCTTTATGCTCTTAAAGGTGTCAAAGATTTCCCTATGAGAGTTAAATGCGCAACACTTGCTTGGCATACTTTTAAAAATGCTTTGAAAGAATAGATTATGAGATTATATCCTGTGTATATAGCCTTATTACTTCTATTTATTGTTTTACAGTTGTTGTATAGTAATAATGCTTTTTCAGAAGTTGATTTAGAAGGATACGATATGACTAAAGTAGATGTAATTGAGACTCCATTTTGGTGTTCAGCGACACCTGAGGAAAGAGCTGAAGCAATACGTAAGCTAACCGATGAACAAAAGGCTGTTGCACTGAACGATGGCACAGAGAGACCTTTTGCAAATGAGTACTGGGATAGCAAAGAAAAAGGTATTTACGTAGATGTTATCTCTGGAGAGCCACTATTCTCATCTTTAGATAAGTTTGACTCAGGTACAGGTTGGCCAAGCTTTGATCGCCCAATCGATGGAACAGAAATAGTCGAAATTGTTGATAAATCACTTGGCATGACGAGAACTGAAGTTAGAAGTGAATACGGCGATGCTCATTTAGGCCATTTATTTAATGATGGGCCAACAGAAACTGGACTTAGATATTGCATTAATTCTGCTTCATTAAAATTTATACCAGTAGATGAACTAGATGAAAATGGCTACGGTGTTTTTGTCAAACTTTTCAATTAGTAATTAATGGAAAAGTTAGAAGATCAAAAAATTATTGACGCTCTCAAGACAGTATTTGACCCTGAAATTCCTGTTGATATTTATGAATTAGGATTGATTTACAAATGTGAAGTTTCACCAACTAATGATGTTTTGATTCATATGACTTTAACTACACCTCATTGTCCTGTCGCAGATGAAATGCCTAAAAAAGTTAAACAAGCAGTAGTCGATGTACCAGGTGTAAACAATGTAAGTGTCGATTTAGTATGGGATCCTCCGTGGGATATGTCACGCATGTCAGAAATCGCTAGACTTGAATTGGATATGATGTGAGATATCTACTTGAAATACAAAAATACGTATATATTTAGCTAATATTCGTATATATAAATGAGAATATGTGCCCGTAGCTCAGTTGGTAGAGCACTCCCCTTTTAAGGGAGTTGTCCTCGGTTCGAACCCGAGCGGGCATACCAAACAAATTGCTACTCAATAAACAAAACAAATTTTAAATATGAAATTTTATGAAAAATTAGGTCCGTACCAGAAAAAAGAAGATCTTGAAAAAAAGAAGGACATTAATCCTAACGTAGCTAGAAACTGGGTTATCACCTGGTACTCAATTGTTGCAGTGTCAATTATATTATATTTTGTTATAAGTAACATCTAACGATGTGGTTGCCTGATTGTGGATTAGACAGCGTTGAGTGGAGAAGAGTGATTGTTGTTTATTCATCAGCCTTAGCTCCTTTAATCCTTGCGGCTTATTTAACTTATAAAAAACAAATGAAGAAGTGGATAGTATTCACGCTTTTATCTTCTTTTTTAATTGCTGCCTTTGGATGGGAACTATGGGTAAATTATGGCATTTTAAATGGTGATGAAGTAACACTCAGGCGCTCAGAAGCACTCAGCTGCGCGATACCTTTGAATATTAACTGGTTAGTAAACTCACTAGCCGATACGGGAATAGTTTGGTTCGCAATTATATTGGTGTACTGGCTTTTTCCTAATAAAGTAGAAAATTATCACAAGTTTAGTTTTTTATTTTTCACTATTTTTTTTGTTTGGTTTATGGGACAAAATTTTATAGTAGAGACAATAATTTATCACAACCAGGTAGGAGGGGATGCCTTGTTATCTTGGGCACCGTTAATGCCATTAGGATCATTTTTCAATCCTACACTTATATCATTTGGTGAGCGCGAAATTACATTGCAATCTCAGTCTGCATGGTTAATTGGAACACCTCTATTTTACTTCTTATCAATTTATTTCTATAAAAAGCATAGTTAGTAGTATAATTGCATATGATTCTTACAGATTGTATGTGGTGCAGTAAGCAAGTGAACCCCATTGAGGTTCACGGCCATTATCAGTGTCCAAATTGCAAAATTAATATTGATCCTTGTTGCTCTGGCGAACAACAAAGTATTTATGATACAACAATTCCTTCATGCAACACTAAAAGGTATGACGACTGAATTTAAATCAGAAAATATACAAAAATGCTAGAAGCACTAAAAAGATCATCAAGGCCATCATAGGAAATGTTAAAATTCTATACAGTATCTGCATAAACTGCTTAAAATTAAATTGTTCCATATGGTTTAGATCAATTAATCTAATTTAATTTCCCCGTCATTATCATTTACAAAGAAATCTGGAAATGGCTCAGCATCTGGTGTCGCGAGATATTCTGATAAATCAGTCTTTCCAGAGTGTATTATTGTGCTGTCATCGACACACATATTCCCAGTAAACTTTTTAGAATCTTGAGTTAAAATAATATAAGCAGCATCACCCATGATAGCTGGAGTTCTGCACTTACTTTTCCCTTGATCATCCATTGATGC
Source organism: uncultured Pelagibacteraceae bacterium (assembly GCA_902523535.1). Lineage (GTDB taxonomy): Bacteria > Pseudomonadota > Alphaproteobacteria > Pelagibacterales > AG-422-B15 > CACNXQ01. The sequence continues at coordinate 151,521 of CABYZQ010000003.1, forward strand.
AGCTAGTATATTATTCACAGCCGCGGTATCGATCATAGTTCTAGGCCATAGTGAGTTTACAGCAATGCCAGCAGATTTTAATTCTTCTGACATACCAAGAGTACACATGCTCATACCATATTTTGCCATAGTATAGGCAACATGAGGACTGAACCATTGACTCTGCATATTTAATGGTGGACCTAAATTCAGTATATGAGGGTTATTTCCTTTTTTTAAGTGAGGAATACATGATTTTGAAACCATAAATGTTCCACGAGTATTAATATTATGCATCAAGTCATACTTTTTCATGTCCGTGTTTAGAGTTGGTGTAAGACTAATAGCACTCGCATTATTAATGCAGATATCAATTCCACCAAAAGTCTCTACTGTTTTGTCTACAGCAGCAAGCACTTGATCTTCAAATCTAATATCTGTTTTTATGCCAATTGCATTACCACCTGC